>NZ_JAKSYP010000290.1:0-405237 GCF_022829625.1 Methylobacterium sp. E-046 | reverse complement strand
ACATCCCGAACGTGTTCGCCGGCCTGCTCACCGTCATCCTGATCGGCCTCGTGGTCGAGAACCTGATCTTCCAGACCATCGAGCGCCGCACCCTCCAGCGCTGGGGCATGCAGGCCTGAACCGCCCCACGTCCGGGGCCGGTCTTCCGACGCCAGCTTCGCGCTCCGCGCGCCGACCCGGCGGCAGGCGCATCGAGCCGTCCCGATGCGCGCCGTCGCTCACTCCGCATCCGGAAACGATCAGGCGCGCCGGACGCCGCTCGCCCTCGAGACGCGCGCCAGGTCATGTATATGACACATGAGTGTTGACACGCCTCCCCCGGCGCGTATCCTCGACTCGACGCCGACGGACTCGCGAGAGACAAGATCGGCGCAAGAACCGGTGAGGAACGCCATGGCGGCACGGGGCATCATCCGGCTCGTCGGGACGGTCGCGGCCATGTGCGTGGCGCTCAGCGCCGCCCGCGCCGAGGTCTCGACCGTTCGGCTCGCGAAGCAGTTCGGGATCTCCTATCTGCCGCTGACCGTGATGGAGGAGGAGGGCCTGCTGGAACAGCAGGCCAAGCGGCGCGGCCTCGACCTGAAGGCCGAGTGGCTGCGCTTCACCGGCGGCTCGGGGATGAACGAGGCCCTGCTCTCCGGCAACCTCGATTTCGCCTCCGGCGGCGTCGGCCCGTTCCTGACGATCTGGGGCCGGACACAGGGCAACATCAAGGTCAAGGGTGTGGCGGCGCTGAACGCGATGCCGCTCTGGCTGGTGACCACCAATCCTGCGGTCAAGTCGATCAAGGATTTCGGCCCTCAGGACAAGATCGCGCTGCCGACCGCCAAGACCTCGATCCAGGCGATCACCCTGCAGATGGCCGCCGAGAAGGCCTTCGGGCCCGGCCAGCAGGCCAAGCTCGATCCGCTCACCGTCTCGATGGGACATCCCGACGCGCAGACCGCCCTGATGGGCGGCCACTCGGAGATCACGGCGCATTTCGGCTCTCCTCCGTTTCAGGAGATGGAGCTGAAGGACCCGCGGGCGCACAAGGTGCTCGACAGCTACGACGTCATGGGCGGTCCCCACACCTTCAACCTCGTCTGGGCCTCCAGCCGCTTCGTCACGGCCAATCCCAAGGTCACCGCATCCTTCCTGGCGGCGCTCGAAGACAGCCTGAAGCTGATCCGGGACGATCCGGCGAAGGCCGCGACCCTCTGGATCAAGGCGGAAGGCGCGAAGATCTCGCCGGAGGAGGCGGAAGCCCTCATCCGCGCACCGCAGAACGCCTGGACCACCAAGCCCGAGCGCATGACGGATTATCTCGCCTACATGAACCGCGCCGGACTGGTCTCCGCCACGGCCTCCAGCGACGCCGAGCTGTTCTTCCCCGCGCCGGCGGCGGGCGATGCCCCCAAGGAGGCCACGCGGTGACGGTCCCCGTCGATCACGCCGTCGGACAGGGCGTGACCGAGGCGCTGCGGGTACGCGTCCGGCGGGGCGATGCGGTCGCGGAATACGTGGTGCCGCGCCGGGCCAATCAAACGGTGCTCGATGTCGTCACCGAGATCCAGCGCGATCAGGACCCGACGCTCGCCTACCGCTTCGCCTGCCGGGTCGGCATGTGCGGCTCCTGCGGCATGACGGTGAACGGGCGTCCGCGCTGGACCTGCCGCACCCGGGTCGCCGCGGTGGCGCCGGACGGGATGCTGAGCCTGGAGCCCCTGCGCAACCTGCCGGTGGTCAAGGATCTCGCGGTCGACATGGAGCCCTTCTTCGAGAAGTGGCGCCGCGCCCACGGGTATTTCGAGCCGGGCGAGAACCCGCCCGACGACTTCGCGACCGTCGAGCCGGACTCGCCCGCCCGCCAGGAGGTCGATGCCGGCATCGAGTGCATCAATTGCGGCGTCTGCTACGCCGCCTGCGATGTCGTCACCTGGAATCCCGACTATCTCGGGCCCGCGGCCCTCAACCGGGCCTGGACGCTGGTCAACGACGTGCGCGACCAGGATCGCGACGGGCGGCTCGCCGCGGTGGCGGGCGATGCCGGCTGCCATTCCTGCCACAGCCACATGAGCTGCACCGAGCATTGCCCGAAGGGCCTGAGCCCGACCTTCTCGATCGCCGGCCTGAAGCGCGAGACCGGCAAGGCGGCGGTGCGCCGGTTCTGGAGGCGCGGATGAGCCCGCTCCTGTACCTCGCCCAGCGCGGCACGGCCGCGATCCTCGCGGTCACGGTCGCAGTCCATCTCGGCACGATCCTGTACGCGGTGCGTGGCGGGCTTACGGCCGGGGAGATCCTGGGCCGGACGCACGGCAACCTCGCCTTCCTCGCGTTCTACGCGGTCTTCGTGCTGGCCGCCGCGATCCACGCCCCGATCGGCCTGCGCAGCATCCTGCGCGAGTGGACCGGCTGGCGCGGCCGCTCCCTCGACCTCAGCATGATCGCCTTCTCGGCCCTGCTCGCCGGGCTGGGCCTGCGGGCGGCGCTGGCGGTGTACTGGGCATGAGGGCTTCCACGACGCCTCCCATGCGGGCCGGCCTGATTCGCGCGTCCCTGCGCCGGCCCGGTTTCGCCGCCGCCCTGATCCATCGCCTCTCGGGGCTCGCCCTGGCGCTGTTCCTCCCGATGCACTTCATCGCGCTCGGCACCGCGCTCCAGGGCGCCGACCGACTCGAGAGCTTCCTCGGCCTCACCCAGAACGGCTTCGTCCGCACCGCCGAATGGGGTCTCGTCTGTGCCCTCGCCGTCCACATGGCGCTGGGCCTGCGGGTGCTCGCCATCGAGTGGCTGCGCTACCGCGAGCGCACCGCCCTGGTCGTCTCCGGCTGCCTCGCGACCGCCTTCGCGGTCGGCCTCCTGTTCCTCCTCAGCGGGGCGTGAGCCCCGCCCGTCGCCCCGGAGACCCGCCATGGATCTCGACATCCGCGAATTCGAGGAGGTCTGCCGCGACCTCTACGTCCGCGCCCTGAAGATCCTGCCGCCCGACATCAAGGCGGGCTTCGCCGACCTGCAGCGCACCGAGACCAGCGCCACGGGCCGGGCCATCCTCGACACGATGGTGGAGAACGTCGCGGTCGCGGAGCGCACGAAGAACATCCTCTGCCAGGATACCGGCATCCCGATCTACAACGTCGTGATCGGCGCCGACGTGCGCGTCGACGGCGCCGCCCTGAAGGCCGCGATCCGGCGCGGCTGCGAGCGGGCCACGAAGGAGTTTTCCTTACGCTCCTCGGTGGTCCACCCGATCACCCGCAAGAACGAGCAGACCTCCTGCGGCATCCGCGTGCCGATCATCCACGTCGACTTCGACGACCGGCCCGAGACCGTGGCGGTGGAGATGATCCCGAAGGGCTCAGGCTCGGAGAACGGCTCGTTCCTGCAGATGCTGCTGCCCTCGGACGGGATCGGCGCGGCCAAGCGCTTCGTCATCGACCGGGTGATCGAGCTGGGCGGCCGGGTCTGCCCGCCGACCATCGTGGGCGTCGGGCTCGGGGGCACCTCGGACCTGTGCATGCATCTGGCCAAGGTGGCGGCGACCCGGCCGCTGCGCTCGGTCTGCTCCGATCCCGAGGGCGCCCGGATCGAGGCCGAGCTGTCGCGGGCGGTGAACGAGCTCGGCATCGGCCCGCAGGGGCTCGGCGGCCGGTCCACGAGCTTCGCCGTCCACGTCGAACTCGCCGCGACCCACATCACCCAGAACCCGGTCGCCGTGAACATCCAGTGCCACTCGGCCCGCCGCGCCCGCGCGACGTTCACGCCCGGCGGCATCGCGTTCGATTGAGGAGCAGACCGTGGCCCACCACGTCCTCGACATGCCGGCCACTGAGCCCGAGATCCGGGCGCTCCGGATCGGCGACACCGTCACCCTCCGCCGCTGGCTGTTCGGCATCCGCGACGCGACCCTGATCCACATGTTCGACCGGGATCGCCGCACCCGGCTCGACCTGAACGGCCACGCGGTGATCCACACCGCGCCGAACGTCCACCGCGTCCCGGTCTCGAACGAGGCGCCGGTCGGCTACGCGCCGTTCTGCATCGGTACCACCACGTCGATGCGCATGGAGCGCTTCACCGACGCCCTAATGGAGCGGGAGGGCGTGCGCCTCATCGTCGGCAAGGGTGGCATGGGACCGGCGACCCTCGACGCCTTCGCGCGGCGCGGCGGCGCCTACCTGGCGATCGTCGGCGGCGCGGCGGCGCTGGAGACCACCTGGATCGAGACCATCGTGGATGTCGATCTCGACGACCTCCACCCCGAGAGCCTGTGGCAGTTCGCGATCCGCGATTTCGGGCCGCTGCTGGTCGGCATGGATTCGCACGGCGGCTCGCTCTTCGCCGACGTCCAGCGCGACGTGGCCGCCCGGCGCGACGCGGTGCTGGCCTCCCTGGAGGAGGCCCGATGAGTCCCGAACAGGTCGAGACCGACATCCTGATCCTCGGTTCCGGCGGGGCCGGGCTGTTCGCGGCGCTTCACGCCAAGAAGGTCGCCCCCGACCTCGACGTCACCGTCGCGGTGAAGGGGCTGCTCGGCAAGTGCGGCTGCACCCGCATGGTCCAGGGCGGCTACAACGTCGCGCTGGCGCCGGGCGACTCAGTCGAGCGGCACTTCATGGACACGATCGAGGGCGGCAAGTGGCTGAACGACCAAGCGCTCGCCTGGACGCTCGTCACCGAGGCGCAGGTGCGGATCCGGGAGCTGGAGACCGAGCTCGGCTGCTTCTTCGACCGCAACCCGGACGGCAGCGTCCACCAGAAGGCCTTTGCCGGCCAGACCTTCGACCGGACGGTGCACAAGGGCGACCTCACCGGCATCGAGATCATCAACCGCCTGTCCGAGCAGGTCTGGCGCCGGGACGTGCACCGGCTGGAGGATCACCGCGCCCTGGAGCTGATCCCGGCCCGGGACGGGTCGGGGCTGGCGGGCGTGCTGATGCTCGACATGCGCACCGGGGAGCCGAAGCTGGTGCGGGCCAAGGCCGTGCTGCTCGCCACCGGCGGCGGGCCGACCATGTACAAGTACCACACGCCGTCCGGCGACAAGTCCTGCGACGGGCTCGCCATGGCTTTGCGCGCGGGGCTCCCGCTGCGCGACATGGAGATGGTGCAGTTCCACCCGACCGGCCTGCTCGCGGGCGCCGGCACCCGCATGACCGGGACGGTGCTGGAGGAGGGCCTGCGCGGGGCGGGGGGCTGGCTCCTCGATTCCACCGGCCAGCGCTTCATGGAGGCGTACGACCCGCGGGCCGAGCGCGCGACCCGGGACGTGGTCAGCCGCTCGATCATGCGGCGGCTGCGCGAGGGGTTCGGCACCCCGAGCGGGGGCGTCCACATCCAGATGAGCCATCTCGGCCCCGAGGACGTGCGCCGCCGGTTCAAGGGCATGGTCGAGCGCTGCGCCGATTGCGGCTTCGACCTCGCGGGCGGCCTCGTCGAGGTCATCCCCACGGCCCATTACATGATGGGCGGCCTCCAGTTCGCGGTCGACTGCACCACCGCGCTGCCGCGCCTCTACGCGGCCGGCGAGGATACCGGCGGCGTCCACGGGGCGAACCGGCTCGGCGGCAACGGCGTGGCGAATTCCACGGTGTTCGGGGGCTTGGCCGGCCAGTCCATGGCCCGGGCCGTGACGCGCGAGGGCGCCCTCGCCGAGCCGGATCCCGCCGCCATCGAGGCGGGCCTCGCCCGGGCCTACGGGCCGCTCGGCCGGCCCGCGGGGTCGCTGCCGGAGATCCGCGAGGCGCTCTACGAGACCATGTGGGCCGATGTCGGGATCCTGCGGGACGCGACCGGCCTCACCCGGGCGCTCGCCACCCTCGACGGGCTCTCCGACGCGGTCGCCCGGGCCGGCGCGCCGGACGGCGACCGCCGCTACGCGCTGACCTGGATGGACCGGCTGAACCTCGAGAACCTCGTGCTGGTCTCGCAGGCGGTCGCCCGGGCGGCGCTCGCCCGCACCGACAGCCGCGGCGCGCATTTCCGCGAGGATTTCCCGGAGGCCTCGGATCTCGCGACCTCGCACTACACCGTGGTGCGCCAGCGCGGCGGGGCCCTCGACCTCGCGATGGAGCCGGTGCACTTCACCCATGTGCGGCCGGGGGGCTCCCTCCTCGACGCGGCCGCCTGAGGGGATTTGAGCCATGCAGACCCTGCGCGGCGCCGACATCGTGGCCCGGACCCTGGAGGCGCTCGGCGTCACCCGGATCTTCACCCTGTCGGGCAATCACATCATGCCGGTCTTCGACGCCCTGCTGGAGACCGGGATCACCCTCGTCCACACCCGCCAGGAGGCGGCCTGCGTCCACATGGCCGATGCCTGGGGCCGGCTGACCGGCGAGGTCGGAGTCGCGCTGGTCACGGGCGGTCAGGGCCACACCAACGGCGCGGCGGCGCTCACCACGGCAGTGGCCGCGGACTCGCCCGTGCTGCTGCTCTCCGGCCATGCGGGCCTGTCCGAACTCGGGCGCGGCGCCTTCCAGGAACTGGCCCAGGCCGACATCGCCCGGCCGATGACCAAGGCCGCCTGGACCGCCGGCTCGGTCGCTTCCCTCGGCCCGGACCTCGCCCGGGCCTTCCGGATCGCCCGGGAGGGGCGGCCCGGCCCGGTCCATCTCAGCCTGCCGGTCGACCTGCTGGACAAGGCCGTCCCCGCCGCCTCCGTGCGGATCCCGGAGCGGGCCGCGGCCGCCATCCGGGCCGCCGAGCCGGCGCCCGATCTCGTGGCCGACCTGCTCGCCGCCCTCGCCGGGGCAGAACGGCCCCTCGTCGCCTGCGGCCCGGCCCTGTGCGACGCCTCCGGCCGGGCCGCCATGGCGGCGCTGGACGAGACCCTGGGCGTGCCGGTCGTCGGCATGGAGAGCCCCCGCGGGATCAACGATCCGGCGCTCGGCGCCTTCGCCGAGGTCCTGGCGCGGGCCGACCTCCTCGTCCTGCTCGGCAAGCCGCTCGACTTCACCCTGCGCTTCGGTGCGGCACCCGCCCTCGCCCCCAATTGCCGCTTCGTCATCGTCGATCCCGATCCGGCGCTCCTCGCCCGCGCTCCGGCGGACCGCCTCGCCGTCGCGGGCCTCGCCGATCCGCGCCCGGTTCTGGCGGCGCTGACCGCGCGCGCGACCGCCCTCCCCCACCGGGACGCTTCGAACCGGGACGCCTGGCACCGGGAGGCGCGGGCTGCCCTCGCCTACCGCCCGCCCGGCTGGGCGGATCTGCGCGGGACGGGGCAGCGCCTGCACCCGGTGGAGTTGTGTCGCGCGGTCGACGCCTTCCTGGAACGCCATCCGGACGGCACGCTGATCTGCGACGGCGGCGAGATCGGCCAGTGGCCGCAGGCCCTGGTCCGCGCCGGGCGCCGGCTGATCAACGGCGTCTCGGGGACGATCGGTGCATCGATCCCCTTCGCGATCGCCGCCGCGCTGGAGCGCCCCGGCGCCCCCGTGATCGCGGTGCTGGGCGACGGCACCTTCGGCTTCCACATGGCCGAGTTCGACACGGCCGTGCGCTACGGCGTCCCGTTCATCGCGGTGGTGGGCAACGACGCGCGCTGGAACGCCGAGCACCAGATCCAGCTGCGCAGCTACGGCCCCCAGCGGACGCGCCACTGCGACCTGCTCCCGACCCGCTACGACGCGGTGGTCCAGGCCCTCGGCGGCTTCGGCACGCTGGTCACCGAGGCCGCCGCCCTCCCGGCGGCCCTGGAGGCGGCCCAGGCCAGCGGCCTGCCCGCCTGCATCAACGTGATGATCGAGAGCGTGGCGGCACCGGCGATCCGCCGCCCCGGCTAGGAACACCGCTGAGGAGGGGGATCATGCGCAGACGCGACGTTCTGGCGGGGGCCGCGGCGCTCCTGGCGAGCCCGGTCCCGGGGCGGGCCGAGGAGGCCGGTGCGGTGGCCATCGCCCGCCAGCCGAGCCTCGGCCACCTGCCGCTGATGCTGATGGAGGAGCAGGGCCTGCTCCAGAAGGCCGCGGCCGCCCGCGGCGTGGCGGGGCTGCAGGCCCGGTACCTCACCCTAGCGGGCGGCGCGGCGATGAACGACGCCCTGCTCTCCGGGCAGATCCAGTTCGCGGCCGGCGGCGTGCCGCCCCTCGTGCTGCTCTGGTCGAAGACCGAGGGCACCGCCATGGCGGTGAAGGGCGTGGCGGCGATGAACAGCATGCCGCTGCTGATGAACACCAGCAACCCGAAGGTGCGCACGCTCGCGGACTTCACCGACCGGGACAAGATCGCGCTCCCCGCCGTGAAGGTCTCGGTCCAGGCGATGTTCCTGCAGATGGCCGCCGAGAAGGAACTCGGCGCGGGCCGCCGCAACGACCTCGACCGGCTCACCGTCACCCTCTCGCATCCCGACGGGATGGCGGCGCTCCTCGGGGGCAGCGAGGTGACGGCGCATTTCACCGCCGCGCCGATCCAGGAGCTGGAACTGCGCCGGCCCGGCATCCGCACGGTGCTGAACAGCTTCGACGTGCTGGGCGAGCCTTCGACCTTCAACGTGGTCTGGGCCTCCGCGGCCTTCGCGGCGGCCAGTCCCCGCGTCTTCGAGGCGTTCGGCGCCGCCCTCGACGAGGCCCTCGCGGGGATCGTGGCCGACAAGGCGGAGGCGGCCCGCGCCTACGTGCGCCTCGCCCGCGACGGGAGCGATGTCGGCCTCGTCACCGAGATCCTGAACGACCCGCAGGTCTCCTTCACGGCGACGCCCCGGGCCATCGGCAAGGTCGCGGACTTCATGGCCCGCACCGGCACCATCCGCCGCCGCCCGGATAGCTGGAAGGACCTGTTCTTCGCGGGCGTTCACGGCAAGGCCGGGAGCTGAGCCGCCCCGGCGGCCGCCTCAACCCTGCAGCAGGCCGGGCAGCGCCAGCGCGGTGGTGGTCAGCCCGATCGCCGCGAGCAGGGCCAGGACGAGGGTGCGGAAGCGCCGCTGGTCGATCCGGGCGAACAGCGAGAGCCCGGCGAGCACGCTCACCAGCACCACCGGCAGCGCCAGCGCCAGGTCGCCGACGAGTTCGGGGGGGATCGGGTCGAGGTAGACGAGGATCGAGAAAGCCCAGACCTGCATCACCAGGGTGAAGGATTGGTACACAGCCCGCTGAGTGCGGGGCTCCCAGCCGCGCACGAGGCTCCAGGCCGTCGGCAGGGCGCCGGACAAGCCCGCGATGCCGCCCAGCACGCCGCCGAGGAAGCCGATCGCCCCGTCGCTCCAAGAATTGCCGAAGCCCACCCGGTAGTCGGCGCGCAGCAGCGCGATGCCGCCGCTGTAGAGGACCAGGAAGGCGCCGATCGCGACCTTGATGTGGCGCGGGTCGAGATCGTGCAGCAGGTGGATGCCGATCGGCGCCCCGATCAGGCCTGGCAGGATCATCGCGAAGGCGGTGTTCCGCGGCGGCCAAGTCCGCAGCCGCAGGATCGAGATCACCTGCGAGAGGATGCTGCAGACCAGCACCAGGGCGGTCGCCTCGACGGGCGTGCGGATCGACAGCAGCGTACCGGAGGCGATCAGCGCGAAGGCGAAGCCTGTGAGGCCCGAAATCAGTCCGGCGCAGCCGACGCAGAGGATGAGGAGGAGCGTCTCGTTCACCGCGGATGCCCAGCCCGGCCAATACCCCGCGCAGGCTCGCTTGCCATCCTCGTCCTCCCGGTCGGCGGCCCGCCGGAAGCAGGACACATTCTGAATGTATCTTATATAAGACTTGTCACGCGGAGCAAGGCGGGAGATAGGGCCGCCGGCGATGAGCTCCTTCTTCACGGAGTGCCCGGAGCCAAGCTGGCCGAGTGCCTCGGCCGTTCGAGGGGAAGGCCGTCCAGATCCATCCTGCGCCCTCCCCGTCCGCGGGGGTGGAGACGCGCATGGCATCTCCGGGCGCCCGACTCGATCGATCGGATCAAGGCGCCGGATCCGATGGGTGGATCCACGGGCGCTGAGCGGGAGGCGGTAACCCCTCGAACCCGAGGCCAACGAAATCCGTCCCGCCGCTCAATCGGCCGTTGACGCCGGTCGCTTAAGCAGTCTTATATAAGACACGTCGCCGCCGAGCAGCCGACGACACAGCTATCAGGAGGACCGCATGAGCAGCCACGCCGCGTCCGGCGAGGGGCACCGCAAGCCGCATCTTCTCGCCCATTCCCCCCACGACAACGTCGCCGTCGCGGTGATCGAGGGCCTGAGCGCGAACACCGACGCCTTCGGGGTGGTCACCGAGAACAACAGCACCTTCGAGGTCGCCGTCCGCCACGACATCCCGATCGGCCACAAGGTCGCGCTCACCGACCTGAAGGCCGGCGACACGGCCATCAAGTACGGCCAGGATATCGGCAAGGTCATCAAGGACGTCGCCAAGGGCGAGCACGTCCATGTCCACAACGTCAAGACGAAGCGCTGGTGAGGTGACGATGTCCAAGGAAGCCGCTCAGCTCGAACACGAGATCGCCACCCCCTTCGTCGGCGGTGCGCCCGATCAATTCGCCACCCCGGCGCTCGCGACCAAGCGCGCCTCGGAGAACTACACGTCCGCCACCTTCATGGGCTGGCGCCGGGAGAACGGCCGGGTCGGTGTGCGCAACCACGTCGTGCTCCTGCCGCTGGACGATCTCTCCAATGCCGCCTGCGAGGCCGTCGCCAACACCATAAAGGGCACGATGGCGCTGCCCCACGCCTACGGCCGGTTGCAGTTCGGCGAGGATCTGGACCTCCACTTCCGCACCCTCATCGGCATCGGCTCGAACCCGAACGTCGCCGCCGTCGTGGTGATCGGCATCGAGGACCAGTGGACCAACCGCGTGGTCGAGGGCATCGCCAAGACCGGCAAGCCGGTCGTCGGCTTCGGGATCGAGGGCCACGGCGACATCGCCATCGTCGCCAAGGCGAGCTACCAGGCCAAGCGCTTCGTGCAGTGGGCCACCGAGCTCCAGCGCGAGGAATGCCCGATCGCCGACCTCTGGGTCTCGACCAAGTGCGGCGAGTCCGACACCACCACCGGCCTCGCCTCCTGCCCCACCGTCGGCAACATGTACGACAAGCTGATCCCGCACGGGATCTACGGGGTGTTCGGTGAGACGTCGGAGATCACCGGCGCCGAGCACCTCTGCCGCGAGCGGGCGATCAGCCCGGACATCGCCGACAAGTGGTACACGATGTGGAAGGCCTATCAGGACGACGTCATCGAGGCCCACAAGACCGACGATCTCTCGGACTCGCAGCCGACCAAGGGCAACATCGCGGGCGGCCTCACCACGATCGAGGAGAAAGCGCTCGGCAACCTCGAGAAGATCGGCCACGAGTGCCGGTTCATCGACGCCCTGCAGCCCGCGGAAGCCCCCGCCAAGGGGCCCGGCCTCTACTTCATGGACACGTCCTCGGCGGCCGCCGAGTGCGTCACCCTGATGGCGGCGGCGGGTTACGTGGTCCACACCTTCCCGACCGGCCAGGGCAACGTGATCGGCAATCCGATCGTCCCCGTGATCAAGATCACCGGCAATCCCCGGACCGTGCGGACCATGGGTGAGCATATCGACGTGGACGTGTCGGGCGTGCTCAGCCGCGAGATGACGATCCCGCAGGCCGGCGACGCGCTGATCGACATGGTGGTGCGCACCGCCAACGGCCGGCTCACGGCGGCCGAGTCCCTCGGCCACCGGGAATTCGTGATGACGAAGCTCTACCGCAGCGCCTGACGCGCCAGTCCCGCGCCCGCGGACCGCGAACCGGTCCGCGGGCGCAGCCCCGACGCCACGGGGTCGGACCACGAGGGAGCGCACGACCGCGGGCGGAACCGCGTCGGCCTCCGTCCTGTCACTGTGGAGGAACGCATGAGGCTGCTTCGGTCGATCTACGGCCAGGTCCTGCTCGGCATCGCGCTGGGCATCGCGGTCGGGGTGGTGGCTCCCGATTTCGCCGTGGGCTGCAAGATCCTCGGCGACATGTTCATCAACCTGATCAAGATGATCGTCGCCCCCGTCATCTTCTGCACGGTCGTCGTCGGCATCGCGCATGTCGGCGACATGAAGAGCGTCGGCCGGATGGGCCTGAAGACCATCCTGTACTTCGAGGCCGCCACGACGGTGGCGCTCGGGGCCGGCCTCCTGTTCGTGAACCTGCTGCGGCCGGGCGACGGCGTGAACGCCACGGTCGACAGCCTTGACGCCAAGCTGGTCGCCGGCATCGCCGGAAAGGCCCACGCGCAGTCGCCGATGGAGATCGTCGCCAACATCATCCCGCACAGCGCGGTCGACGCCTTCGCCAAGGGCGACCTGATCCAGGTGATGTTCTTCTCGGTGCTCGTCGGCATGGGGCTCGCGATGCTGGGCCGGCGCGGCGAGTTCCCGCTCAAGGTGGTCCACGCCTTCGGCGACGTGCTGATGAAGGTCGTCGGGCTGATCATGCACTTCGCGCCGATCGGCGCCTTCGGCGCGATGGCCTTCACCATCGGCAAGTTCGGGCTCGGCATCCTCGCCCAGTACGGGATGCTGATCGTCTCGCTCTACCTGACCTTCATCGTGTTCATCGCGGTCTTCCTCGGCGGCGTGATGCGGTTCTACGTCGGCCTGAGCCTGTGGAAGCTGTTCCGCTACAGCCGCGAGGAGCTGTTCATCCTGCTCGGCACCACGAGCACGGAATCGGTGCTGCCGCGGATCATGGCCAAGCTCAACGGGCTCGGCGTCGACAAGAGCGTCACCGGCCTCGTGATGCCGGCCGGCCTGTCCTTCAACATGGACGGCTCCTGCATCTACCTGACCATGGCGATCGGCTTCATCGCCCAGGCCCTCAACATCCCGCTGACCTGGGAGCAGGAACTCGGCATCCTGGCCATCGCGCTGGTGACCTCGAAGGGCGTCGCGGGCGTGGCGGGTGCCATCCTGTTCGTGCTCGCCGCGACGCTCCAGGCCTCGCAGCTCCTGCCGGTGGCGGGCATCGCCCTGATCATCGGGGTAGACCGCATCCTGAACGAGCTGCGCTGCGTGACCAACGCGATCGGCAACATGGTGGCGACCCTCGTGATCGCCCGTTGGGAGGGCAAGATCGACCTCGCCCATGCCCGCGCGGTGCTCGACGGCCGCATCACCCCGGACTTCGACCTCCTCGACGACGAGGACGCGGTGGCGGATGCGATCCCCGCCCGCGAGCCGGCGGTCGCCTTCCGCCGCCCCCTCCCCGCTGCCGTGCCGGCGACCTGAGAAGGACCCTCCATGCCCAAGGTCATCATCAGCGAGTTCATGGACGAGGCGGCGATCGCGGCCGAGCTCGCCGGCTTCGACGTGGTGTACGATCCCGGCCTCGTCGACCGGCCCAACGATCTCGCCGCCGCGGTTGCGGAGGCCGACGCCCTGATCGTGCGCAACCGGACGCAGGTGCGCGGCGCCCTGCTCGCCGCCGCCCGCGACCTCAAGGTGGTGGGCCGCCTCGGCGTCGGCCTCGACAACATCGACGGGGCGGCCTGCCGGGACCGGGGCATCGCGGTCTATCCGGCGACGGGCGCCAACGACGTCGCGGTCGCCGAGTACGTGCTCGCCACCGCGATGCTGCTCCTGCGCGGCGCCTACGGGGCGACGGCCCGCGTCGCGGCCGGCACGTGGCCGCGCAACGCCCTGATGGGCCGCGAGATCTCCGGCAAACGCCTCGGCCTGGTGGGCTTCGGCGCCATCGCCCGCGAGACCGCCCAGAGGGCTGCGGCCCTCGGCATGGCGGTCGCCGCCCACGACCCCTTCGTCGCCGAGGGCGATCCGGCCTGGAACCCGGCCACCGGTCCCGTGCAGCGGCAGGCGCTCGAAGCTCTGATCGCCCAGAGCGACGTGCTCTCGCTGCACGTGCCCCTCACCGATCGGACGCGCGGCCTGATCGACGCGGCGGCGCTGGCCCGGATGCCCAAGGGCGCGATCCTGATCAATGCGGCCCGGGGCGGCGTGGTGGACGAGGCCGCCGTGGCCGAATCCCTGCGCGCCGGCCATCTCGGCGGCGCGGCGCTGGACGTGTTCGACCGGGAGCCCCTTGACGCGTCGGCCGGCGCCGTCTTCGCGGACGTGCCGAACCTGATCCTGACCCCGCACATCGCCGGGGTGACGCAGGAATCGAACGTGCGCGTCTCCGCCGTCACTGCGGCGGCGGTGCGTCGCCACCTCACGGAGCGCTGAGCCGATGCCGAACCTCACATTGTCGGAGGCCGAGGCCCTGGCCGCGGAGGCCCTCGTCCGCTGCGGCACGGCCGAGGCCGCGGCGCGGAGCGTCGCCCGCGCCCTGGTCGGCGCCGAGGCGGATGGCCTGAAGGGCCACGGCCTGTCGCGGGTCGCGCCCTACGCGGCGCAGGTGCGTGCCGGCAAGGTCGTGGGCGACGCGGTCCCGCGGGCGGAGCGCCCGCGCCCGGGCCTGCTCGCGGTCGACGCCGCCCACGGTTTCGCCTACCCCGCCATCGACCTCGCCCTGGAGGCGCTGCCGGACCTCGCCCGCCAACAGGGCGTGGCGGCGGCCGGCATCCGCCGCTCGCACCATTGCGGCGCGGCCGGACGCCCGGTGGAGGTCCTGGCCGAGCAGGGCTGCGTCGCCCTGCTCTTCGCCAACACGCCCGCCGCGATGGCGCCCTGGGGCGGGCGCCAAGCGGTGTTCGGCACCAACCCGCTGGCCTTCGCCTGCCCGCTGCCGGGCCGCGCGCCGATCGTCGTCGACCTCGCCCTGTCGAAGGTGGCCCGCGCCAACATCGTCGGGGCGGCCAAGCGCGGCGAACCGATCCCCGAGGGCTGGGCTCTCGACGCCGAGGGGCGCCCGACGACCGACGCCAAGGCGGCCCTCGACGGCACCATGGTGCCGCTGGGCGACGCCAAGGGCACGGCGCTCGCCCTGATGGTGGAGCTGCTTGCCGCCGGCCTCGTCGGCGCGCGCTTTGCCGGCGAGGCCTCCTCGTTCCTCGACGCCGCGGGCGACCCGCCGGGCACCGGGCAGCTGATCCTCGTCCTCGACGCGGCGGCGCTCAGCCCGGACGCGCCGGAGCGCTTCGCGGCGCTGGCGGACGCGATCGAGAGGCAGGACGGCGCCCGGCTCCCGGGCAGCCGCCGGCTCGCACTCCGTCGCCGGGCCGCCGAGGCGGGCCTCGACGTCGCCGAAGCCCTCGTCGCCGAGATCCGGGCGCTGTGACGCGGATCGCCTGTGCGGAGGAAAAACCTGTGATTGCTCCCATCGGCAGAGCCACGTAAGCCAGAGGAGGGAGAGGTGCTGGACACAACCTTCGACGCTCTACCCACGGATGGGGCTCTGCGTCGTCACGCGATGGAACGGTCAGGCGAAGGGCAGGCAGGTTCGGGGCGCGCAGGTTCGGGAGGCGCCCGCACGGTCGGCTTCCGCCCGCTCTACCGGCAGGTCTACGACACGCTGCTGAAGCGCCTCGCCGACGCGGTCTGGCAGCCCGGCCAGATCCTGCCGAGCGAGGGGCAGCTCGCCGTCGAGCTGGGCGTCAGCCAGGGGACGGTGCGCAAGGCCCTCGACGCGCTCACCGCCGACAGCCTGCTGGTGCGCCGCCAGGGCCGCGGGACCTTCGTGGCCGATCACGACGACAAGCAGAGCGTCTTCCGCTTCCTGAAGCTGCGGCCGGACGGCGACGGCACCGGCATGCCCACGAGCCGGGTCACGGGGATCGCGGAGGCGGCCGCCAGCGCCGACGAGCGCGGGCGCCTCGACCTCGTGCGGTCGGCCCGGGTGGTCCGGATCGAGCGCGTGCGCGCCGTCGACGCGAAGCTCTGCGTGGTCGAGACGATCAGCGTGCCCGCCGGCCTGTTCCCGGGCATCGCCCAGATCGAGCTGCCGAACACCCTCTACAGCCTCTACGCCACCCGCTACGGCATCACGATCGCCACCGCCCAGGAGCGCCTGAAGGCCGTGGCGCTCGGGCCCCACGAGGCGGAGCTGCTCCAGGTGCCGGCCGGGACCCCTGCCCTCGAGATCGACCGCGTCGCCATCGATCTCGAGGAGCGGCCGGTCGAGTGGCGCCTCTCGACCTGCCTGACGCAGGACATCCACTACCTCTCGGTCCTGCGCTGACCGGGAGCCGCCTGGGCGCGGGCGCCGCGCCTGAACCGACATCCTCTGCGAGAACCAGGACGGGGGCGCGATGATCGACCGCGGAAAACGAGATTTCGTGCGGATGACGGCGCTCGGCGCGCTCGCCGCCCTCGGGGGCGTGCCGCGCGCCAGGGCGGCGGGCACCGCCACGCTTCCCTTCGGCAACGGCGAGCGTCCGCTCGTGGCCTATCCGGGCAAGCGGTCGCTGCTGCAGTTGACCGCGCGCCCACCGCAGCTGGAGACGCCGTTCTCCGTCTTCGACGAGGGCGCGATCACGCCCAACGACGCCTTCTTCGTCCGCTACCACCTCGCCGACATCCCGACCGAGATCGATCCGCAGGCCTTTCGCGTGGCGGTGCAGGGTCACGTCGAGCGCCCGCTCCAGCTCTCGCTGGCCGAGCTCAAGGCGATGCCGGGATCCGAGATCGTCGCGGTCAACCAGTGCTCGGGCAATTCCCGCGGCTTCTTCGAGCCCCGCGTCGCCGGCGGCCAGCTCGCCAACGGCGCCATGGGCTGCGCCCGCTTCACCGGCGTGCCGCTCAAGGCTGTGCTCGACAAGGCCGGCGTGACGGCCGGCGCCGTCCAGGTCGCCTTCGAGGGCCTCGACGGGCCGGTCCTGCCGGAGACGCCCGACTTCGCCAAGGCGCTCACCCTCGATCACGCCCGCGACGGCGCGGTGATGCTGGCCTGGGCCATGAACGGGCAGGACCTGCCCTGGCTCAACGGCTTCCCGCTGCGCCTCGTCGTGCCGGGCTACTACGGCACCTACTGGGTGAAGCACCTCAACAGCATCACCGTCCTCGACAAGCCGTTCGAGGGCTTCTGGATGAAGACGGCCTACCGCATCCCCGACAACGCTTGCGCCTGCACCGAGCCCGGCAAGGCGCCCGACAAGACCGTGCCGATCGCCCGCTTCAACGTCCGCTCGTTCCTCACGAACCTCGCCGACGGCGCCCAGGTGAAGGCCGGCCGCGTGCCTCTGCGCGGCATCGCCTTCGACGGCGGATCGGGCATCCGGTCGGTGGAGGTCTCGGCCGACGATGGCCGGACCTGGAGCCCCGCTCGTCTCGGTCAGGATCTCGGACCCTACGCCTTCCGCACCTGGACCGCGGAAGCCGACCTGACGCCCGGCGGCCACGCGCTTCGCGTCCGGGCCACCGGCAACGACGGCGGCACACAGCCGATGGCGCCGCGCTGGAACCCGGCCGGCTACATGCGCAACGTGGTCGAGACGACCCACGTGCAGGCGGCCTAGAGGAGGATCGGCATGTCCAGCATTCCCCTGCCCCTCGCGGCGTCGCTCGCCCTCGCCGCCGCACTCTCCACGACGGTCGCGCATGCCGCGCCGGACACCTACGCGCTGCCGGAGCCGACGGCGCAGTTCCGGCCGGCACCGGATGCCGCCCACGCGGCCGGCTTCCAGGCGGCGCAGGAGGCCTGCATGACCTGCCACTCGGCCGACTACATCGCCATGCAGCCGCCGAAGAAAGGGCAGGCCTTCTGGGACGCGGAGGTGACCAAGATGATCAAGGTCTACCGCGCGCCGATCGCGGAGGAGCAGGCCAAGGCGATCGCCGCCTATCTTGGCGCGACCTACTGAGCGCCGGCACCGGACGGGAGGCCGCGCGATGATCGCCAGAACCGCCGAGACGGCCCCGTGCCCGCCCGCGCCTTCGGGGCGGGCGCGCGCCTCCGGCTGGATCGGGACGGCCAGCTCGCTGCTGCCGGGCCTGCTCGTGTGCCTGGCCATCACCGGGGTCTCGCAGGGTCTGCAGGCCGGCGAGGAGCATCTGACCGGCCATCCCTACGTGGAAGCCCTGGTGCTGGCGATCCTGCTCGGCGCCGCCCTGCGCACCGTCTGGGTGCCGGGCGCGCGCTTCAAGGCCGGGATCGCCTTCTCGGCCAAGCAGGTGCTGGAGGTGGCCGTCACCCTGCTGGGTGCCGCGGTGAGCCTCGGGGCGATCGTCGCCTCGGGTCCGGCGCTGCTGGCCGGCATCGTCGGGGCGGTGGCGCTCACCATCCTGGCGAGCTGCGCGCTCTGCCGCAGCCTCGGGCTGCCAGTGCGCATGGCGCTGCTGATCGCCTGCGGCAATGCGATCTGCGGCAACTCGGCGATCGCCGCCGTCGCCCCGGTGATCGGCGCGGACAGCCGGGACGTGGCGGCCGCCATCGCCTTCACGGCGGTGCTGGGCGTGCTGATGGTGCTGGGCCTGCCGCTGTTCGTGCCGCTTCTCGGCTTCAGCGAGCACCAGTACGGCGTTCTGGCGGGGCTGACCGTCTACGCGGTTCCGCAGGTGCTGGCCGCCACCGTGCCGGTGGGCCCGCTGGCCACGCAGGTGGGCACGCTGGTCAAGCTGGTGCGGGTGCTGATGCTTGGGCCGGTGGTGCTGGCCCTCTCGCTCCTCGCCCCGCGCCTGCCGGCGGCGGGCGCGACCACCAGGGCTGCGCCGGGGATCGCTCCGGCCCGGCCCGGCTTCTTCAAGCTGGTGCCTTGGTTCATCCTCGGCTTCCTGGCCCTGGCCACCCTGCGCTCGCTCGGGCTGATCCCGGATGCCGGGATCGCGCCGATCTCCCGGCTGGCCGGCTTCCTGACGATCGTGTCGATGGCGGCGCTGGGCCTCGGGGTGGATGTGCGCGTGCTGGCGCAGGTCGGCGGTCGGGTGACGATGGCCGTCACCGCCTCGCTCCTCGTGCTCCTCGCCATCGCCATCCTGCTCATCCGCGCACTGGCACTCGGCTGAGCGCCGGCCCTGCGCCGAATGCCGCTCGGTCCTTCGTCCTCGTCGGGGAGGCAAGGGCTGGTTTCGGGGTCGTGCCGCGGGAGTCCGGGACCGGCTTTCCGGGGGCGGCTCGGGTTGCGTGTCGGTGATCGGCGCGAAGCGGGATGACCGCGTGTCGTCCTCCGAGTCTTATCGAGGGACGGATCAGACCGCCGATCGATCCGTCTCACGCGCGACGTCAGCTCGACCCTCGTGCAACCGGTTGCATCGCGTGGTCGACACGCGGAACCGTTTCGACGGCACGGCCGCAGGGCTGGCGGTCGCCGCTCTGGGCACGCCGCCGAAATCCGCGCCCGAGCCGGGAGCGTTTGCAGCGAGGAACCGAGACCTGCCGGCTGACCCGGACGGTTGCAGCCCGGCGGCTCAGAGCGTTGCGCTCGCGCTGCGTGTGACCGGCGGTGGGGCCCAGGATCCGTCGAGCAGAGCGTCCTTCGGCCAGTAGGTGCGCAACATCAGGATGAACGGTCCTTTCGGCGCCGGCAGCCAGTTCGACTCCAGCTGCGCACCAGGGCTCTCGTTCTGGATGTGAAGATCGACCGAGCCGTCCGGGTTGGCCTTGAGGCTGTCGCGCGGGCTCACCGAATAGCGGTTGATCGGATTCTCGACGAAGAAGTAGTCCGCATCGTACATCGTCAGCGACCAGAATCCGTGAACCGGTGGCAGTTCGCCGTCCGGGAAGCGCATCACGTACTTGGAGGCGCCGTTCAGCCGCCGGCCGGCACCATCGGTCGTGGTCAAGGGATAGACCGCGTCCTGCGGCAGGTTGCAGCCGAGGCCCACCGCGGTCACGAGCGCGCGCTGCAGGTAATCCTTGCCGTAGTCGCCGCCGTCGGTCGTGAAGGTCCAGCCGTTCACATGCTGGCCTGTGGCTTTCAGGTGTCCCATGATGCGGGGAATGGCCTCCTTCGGCGCCCGCTCGAGGGCCTCCCGAATGGGGGGCGGCTGGCGTGCCGGATCGAAGGGTTGACCGGGCACGATCCCGAGCGAGGCCATCTTGGCAACCGGAACCCCGTCCGCGAGCGCTGGCGGATTGTCCTTCATCAAGGCGGCGACGAGGTTGAAGTAGGTCGTCGCGTCCATGCGGTTGACCTGCTCGCGCACCGCCGTCTTGGTATCGATGCTCGGATCGATCCGGCCTGCGGGTGGCGTGTACGGCTTGCCGGCCGCGCTCGCCGGGATGAGCCGGTACTGGTCCTGCAGGGCGTGGACGGCCCCGTAATCCCCGGGCGTGCCCGTGCAGTAGGTTCGGCCGAGGATCCAGATCAGGTTGGTCGGGGCCTGGATCAGCTTGGCACCGGAGGGCACGCTGCCGCTCCAGCCGGGTCCGGCGATGAAGTAGGTCTGCGGCCCTGTCCCTGTCGTGCGCTTGCCCGGCACCGCGAAGACGTTCGTCCAGGCGCTGAGCATGGGCATGAGGTAGTAGCGCCCGTCCTCGTCCGGAACGGTGAGGATGTGGGGCTCCCGGCCGACATCGACGAAGGCGCTGGAGTAGAGCGTGTCCGCGTTCGGAGCGGTGACGGCCCGGAACTTCGCGTCCGGGTACTCTCGCATGTTGGCGAACTGGCCCATCGGGGCACCCTTGCCTTCGGGGGCGGCCACGTTGGTGAGGACGCGCCGGGTCATCTCCATGGTGACGAGCGGGTAGCCGTAGATGTAGGCGTCGATCGCGTGTTCCAGCGGATCGGCCACGCCGTTCTTGCCGATGAGCGGCGCGTCCTGAGCCGTGCTCTGCGCGCGAGCGAGCGGCAGGCCCGAGCCGAGAAGCGGGATCGTGGCGGCGCCGGTAGCGAAGATCCGTCTGGTGACATCCATGACCGCCTCCCGAACGCGCCCGCTCAGGCAGGCTGCATGCAGCGCCCGGCTGCCCGGCCGACTTCGCCCGCCGTCGGCGCGACCACGGGCCGATGTCGGGAACTCGGCCGGTCCGCGGCGCTGGGCAGCATACCGACGCCGAGCGGGTCCGCTTGATCGAACGGGACACCGGCTCGACGGATCGCGACGCGTTTCGGTTCGGCCGCGCAGTTTCGGCTGGGCGTCGGAAACGCCCTGGCGAACGGACTTCATCCCGCTGGAACGATCATGCGGCTGGCGCATGTTCCGGCTCGGCCGTTGGAGCATGCTCCGGACACCGTGAAAGGTCAGCGCAGGGGGGGGCCGATAGAGTTTCCTCCGGCTTTCGGACATGCGGTCACGCGGACGCCAACGCAACGGCCGCGCATCCCCCCTGCAGACTGCACTCTGAGCCCCGGTCCCGACCGCGGTCCAAACAATCGCACACCAGCGAAAGCAGGCGGAGGCGGCAGGGGGCAGGATCGATGCGGTGACGGCGGCCGAGGGGGGCCGCCATCGTGTCGGATGCACCGGCACGTACCGCTCGCCGGTCTCGTTCTTGACCCTCGCGGATGGTTCGGCCTCGCCGGTCGAACGCCTCCGCTGCGTCACGGAGGCGCCGCTTCGCCCCGCACCGGCTGTGCGGCCGCGTTTGCGAAGGATTCGCAAGCCCGCGCGCCCGTCTCACGAAAACTTGATTATCTCATTTATTACCAAGCTTTCGCTCTGAGACATTCAGTATACCAGCCGACAAGACTGGGGCCGATAGTGCTTGTACCCCGTATGGGGGACGTTCGGCTACGCTTCCGGGAGTACCTTTTCCTCGCGCGCCACAGAGGAGCGACGACAATGGTCAACGACGGTCCCCCAATCAAATTCGTTGCGCTCTGGGGCGCGTTCGCTCTCCTGATGCTGCTCGGTCAGGCCCAACTTATCAGCCATGGGACAAACATCGCCATGTCCTATCAGTTAGATCAGGGCGGCGAACCTACGTTGATGGCCGCCCTGGACTGACGACGTGCGCGCGGCAAAGCGGAACCAGGTTTCGTTGTCCGGAAGCGACACGGTGTCGTGTAGGGCCTCCCCGGCTCCGCGGAGCGCGAAACGCAGCCGTTGCGGATAGGCGAAACCAGTCCGCATTTGCCCGTCCACGCCTCAGGCGGCCTCTGGTGGCGCTCGGGATGGATCGCGCGTCCCGGATGTGCCGCCCTGCTCGTTCTCGACGGCGCGGTCGGTATCGCCAACCCTGGCGTCGGGGAGGCCCGACCAGGCTGCCAACCAGATCCTCGACTTCGCTGCGCGACAGAATGCGGATGCCGCGGGTGATCTGCGCCGCATGAACGGCGTGAGGCCCAGGTCAGCCGCCGGCCTCGCGCGGCTGACCTGGGTGACGGACCCCCAGAATTTGGTTCTGGGCTGGAATGACGCCGTGTGGCGGCGCAGGGGCGTTCACCGCCGCCGAGGGGCGGTGTAGGGATTGTGCTGGATAGCCATGACTGGGATAGCCTGTCAGTCTGTGATCAGGGACGGCCCGCCGCTCCAGCCTTTCCTCCCAGTCCGCCTTTCGTGAATGCCTGAATCATGCCGGTACCAGTTTTGGCGGACGAAAAAAGACGCGGTCGCCCACCGGGGGGCGTCTGCACGACCACGCTTGCCGTGCACCTTACGGCGGAGCCGGGATTGTCGCTTGATGCCCCGCCCGACCCTGAAAGGATCCGCCGCCTCGTCGAGGAAGCCCTGAAGGCGCGGCGATCCTGATGGACAAGATCGCTGCGAGCATCGCCAAGGTTCTCGGAGAGGCGATGTCCGAAGCGATCGCGTCTGGGCACGACTTGCCGTCGGCCTTGTCGGACGCGCTAGACGCTTGGATTGCCGACCAGCCTGATCCGAAGCCTTCGCGTCCCGATGCGATCCGCGCAGTTCTCACCGCGCACCTGACGGCGACGGGTTACCTGAGATGAGTGATGCTCCTTCGGTGCTCTAGCAACGCTCCGAGGCCTCGGCCTCCAGGTGTCTCTTGGCCCTCGCGAGCACTGAACAGGGATCGTGCCCTCTGGTCTTTGCGAGCAGCAGGAGGTCTGTGATGAGATCCACGACATCACAGGCTGGCACCCCACCGATCCAGCGCCGGGCGGCCCCCTCAGCATGGATGTAGGCATCGAGGGCCGCTTGAGCGAACTCGACCCGTTCAAGTTTGCTAGCCATGGGCGTTCTCCTCGCCGCTTGGCTTCTGGATATTTGAGCCACTGCGGCTGTGTACATGTCACGCTAAGACTAAACCCGACGCCACTTCGCGGGTTCGAGGCCGACGCCAGCCAGCGGTGACAACCGGAGCGCTTCATCATCGGGCTGTTTGGAAGCCTTCCTCCGCTTCGTAGAAAAGGCGCTGAACACGGTGCGGTCATGAGGGGTTGGACGTAGCTCCACCAACGGCATGGACAGATCGCCGTGGCCAAATCGCAAACCGGTCCTGTGAGTGTTGGCGACCTGCTCCAGGCCAAAGCCTTCACCCGTGCCGACCTTGATGCCGCGATCGAGGCCTTCCTCGCCAACCCGAAGATCGGGCCGTTCGCCCTGGCGTCCGGCTTGACCGTCGACCTCACGGCGGCGGTCAAGGCAGACCGGCACGCTACGGCGATCCTCACGGAACCGACCGCCAAGGGCGGAAGCCGGCGAGCCGCGGTCAAATCCGCGCTTCTTCTGGCCCTGCCGCTGGAAAGCTAGGCCCGCACCGATCGCCCTCCCGCCTCGTGGATGAGGCGTCGACCGCCCTACCTAGCGAGATCTCACGGAACGGATCTCCACCATGTGGTACCTCTACGGCGTCGTCCTCCTCGCCGGCATCGCCAATGCGATCCAGCCCGGCCAAAACAGTACTCTGGCGAGAGGCTTGTCTCAGCCGCTTACCGCTGGCCTCGTCGTCGGGATCGGCGCCGGCCTGACGGTCCTCATCGCGGGGCTGGCGACGAGGCGCTTGGCGTGGCCGTCGATGTCAGAGGCGGCTCAAGTGCCCTGGTGGGCTTGGCTGGGCGGTGTCCTTGGCGGCGGCGTCGTCATCACGCAGGTGCTGATCGCGCGCCAAGTCGGAGCGGGCGCCTTCCTCGGGCTGCTTGTGACCGCAGGAGTCGTCACCTCGATCCTTCTGGATCACTATGGCTGGGTGGGCTTCGAGGCACACCCAGCCACTCTCTGGCGGATCTTCGGCGGTGTGCTGATGATCATCGGCGTCGTGTTTGTCGCGGCGTTCTGAGCGCGACCGCCCTTGAGGCCGCGGCCGTCGTCGCCTGGCGCTTCATCGAACGTCGGGTGTGTTCGGCGCTCTGAACCTGGCTCACCGCGGGAGCCCGTGTAGGAACGCCGCGACGAACTCGTTCTCCCACGTGTAGAACTCAGGCATCAGGAGAAGCTGACCGGCGGCGCCGATCGCCGTTGCGCCGACCACCAGGGTGGCGATCTCGGTGAGGCGGCTCATCCTGCCCATGGCGGCGACCCTTCAGT
Organism: Methylobacterium sp. E-046; assembly: GCF_022829625.1. Classification (NCBI taxonomy): domain Bacteria; kingdom Pseudomonadati; phylum Pseudomonadota; class Alphaproteobacteria; order Hyphomicrobiales; family Methylobacteriaceae; genus Methylobacterium; species Methylobacterium sp. E-046. The sequence continues at coordinate 381,111 of NZ_JAKSYP010000290.1, read as the reverse complement.
GCCGTGATTGAGTTCGCGGCACGAAGATCAATAATTTCCTGCCAACACATCCGATGTGCTCGGCGTCACATCTGCTCTCGTGCCTGCTCACGGCACGCGCCACCGTGAGGAAGCGGGAACCGATGCTACCGCGATGCTCAACACGCTCGCGCACAAAGAAAACCCGCCACGGCGAGCCGGGCGGGCGGAAGGTTGTGCGCCCCCGCGATAGAAAGGAGAGGCGCAACAGCGATCTACCGGCGCATCGAAGACAGGGAGGCCTGCCGCGCTGACAGATCGGGCCGCTGGACCGCTACACCACCTGAGCCACTTGGCGCTCTGGGTTCTGCGCCCCGTCGCGGACGAGGGCGCTGGATGCGGGCGATGCAGACACGAAGCCTGCACCGGAGTTCTGAGGCCTGACCCTACCAGCTGTCGCGGTAGAATTCATCGACACGGTCAAGGCTCTTCTTGATGTCTCCAGCGCTGCTGCGCATCCCCGTCCCAAGATCGGTCAGCGAAACATCATGGTAGCCTTTGCGGATAAACTCCCGCGCCTCCTCCATGGCTGCTCTGGTGGTCTCATGATTTGTGGTGATCTCATCTGTGCCCATGGCATAGGAAACTGCAAAACGGATCAAATCGAGCTCTCTGAACAAAAATGACGAAAACCCGCCGCGGCGCTAGGCCGGGCGGGCATAGGTGAGTCTACGCTTGGGGTACTCTGTAGACACGCGAGCGGCTGATCGGTTCCGCGAGCGACCACCCGCCGGTCGGACAACGACGTGTCGACGGCCGGCGCCGGACACTCGCGCGTGGAGCCCTCGACCCGCTAGTCACCGTTAGGAAAGCGACCTCCACGCCCATCCAGAGTAGGCGAACGCCAGCGGGCGGCGCTTCCTGTACCGGATGTTCGAACTCGACGACCGATCAGCGCATCGCTGGTGCGCTCGCCCCCTCGATGACGACTTCCACGTCCAAGTTCAGGACGTGGGGATCGTCACCTTGTGGCTTCGAAAGACCGAGGCGAGGCTGCTCGTTTGTATTGCCGAGTTCGATCTCGCCGCGGACTCGTAGGAATGGAGACTCCGCCATCCCTGCCGCCGCTATGGCCGCCTGCCAGCCGCGTGTTCGGGGGACGATATCGCCGGTCTTCCTGAAGCCTCGCACCGATTTGGGTTCGAGGAGATCCCAAGGCATCGTGCGGAACCATCCGGCTTTCACTTTGATCTGTCGCGCTCTGCCCCGAGGCTCGTCCCACCCCGGGCAGCCTCCTCCTTCTCGGTGCCGGCCCGCTCCATCGGGCCGTCCTGCGGCTTGATCGCGCCGGTCGCTGTGTCCCGCGGAGTATTAGCCAAGCCCTCGCTGGGCGGCTTGCCCTGGGGCATCCGCTGCGCCTGCGTGTTGGTGGGTTTATCGGCCATGTTGTGCCCCTTCAGGCGCCCAGTTCGCGCTCCTCATGCCAACGCGGCCCGTGTCGGCTCAGGTCCGGTCGGATGCCGTCAGGGCACATGCGAAGGCCCGTCGAGCCGTCACAAGGCCACTCGTGGAACATTATAGCTAGTGCTATGCATCCAACCGATCCTTGACCTGCCGTTTGCAGGCCGCCCTACCGGGGTGCCCGTGACACCGGAGGACGAAACTCAGTTCGAGCCTGGCCGCAGCGGCAACACCGCCGGTCGTCCCAAGGGCAGCCGCAACCGCCCGACACTCGCCCTTGAGGCCAATTTCGAGGGCAAGGCGGAAGCCCTGTTCCGCGAGGCAAACGAATTGGCGTTGGACGGAGACGGCCCGGCGCTGCGGCTTTGACTGGACCGGCTGCTGCCCGTCCGCCGAGATCGGCCCCTCACCCTTGTCCTGCCGCCGATCGACAGGCCGGCAGATCTGACACGCGCGACCCATGCCCTGATGCAGGGCGTGGCTGCCGGTGAGATCACCCCGTCCGAAGCCGGCGCGCTGTCCAAGCTGGTCGACGCCCACGGGAACGCGATCAAGTTGGCGGATCTGGCCGAACGCCTCGCCCGCATCGAGGCGGCCCGCCGGACCAGTGCTCCGACCGCCCTCCGCGGATCATCCGATCGACGACGCAGCCGGCGATCTGCGGGCTACCGGGGGCCTGGTGAACTGGCAACGCTGGGTGGCGCAGGGCAAGGCCACCGTGAGCATGGGCGCGCTGTGCCTCATCGGCGTGGAACTGACCGCCGAGGCGCGGGTAGCCCGGTTCGGCACGGAAGCGTGAGGACGAGAATGACGGATGCGGTGCGCGACAATCCCGACCAGAGCCGGTTCGAACTGGAGGTCGACGGTAAGATCGCCTTTGCGAGCTACCGACGCGAACCCGGCAAACTCGTCGTCACCTACGTCTACGCACCGCCCGTCCTGCGCGGCACCGGGGCTGCCGACCGGCTCATGGAAGGCGTGATGGTGCGCGCCCGATCAGGAGGAGACCGGATCGTGCCTCTGTGCGGCTACGCCAGGGCTTGGTTGCGCAGGCACAGCGCGCATCACGATCTTCTCGCGTGAGGCGTTGCCAGGCTGCCCTCCGCGCCAGCCGCTTCCGGCAACCTCTTCAAGGACGTGGTGCTGAGCCGAGGGCGGAGGATGGCCGCGGCAGATCGCGCTCGACGTCGCGAAGCGGTACGGCGCGGATGCGGAAGGCGGAGCAAGACTCCACGGGCCGTAAGGTCTTCAGGAACGAGGGCGAGACGTTCCTCGGCCCGCCCGCAGGCGCCTCAACGCTCGTCCGGCTCGATCCGCTCGTACAGGCCGGCCACTCGTTCCGCCAACTGGCGGTAACTCTGCACCGCGGCCTTAACGCGACCGGCCGCGCATTGGCCCTGGGCGGACCGGTAGTCGAGCAGCATCACCTTGAAGCCTCCACGCTCGAACGTCGCGTTGCCGAGGCTGGCCCGGCGCTGGATCTCGCGCTCGAACCAGGGAGCGACCTCGGCCGCCGCCGTAAGGCACGGAGCGAGGCGCGCCGGCGTGTTGTGGGCCTGCGTCAGGGGTGGGGAGAGGAGCATCACGCCCCAGAACGCCGCGGTGGCGATGCCAAAGGAGAGCACGAACAGACGCACCCGCCCGAGCCGGCGTCGCGCGGGCTCCTCAATGCGGACGCGGGCCCGGGCGTCGAGGGTCGCGTCGTATTCGCCATGGCAGTGGGTGTAGTGGACGGATCCGTCCGCGCGGCGATGGAGAACGGGGCTCTGTAACATTTGCGCACTCCAAGTCCGAGATTGGACGCAAACGCAACGGACGCAGGACCTTCGATTGATGCGGTCCACGGCCACGCACCGGGCCGGCAGGGCGATTCGGCGCGCCGCAGTAATTGGAGTGCATCCTAGGCCGATGATTGAGGTCGTCAAATAGAAATTTTATCTATCTTGACGGGAATACTAGATGTCGACTCCTCATCGGCAGCTCCTGTGCAACATCGCCCATTGCCTTGGGCGGCAGAGGGCCAAGGGGGAATGGCCCTCGGTTTCTGGCGACCGGTTCAAGGCTGTGGGGCCGAGCCGAGGGCGCCCGACGGCTCCGGCGGAGCCAGCCTGATATGCGGCGGCTTGATCGGCGCACGCCTACTCGGTTGGGGCCGGGGCCGGTAACGACAGAGGTTTCCCCTTCTGCACCGTGAACGTGACGAACAGCTTGGTCGCCTCGGATCCATTCTGCAGCATGTGCGGCGTTTCGGCTGCGGTTACCCAGGATGCGCCGGGCTTGAGCATCTGCGCTTCCTTGCCCTTGACGCGCAGCTCGCCGACGCCTCCGACCGTGTAGCCTGCCTCGGTGCCGGGATGCGTGTGCCAATCAAGGACAAAATTCGGTTCCAGATCGACCACGACCTGAAGGGTCTCGTAGCCCTCCACGGGACCATCGACCCGAGAAGTAATCGCCCGCTTTATGCCGCTCGGCGCTTGTGCCGACGCGTCATCCGCTGCCAAGCCGATTGCTGCGCAGACCGCGCAGCCGGTAAACATCCGCCTGCTCAACATGCATGTCCTCCTCTCGCGCGCGTCCTTGAAATTCGAAGCCTGGACGCGTCATTCGTGGTCGGAGCGTGTGCTTTAACCAATCGAAGTGCCGTGTATATGGATGCACGTAATCGCAATCCAGGACCATCGGCATGAGGTAGAGACTGTCATCGTGATTGCGACGTGGGGCAGATACTTAATTGTTGGGCCGCGCGGGTCGCGGCCTCGGTTCCCGGCAATCTCTTCCACGACCGGGTGTCGCAGCCGGGGTCGGACGATGGCTTCGGCCGGCGGGGGGCTGAGCCCCCCTCTTAGGGACCGTACCTCGCCGGCATCATCGACGGAGCGGCACGCGACGCGTTGGACGCGGCGAAGGAGGCGACGAAGCCGGCCAGGGAGCGAACATCGTCCGGCTGGCGCGGATCCCGCGCGACCGCGGCAGCCTCCCGTTCGAGCCGAAGATTACAAGCCTTCGAGGGCAGGCCGACATCCGGCGTGCAGGCATCGTGGCGGGCACAGGCCGCGTCGAGAGCGTCAATCGGTGGCAGCGGTGCGTTGTTGCCCGGGCCACAGTAGTTGCCGTGGATGAGAAGCTTTGGCCCGCCATTGGCGGCGGGCTGTGCCAACGACGGGGCAGCCCAGGCGGTGACGAGGAGGAGCGGAGCGGCGAGGCCGATAGCGGTGCGAGGCGACATGGTGGAGACCCTCCAGCACCGACTCCGCAGAGTCTCATCGGCGATGACGGTGCGCGATATGGTTGATCACCGTGCGTCATTCCGCGATGTGCTCTGAAGCACGACCCCTATTCAGATGACGCTCCATCCACGCGGCTGGCGCCATGGTGCCGGCGAACTCTTCCGCGACGGGGTGCAGAACTATGGACGGCGGATGGCGTAGGCGGATCCGGGATCGGCGCTCGCTAACCCTCGTGCTCTCTGATAGATTGACACATCACTGATCGAGACCCTCGGGCATCGGTGGCTGAGAGAGACGTGTGCTCCCGCCTTATTTCGGCAGGAGGACCGCATGTTCTTTTTCCAATGCAAGGGCTCTGATAGCGTAACGCTGCTGGATACGCGGCGCGCTGGCCGTCACAGCACTTATCTCGGCCCACACTGCCAATCGTGCTGGCGCGTGGAGGCCGAGCTTTGTGGACGGGGCTCAAAGCCGTGGTCGTGGGCGATCTACTCTTCGGATACCTGGCTTGCGGCCGATCGGTCAGAGCCCATGTTCCGTACTTCGGAAGCCGCGCGGCGGGTCGGTGCGTTGATAGTCGCGCAGCTTGATCCGGGATCGAAGCCGCGGCGCTCTGAACTCCATTAATGCCGACCGGCCATCAAAGGGCTGAGCCTAGGCGATCACGGCCCATGGCGAGCAGACGTAGTCAGTGCGGTTCAAGGTCGTTTGTCTCAAGCGAATGTCACGCGCGGTGATGCCCGTTGAACTCGGCGTGGTCCCGGCTCTTTTGGCCGAAGAACCAAACTATCGACTGAAGTCGGGCGGTCATAGCGCGTCCCACATCCACGCCGCTCCCATCATCGCGCCGCCGCCTATCATCAAGGCGACTACGATGTAGGCGTGCAGGCGATCGTAGATGGATATGGGCATTGCAGGCAGCCCCGATCGAGCGAGACTGTAGGATCCTGCAGGCCAGGCGGCACGCCACATTCATAGGTTAGCAGAACGTTAACTCACGGGCGGCGTGATCTGGTTGCCACAGTTTCGGCTCACTTCAGCCGCCCGAAGCAAGGCCCTCGTCCAGCATCTAAGAGCGCTTCGCCTTCGAGGCTTCCCGTGTGGGGCAGCGAATGGCTACCCTAGGGTCACCGCGCCGTCGATCTGATTGACTGCGATCACGCGAGGACCCCGAACCTCTGGCTCCCGCTGCTCCCAGGCCGACAGGGCGCCGTTGGCTGCCTCGACAATCGCTCCCGGAGAGCCGCTGCCGATCTGCGGACGGATCGCCTCGACGAGCCGCGTCAGGATCGTCTGTTCCTCAAGCGGGTGAGCCGGCATCGTCGCCTGCCGGCAGAACGCCACGTAGACGTTCTCGGCAATGGTGCGGGCGGCACGATCGAGATCCGGCGTGTCATTCATTTCATAGGGCCCTTTGTGTCCAGGTGTTCGGCGAGGATCATGACACGCTGCCTGCAACACCGGCACACGAACCGAGTGCTGTCATCCGCCGGACGGATCAACTTCACGAGGCGATCAAACGCAGCGCGACGGGATGCGCGCGCGAAGCGATCTGTGGCGTGCGGCCGCCACGCGGCAATGGCGACACGCCTTCCAGCTGCCCAGTTTACGCTGACCTTCGAGGCTACGTCCGATATGGCAGGAACGGAGTAGCGCGTTAGCCGTTCCTGCCGCGATGACCTACCATGTGGCTCTCGCGGGTTCAGTCCTCGCCGGTGTGGCGCTCTGGGTCGGTGTCTACACCGCCCTGTTGCCGAACCATGCGCCCGCCTCCTCCCACAAGTGGGAGGTGAGCACGTCCGAAGGCGCGACGAGCGCAGACTTCGAACTGGAAGCCTCACCGCCACGACGGTGGGCCGACCTGCCGCGTGAAGCCCCCGTGTCGGCCAGCGATCTGCCGGTCCGGGAGGAGAGCCTCTCCACAGCGATCGTGCCGGACCTGGGCCACGCTCGACCTGTCGACCGCCCGGATGGTCTCTCGCAGATCCGCAGGGTGGCGCGTCCGGACATCCTCATCAGGCGGCGCCTCATAGGCGAACGGGCCTATACGCCACGACGCGTTCACGCGCGGCCACGATACAGGCGCAGGCAGGAGCCGATCCAGTTCAGCTTGGCAACGCGCTCCTCGTCCTGAACGTCATCTCGGGGACCAACCCGCCACGATGATGGGAACGGTATCGCGAGGCTCGCCGTAAGAACCGAGCGGCCTGGTCCAAGGCCGCATGGTTTTGATGGGGGCATTCATGCGCGTTCTCGTGCGCACGATCATGGCGGCCAGCCTGATCATGGCAGACGCCGCTCAAGCTGCCTCTCTGACCGCAACGCAAGGTGGACAGCAGGCGGAGACCCAAGTGACGCCCTACGAGGCGCGCCTGAAGAACATCCTGGATCGCGACGAGAAGAGCTGGAAGCGCCTTTCCGCTTCGATCTGCGCCGGGTGTGGTGCGCCTCCCCCACCGCTGGAGATTGCTAACGCCACGCCGTCGTATGTGCGGGCGCAACGCGAGGCCGCTGCAGCGCCGCCCCCTCCTGCGACAACGGCCTCCAAGCACGCCGCGCGGCCGGCTTCGGTTCAGAGCGCAGCCTTGCGAGAATATGAAGGGGCGCGCACGCGTGTGGTGCGGTCCAGCTCAACCCACGTGCGCTTGACGGCCAAGGCGCGGCGGTACGCACGGTATGCACGCCTGCGCCTGATCCGGCATCAGAGGCGCTTGGCGCTCCTTCAAGCCCAAAGAAGGCATGCCCTGCTCGCGGCACGGGCCCAGCAGACTGCCCATCGGGTAAGAGTGGCAGGTCTGGGGCTCGGCGGCTCAGAACGGGAGGAGGCCCGCTTCGGTGACGAGCGACGTCCTGTGCCGCTCCCGCCTGAGCGCCCCGACATGCTGTGCGCTGATGATCGTGGGGTCGCCAAGACCGGTTTCCGACCGTCATCGGCCTGTGTCAGCCCCCGCTGAACGATGCCGCGAGGGACCGGTAAGGCCGCCGCCTTCCGCTTCGCATCGAGGCATGAGCGTCGCGCCGGACGCCGCGCTCCGGCGCGACGCGATCCCGGACATGACACGGCGCCTGGACGGGTTCGCACGTGGAGTGGGCTTCGACGAAGCGACCCCGCGGCAGATCGTCGAGAAGGTCGCGAGGGGGGCGCGCCAGCACCGTGAAGCCGGCCCGTGAGCCCTTGCCGCCGAACCTGGCCTGAACTCAGCGCCTCATCGGCTGGCAGCCTTCCGAGCGAACTCCCAGACCGGCACGCCCCAGACCTGCCCCTGCCGGTCGCGGTAGGCCGCCGTCTGCTCGAACAATATGCGGTGCGCCTCGACGCTACGCGCCGGGGTGCCGCCAACCATCAGGGCCCCGCAATAATCGACCCGCAGGGTGCCGTGGTCCGCATGCACGCCGAAGAGCTGCGGCGCCGTCCAGCCGAGCCGGTGGGCCTCTGCGCCGTGCTGGTCGCAGAAGGCCATGGCGTTGGTGCGGATCGCGGCCCACTTCGCCGGCGCCAGATACCGGCACGGCGAGGCGTGTTCGGACAGGCGCTCGATCTGATCGCGCCAGGAGGCGACGGCGGGCGAGAGTTCGGCGGGTGCGAGGCTGGATGACATGCCCGCCGCGGTAGAGCCACAGCCTTAACGAGCGGTTCGTTCGCCCTTACCCGATCTGCTCACGGGCGGGGGAGCGTCCGATCTCACCCGCGGTGAGCCGAGCCGATACGCACCGCGGCTCGGAGACAGGAGTACGGCGGGCGGTTGGCGGCCTCTGTGCTGACTTCGAGGACGGCTGTTCCGGGCCGGGACGGCGCACAAGGTCACCGTTTAATCGTGTCCCGCTGCTGGCATGGCTCGGAAGCTGATCGCCATGCGGTTGTAGGCGTTCATGAGGCTGATCGCGATGGTCAGATCAGCGAGTTCCTTTCCGTTGAACACGCGCGACACCGCCGCGAAGGCTGAGTCCGGCACGCCGGTCTCCGAGACGCGCGTCACCGACTCGGCCCAGCCCAGCGCGGCGCGCTCCTGCGGATTGAACAACATGCCCGCCTCTCGCCAGACCGGGACGAGAACCAGCTTCTCGGTGGCCAATCCCGCCGTAAGGATGTCGCGCGCGTGCATGTCGATGCAGTAGGCGCAGCCGTTGATCTGCGAGACCCGCAGATAGACGAGATCGATCAGTTCCTTCGGCAACCCACATCGACCGACATAAGCATGCACACCGCCCAACGCCTTCATCCCATCGGGCGCGAAGCTGTTGTAGTCGAGGCGTTGGTTCATCGCGAGAGCCTCTCAGAAGCCCTGCTGCAGGGCAGTCTGAGGTTATCTACTCCTTCCGATCCAGGAACCAGATCCCGGCCCCGCCGCCGGTCTCGGGGGTGAACGTCAGGTCCCGGTCATCGCGGTGGAGATGTTGCCGTGAGCGGGGTGAAGGCGATCCCCAAGGGCACACACGACGCAGGCCGGCTCAAAGCGGCCGCATCTTGCCACCGTTCACAGGAGTTCGCGGCGATCCGGCGACAGCGCTGGGGCCGATGTTGGGGCGCCGACACCGATGGGCCTAGACGCTTCAACCAACACAGCAATTTAGCCAGTTGAGTTGGCGGAGGGAGCGGGATTCGAACCCGCGATACGGTTTCCCGTATACACACTTTCCAGGCGTGCGCCTTCAACCACTCGGCCACCCCTCCGTCCGCGAACCGGGCGCGCCCGCGGGCTGCCGGGCGCGGCCAGGGCCGCGCGGTGCCGTGCTGTTAGCCGGGTGCGCCGCCATGTGCAAGGCGCGCGGGGCCGGGCGGCACGAAAACCGCCCGGCCGCCGGTCTCATCCCTCGGCGTCCAGGTGGAAGCGGACATGCTCCACGTTCGCCCGCTCGAAGGCCTGCATCACGTGCTGGTACGAGCGCTCCATCGCGTTGTCGCCGTCGCCCGGGCTGTCCTCGGGCTTGAGCACGAACATCAGCAGCGAGCGGCCGGTCACGTCGTAGCCGGTGTCGAACGTGAAGCTCTCCACGTCCTGGCTGTCCGGCAGGTTGGTGTCGAGGAGCCGCGTCCAGGCCACGCCGCCCACGGATTCCGGCAGCGTGAAGGTCACGAGGTCGTGGTAGGCGTTGAACATGATCAGCAGGGTCGCGTCGCCCCCGCGGCGGTGCAGGCCGGTGGCCTGGGCGCGCCCGTCGAGCTGGACCGCGAAGGCGCGGGCGCCCCCGTCGGTCCAGTTCTCCGGCGTCATCTCGCTCCCGTCCGGGCGCAGCCACGCCACGTCCTTGACGCCGAACTCCTCGTCGTACTGGCCGGTGAGGAACCGCCCGCGGCTCAGGATCGGCAGGGCGTTGCGCAGGATGATCAGCCGCTGCGTGAACTCGGCGAGGTCCCGCTCCTCCGCGGCGATCGCCTCCCAGTCCAGCCAGGAGACCTCGTTGTCCTGGCAATAGGCGTTGTTGTTGCCGTTCTGCGTGCGGGCGAATTCGTCGCCGGCCAGCAGCATCGGCGTGCCGCGGGACAGGAACAGCGTCGCCAGCATGTTGCGCATCTGGCGCAGGCGCACCGCCCGGATCTCCGGGTCGTCGGTGGGCCCCTCGACGCCGTAATTGTACGAGAGGTTGTGCGAGTGGCCGTCGCGGTTGCCCTCGCCGTTCGCCTCGTTGTGCTTGTCGTTGTACGAGACCGTGTCGTGCAGGGTGAATCCGTCATGGGCGGTGAGAAAGTTCACCGAGGCCCAGGGCTTGCGCCCGCGCTTGTTGAACTTGTCGGCCGAGCCCGCGATGCGCGCCGCCAGATCCGGCAGCAGCCCGCCGTCGCCCTTCCAGTAGGCGCGCACGTCGTCGCGGAACCGGTCGTTCCACTCGGCCCAGCCGGGCGGGAAGCCGCCGACCTGGTAACCGCCCGGGCCGCAATCCCACGGCTCGGCGATGAGCTTGACGTTGTTGAGCACCGGGTCCTGCCGGCAGGTGTCGAGGAAGCCGCCGCCCTCGTCGAACCCGTAGGGCTCGCGGCCCAGGATCGTGGCGAGGTCGAAGCGGAACCCGTCGACCTGCATCTCCTGCGCCCAGTAGCGCAGGGAATCGGTGACGAGCTGTAGCACCCTCGGATGCGACAGGTTGAAGGTGTTTCCGGTGCCAGTGTCGTTGATGTAGTAGCGCGGGTCGTTCGGCAGTAACCGGTAGTAGGATGCGTTGTCCACGCCCTTGAACGACAGGGTCGGACCCTTCTCGTTGCCCTCGGCGGTGTGGTTGTAGACCACGTCGAGGATCACCTCGAGGCCGGCGCCGTGGAAGCGCGAGACCATCTCCTTGAACTCGGAGAAGGCGAAATCCGGCACCGCCGCGTAGCGCCGCGCGGGGGTGAAGAACGAGATGGTGTTATAGCCCCAGTAGTTCACCAGCCCTTTCTGCTCGAGGTAGTCGTCCTGCACGAAGGCGTGGACCGGCAGGAGCTCCACCGAAGTGACGCCGAGGCTCTTGATGTAGTCGAGCACGTCCCGCGTGCCGAGGCCGGCATAGGTGCCGCGCAGCTTCTCGGGCACCCGCGGGTCGAGCTTGGTCATGCCCTTGACGTGGGTCTCGTAGACGATGGTCTTCTCCCACGGGACCAGCGGCTTCTGGTGCCGCCCCCAGGTGAAGGCCGGATCGATCACCCGCGAGCGGCGGGTGTAGGGGGCGCTGTCGCGCTCGTCGAAGGTCAGGTCGTCGCCGGATTCCATCTGGTAGCCGAACAGGGCCGGGTTCCAGGTGATCGAGCCGACGAGCCCCTTGGCGTAGGGGTCGATCAGCAGCTTGTTGGGGTTGAACCGGTGGCCGGCCTTCGGCTCGTAGGGGCCGTGCACCCGGTACCCGTAGATCGTGCCGGGGCGGGCGTCGGGCAGGTAGCCGTGCCAGATCTCGTCCGTGTACTCGGGCAGCTCGATCCGCTCGATCTCCTGCTCGCCCTGGTCGTCGAACAGGCAGAGTTCGACCTTGGTGGCGTGGGCCGAGAACAGGGCGAAGTTGACGCCGAGCCCGTCCCAGGTGGCGCCGAGCGGATAGGGTTGGCCTTCCTGGATGCGCGAGCGGGCGGCACGGGTCTGCGAGGCGGGACGACGAGATTCAGGCATGGACACTCCGGAGCGCGACCCGCCCGGGCACGTGCCGCGGCGGGGAGCGTCTGGAGAACGTGCCGCAAACAGCGAAGCTCCCGCAGCGCCGCAAAAATCCCGGGCGTGCGAGAATCCCGGCCGTGCGCGCCGGCGACCGCGCCTCAGTGCGAGGCCGCGGCCGTGAAGCTCCGGTCAACGGCCCGCCCGACGTCGAGCGTCCGTGACAGGATGCCGTAGCGTGTCGCCCGGTCCGAGGCCTCCTGAATCTCCTTGACGACGCCGTCGTCGATCGCCACCGGGCTCGACCGCTGCGCCGCGTAGGCCGCGCGCACGACATCCTCGGGCAGCTTGGTGAGGCCGGCCGTGTTCCGGGCGTACTCATCGAGGTGGTCCAGCGACCAGAGCCGCGCCTTGTTCAGGCGGGTCAGGAAATCCTGTACGGCGACCCGCTTGGTGGCGATCGCGCTGTCCGACGCCACGATGAACGTAATGGTCGGCGTCAGGCCTTCGCCGTCGGCGATCGGGCGGGCGCCGTCCTTCAGGGTCGCGAACGAGGCGTAGGGCTCCCACACCGCCCAGGCATCCACGGAACCGGCCATCAGCGCCCCCCTGGCGTCCACGGGGTTGAGCGGCGCGAAGGTGGCCTCCCGCGGGGCGATCCCGGCCTTCTCCAGGGTCGCGCTGATCAGGAACTGGCCCCAGCCGCCGCGGGTGCCGGCCAGCCGCTTCCCCTTGAGGTCGGTGGCCGAGCGGATCGGCGAATCCTGGCGGACCAGGATGGCCTGCGTCCGCGCATCCGACCGCGTGCCGCCGATCGCCCTGATCGGCGCCCCCGATGCGTAGGCCGTCAGGAATGACAGGTCGCCGGTGTAGCCGACGTCGAGGGCGCCGGCGTTGAGCGCCTCCAGGATCGGCGCGGCGGCGGGAAATTCCGACCCTTCGATCCGGTAGGGCAGGTCCTTCGCGACCCCGGCGATCCCGAGGAGCGACCGGTTGCCGCCCTTCTGGTCCCCGACCCTCAGGACGACCGTGTCGGCCGCGAAGGCGGCCGCCGCCGACGCCAGCGTCACGGCGGCGGCGAGCAGGGCGGCCCCGAGCCGGCGGCCGGCGGGACGGGGGTGGGATCCGAAGCGCATGGGGCCTGTCGCAGTGTGGGGCCCGCGGGACGCGAGCATGTCCGGGTGGCGGCCAAGTTTAGAATCGCATCGACGGCGGTCAATGAAATGAAAATCCGTCTTGGTCCTGCGTCGTGCGAGAATATCCCCTCGCCGCGATGCGCTCGGGAAGGCCGATGCTTCCGGCCGCCACCCGGGGCCGATGCGCGTCAGGAACCCGCCGGGAACGCATCCGCCAGATAGGCCCGCACGAAGCCCGGCATCCGCACGGCATCGATGTCACCTGCGCCGCGCACGACGTGCATGCCGGCGAGTTCCGGCTCGGCCTCGCCGTCGAGATGCGCCGCGATGCGCGCGACGAGCGCCGCGGCCGTCTCCGGGAAGCGCACCGGCCGCAGGAAGGCGAACTGGTTCTCACCCTCGAGGAGCACCCACGCCGTCTCGGCGCCCTCCGGCAGCACGAGGCCGGTCTCCTCGGTCAGTTCCCGCGCGGCGCTGCCGGTCAGGTCGACGCCCGCGCCCCGCACGTCGTCCGGATCCGGGGTGCCGCAGGGGAAGTAGAGTTGGCCGGCATTGGCCGTGTGAGCACCCATCTCGCCGAGCAGGACGGCGCCGTCGACCGTCCAGGGGACGACCGCCGCGAAGGCGTTGATGATGGCCGGATCGGCGTGCCGGATGTGCCGGTAGTACGTGAAGGTCGCGTAGCGCGTGGCGAAGAGATCGAGGCGGGCGACCCCGCCGACGACCGTCTGGGCGCAGCACAGGAGCACGGTCCCGTCGAACATTCCGGGGCTGCGGGCGATCCGCGCCTGCCAGTGCGCCGCGATCGCGGCCGCGTTCTCCCGGGGGAAGGCCCAGTCGTGATCCACGAACCGCGCCGCGACGTCCGCGAGGCGCGTGATCCGGAAGCCCTCGGAGCGGCGCTCAGACATGCAGGACGCCGTCCGAGACGATCACGGCGTCGCCGCCGATCTCCACACCCCGCAGGCCGCCGGACTCGACGGTGAGCTGAAGCGCGATCGCGCTCGGCCGGCCCATCGCCTCACCCTGGCGGATCGCTACGTCGTGGGTGCCGTCGCCGAGCGCCTCGAACTCCATCAGCACCCCCGCGAAGGCGGAGGCCGCCGAGCCGGTGGCGGGGTCCTCGGGCACGCCGAGATGGGGCGCGAACATCCGCACCCGCCAGCCCCGGCCCGACGCCACGGGATCCGGAGTGTAGAGGTAGAGGCCGTCCGACGAATCCGGCGCCTGGGCCGGCCGGGCGGCGTCGAGGGCCGCCACCGACGCCACGGGCACGCAGGTGAAGCTCGGCCCGACGCCGTGGCGGCTCGGGCGATGCCGGCCGGTGCCGATATCCCCGGGCTCCAGACCGAGGAGCGGTGCCAGCACCGCGGGATCGGGCCCAGGGCCGAGATACTCCGGCAGGACCGGCAGCCGGAACCGGGCCCGGCCGCCCGTCCCGTCGCCCGAGGTCTCGACCACGCAGGGCACGATCCCGATCCCCTCCTCCAGGCCGAAGGCGCGGGCGTCGCCCCGGGCCGGATCCTCGAGGGCCAGCAGCACCGCCGCACCGACCGTGGGATGGCCGGCGAACGGCAACTCCCGGGCCGGCGTGAAGATGCGCAAACGCGCCCGGTGCCGGGCCTCCCCGGGCGGCAGCACGAACACCGTCTCGGACAGGTTGAATTCCCGCGCGACGGCCTGCATGGCGGCCGTGTCGAGGCCCTCGGCGTCGAGCACCACGGCGAGCGGGTTGCCGGCGAGCCGGCGCTCGGTGAACACGTCGAGGGTGACGAAGCGGCGCGCCATCGTGTCGGACCTTCCTGCTCTCGCTCAGCCGCGTGCAAGTGTGGCGGTCGGGGGACGCCTCAGACCGCCTCGACCGGAAACCGCGCGCTGGGGTTCACGTATTCCTCCTGCGCGGCCACCGTCAGGATCTCCCGGGACCCGGCCTCGGCGGTGCGCTTGAGCAGACCGTAGACCGAGGCGGCCGCCGCGCCGAGGGCCGCTTCGGCCGAGCCGGTGCGGGCGTAATGGACCAGGAACAGGGCTGCGATGCAGTCGCCCGCCCCGTTCACCGCGATGGCGAGGCGCGGGGTCCGGACGCGGAACACCCGTCCCTCCGCCCCCGCCAGCAGGTCGATGCTGTCGGAGGGTGTGTCGGTGCAGAGCGCCGAGGTGACCAGGACCACCCGCGGCCCGCGCGCCTGGAGCGCCGCGATCGCGGCCGCGGCCTCCGCCAGGGTGCGGCTCGGGAGGTCGGTGAGGAGGCCGAGTTCGAACTGGTTGGGGGTGAGGATGTCGGCGTCCGGCACGGCGCGCTCGCGCAGGAACGCCGCGATGCCGGGCCGCACGTAGACCCCCTCCTCCACGTCGCCGATCACCGGATCGCAGCAGTAGAGCGTCGCCGGGTTGGCGGCCCGCACCGCGGCGACCGCCTCCAGGATAGCGGCACCGATCTCGGCCGAGCCCATGTAGCCCGACAGCACCGCGTCGCAGCTGGAAAGCACCCCGCGCTCGCCGATGCCCTGCACCACGTCGCGGATCATCGCCGCGTCGAAGACGGGGCCGCGCCACGCGCCGTAGCCGGTGTGGTTGGAGAACTGCACCGTGTGCACGGGCCAGACCTCGACCCCGAGCCGCTGCATCGGGAACACGGCCGCGGCGTTGCCGACATGGCCGTAGGCGACGTGGGACTGGATCGACAGGACGTTCAACGCGGGACTCGCTTGCGGTCACGCTACGGTTAGCCGCTTCTCGCCCCGGCCGCACCCCCCGTCTCTTGCCGCCCTCCCCCGCGCGCCTCAGATGGGATCGATCCCTCCCGTCTGCCTCCGAGCCTCCATGGACATCGAAGCCCTGCGCACCTCGGCCCTCGCCTTCGTCGAGGCGCACAAGGCCTGGACGCCGCTGATCGCGGGCGGCCTCGCCTTCTGCGAATCGATCGCGGTCCTGTCGCTGTTCGTGCCGGCGACCGTCATCCTGGTCGGCATCGGCGCCCTCGTCGGCGGCGCCGACATCGCGTTCTGGCCGGTGGTCCTCGGGGCCGCGATCGGTGCCGCCCTCGGCGACTGGATCTCCTACGAGGCCGGGCGCTGGCTCGGGCCCGGCGCGAAGACCAAGTGGCCGCTGCGGCGCTACCCCGAGCTTATGGCGAAGGCCGAGGCCTTCATCGGGCGCTGGGGCATCGCCGCGGTGGCGCTGGGGCGGTTCTTCGGCCCGGCCCGGGCCCTCGTCCCGCTCTTCGCCGGCATCCTCGGCCTGTCGCGCCTGCCGTTCCAGGCGGCCAACATCGCGTCGGCGCTGGTCTGGGCCTTCGTGCTCGTGGCCCCCGGGGCCGGTCTGCTGACCTGGCTCGACCGATGACCCGGCTCCCCCGCTGATGCGCCGCTTCCCACCGGAGCGGATCGTGTGTCTCACCGAGGAGACCGTCGAGACCCTGTACCTGCTGGGCGCGGAGGATCGCATCGTCGGCGTCTCGGGCTACGCGGTGCGCCCGCCCCGGGTCCGGCGGGAGAAGCCGCGCGTCTCGGCCTTCACCAGTGCCGACATCCCGAAAATCCTGGCGCTGGCGCCGGACCTGGTCCTGGCCTTCTCCGACCTTCAGGCCGACATCGTCGCCGACCTCGCCCGGGCCGGCGTGGCGGTCCACCTGTTCAACCAGCGCGATGTGGCGGGCTGCCTCGCCATGATCCGGACCCTCGGCGCCCTCGTGGGCCTGCCGGAGCGGGCCGAGGCCCTGGCGGCCGGCTTCGCGGCCCGGCTGGCGGAGGCCGCGGCGGCGGTGCGGGACCGTCCGGCCCCGCGCGTCTACTTCGAGGAATGGGACGCGCCCATGATCTCCGGCATCGGCTGGGTCTCGGACCTGATCGGCCTCGCGGGCGGTCGCGACGTCTTCCCGGACCTGAGCCGGCAGCCGGCCGCGAAGGACAGGATCGTCACCAGCGGACAGGTGATCGAGGCCGCGCCGGATGTCATCCTCGCCTCGTGGTGCGGGAAGCGGGTCAACGTCGCGCGGATCCGCGCCCGGCCCGGCTGGGACGCGATCCCGGCGGTGCGTGACGGGCGCATCCACGAGATCAAGTCGCCGCTGATCCTCCAGCCGGGGCCGGCGGCGCTGACCGACGGGTTCGACGCGATCCGCGCCTGTCTCGCATGACGGCCGGCGGGGCGATCCCGCGCCGCAGGTGACGGACGGCGCCCGGATTGGCAGGATGTCCCGATTCGGTACAGACGCATCCCCCGAGCTTGATGTCCGCTTCCCTCGGTCTCCCCGGTTCCCCGCCCCCGATCCCCGAGGCGCTGCTGCCGCCCGATCGACGCCAGTCGCCCACGGCCCTGCGCATCCAGCGCGGCGTGCGCCGCCTGTTCTCGGAGATGGGCTGCGTCACGCTGCCGGAATTCTCCCTGGTCAACGGCCGCCGCGCCGACGTGATCGCCCTGTGCGGGGCCGGCAAGCTCACCATCGTGGAGATCAAGTCGAGCGTGGCGGATTTCCGCGCCGACCGGAAATGGCCCGATTACCGCGACTTCTGCGACCGCTTCTTCTTCGCCATCCCCGAGGACGTGCCGGAAACGCTGATCCCCGAGGAATGCGGCCTGATCGTCGCGGACGCCTACGGCGCCGGGATCCTGCGGGAGCCCCCCGAGCACCCGCTCAGCGGCGCCCGCCGCAAGGCCGTGACGCTCCGCTTCGCCCACAGCGCCGCCCGCATCCTGCACGCCCTGGCCGATCCGGGTGCCGTGCGGGAGGGTGCGCTGTAGCGTCCCGTCTGCGTGGCGGGCGGAACGCGGCGGCCCGGTCTTCACAGGACCCGGAAACAGCCTAGAACGGCCGCGCTTGCCGGAGGTCCGGCGCCGGGACCGATCGAGCCATGACATCCGTCGCCCTGTTCGAGCTGATCCTCGGTCTCCTCGGCGCCGCCCTGCTGCTGTCGCTCGCGGCCGGGCGCCTCGGCTTCCCGCCCGCCGCCGCCCTGGTCATCGGCGGCATGGCCCTGGCGGTGGCGCCGGGCCTGCCGGCCTTCGACCTCGATCCGGACCTGATCATGGTCCTGTTCCTGCCGCCGCTCCTGCTCGAATCCGCCTACTTCACCGTCTGGCGCGACTTTCGGGCGAGCCTCGGTCCGATTCTGTCCCTCTCGCTGGGCGCGGTCCTGTTCACGACCCTGGTGGTCGGGCTCGTTGCGCACCTGCTCGTGCCCGCCCTGCCCTGGGCCGCCTGCTTCGCGCTGGGCGCCATTGTCTCGCCGCCGGACGCGGTGGCCGCCAAGGCGGTGCTCGCCCGCGTCGCCCTGCCCCGCCGGATGATCACGATCCTGGAGGGCGAGAGCCTCGTCAACGACGCCTCGGGCCTCGTGCTCTACCGGTTCGCCGTGGCGGCGGCGCTGACCGGCAGCTTCAGCGCCTGGGCGGCGGGCGGCAGCTTCGCGTGGCTCGCCGTGGCGGGCGTCGCGGTGGGCATCGCGTGCGGCCTGGCGGTGAACACCGTGATGCGGCGGCTGCACGAGGCCAACGCCATCACGGTGCTGAGCTTCCTGGCCGCCTATGGTGCCTACCTGCTGGCCGAGGAGGTCCACGCCTCCGGCGTCCTCGCCGTCGTGGCCTGCGGCCTGATGATGGGCGGACGGGAGCACGAGACCTTCGACGCTCAGGCCCGCCGCCATTCCGTGGCGGTGTGGGCGTTCGTGGTCTTCGTGCTGGAGGCCCTGGTCTTCGTGCTGATCGGCTTGGCGCTCCGCGGCGTGCTGGCCCGGACCGGGGGCGAGTTCGGGGCTGTCTCGGCGAACCTGCCGCTGGCACTCGCCGTCACGGCGACCTGCGTGGCCGCCCGCCTGCTCTGGGTGTTCCCCGCCGTGTACCTGCGGCGCATCCTCTCGGCGCGGGTGCGGGCGCAGGAGCCGCCGCCGAACCCGGCGGTGCCGCTGATCATCGGCTGGGCCGGCATGCGCGGGGTCGTGACCCTGGCGGCCGCCCTGGCGCTGCCGGCCGGTTTCCCGGGCCGCGACGCGATCCTGATCGCGGCTTTCGGGGTGATCCTGTTCACCGTGCTGGTGCAGGGCTCGACGCTGGGCCCGCTGATCCGCCGGCTCCGCCTCGACCCCACGGCGCACCTGCCCGACGGCCATCTGGACGCGCCCATGGCCCGCGTGGTCGTCAACGAGGCGGGCCTCGCCGCCCTGGAAGGGCTGGTGTTCTCCGAGACCGGGGGGCTGCAGCATCCCCGCCTCGTGGACGAGTACCGCCGGCGGGTGCGGGCGACATCCCGGGACCGGGACGAGCGCAAGGCCCTGGAGGCCGAGAAGACCGAGCACTTCGCCGCCGCGCTGCTCGCCGTCCGGTCAGGCCGGTCGGCGCTGATCGGGCTGCACAGGGAGAACCGGATCCACAGCTCGGTGCTGCGGCAGCTGGAGGCGGAGATCGACTTGGAGGAACTCCACCTCAAGCGTCTGGCCGGGACCACGGCGGCCCACGGTTAGGCCGGGGCGATCCCCTCAATGGGCCGCGCAGCCGTCCGCGGGCTTGCCGTAGCCGCTGTAGACGACCCGCACCTTGCGCAGGCAGGTGCCCTCAGCCTTGGGTGCGGCCGCCACGGGGGTGACCTCCACCGGCTCGACCCGCAGGGTCGCGGCGACGGGTTGCTCCTCCGAGGTGGCCAGCGCGCGGCTGGCGCTCATCACGAAGGGCGTGGCGACCAGAGACGAGATCGCGAGCGCGGCGAGGACGGCGATGTTCTTGCGGCCGCTGGTGTTGAGAGTGCGAGTCGTGCGCATGATCGGTCTTCCGACGTATTCGCTTCGGCAGCGCTGAGGTGCCGAGATCCCCTGTTGCGCTGATAACTTGGCCGTCAGCTCGGCGGTTCCGGCTTATTGCCCGAAAACCGCCACGCTTGGGTGTCCCGCCGCACGTGGGACGCCGGGGCTCAGAAGTTCCTGCGGTACTGCACGAAGCCCGATTTCTCCGCGATCCGGTCGTAGAGCTGCATCGCGTCGGCATTCGTCTCGTGCGTCAGCCAGTGGACGCGGGAACAGCCGGCCGCCTGGGCCGCCGCGTAGACGTGCTCGATCAGCCGCCGCCCGATCCCGAGACCGCGGGTCCCGTCCGCCACGAACAGGTCCTGAAGGTAGCAGTAATCGCCGACCGTCCAGGCCGAGCGATGGCGGATGTGGTGGACGAGCCCCAAGGCCTCGGCGCCCCGCCAGGCCAGGGCGCCGTCGACCGGCTCGGCCGGGTCGTTGAGGCGGGCCCAGGTCGTGTCGGTGACCGCCGCCGAGAGGTCGACCCTGTAGAAGGCCTGGTAGCCCCGCCAGAGCGGGAGCCACGCCTCGCGGTCGCCGGGGCCGATCGGGCGAATCGCGATGCCGGCCGTGTCGCTGTCCATGGTTCCCTCCGGGCGCCGTCCCCCGGGATGGGACCACCATCCGCCCCGGATGCGCAACCCGGGCGCGCCGCCTTGATCGCCTTCGCCGGGATGCCGCCGCCGGACATCTGCGCCTTGCACCCCCGCCCCCCCGCACCTAAACCGACCCGCCAGCGGCCCGACCCGCCGCGCGAGTCCGAGCCTTCGAATCCCATGTCCCAGACAAAATCCTTCCAGGGTCTGATCCTGACGCTTCAGGAGTTCTGGGCCGCGCAGGGCTGCGCGATCCTCCAGCCCTACGACATGGAGGTCGGCGCCGGGACCTTCCATCCGGCCACGACCCTGCGGGCGCTCGGGCCGAAGCCCTGGAAGGCGGCCTACGTCCAGCCCTCGCGCCGGCCCAAGGACGGCCGCTACGGGGAGAACCCCAACCGGCTGCAGCACTATTACCAGTTCCAGGTGATCCTGAAGCCGAACCCGCCGAACCTGCAGGAACTCTACCTCGCCTCGCTCGACGCGATCGGCGTCGATCTGAAGCTGCACGACATCCGCTTCGTCGAGGACGATTGGGAGAGCCCGACCCTGGGCGCCTGGGGGCTCGGCTGGGAATGCTGGTGCGACGGGATGGAGGTCTCGCAGTTCACCTATTTCCAGCAGGTCGCGGGCTTCGAGTGCGCGCCGGTGGCGGGCGAATTGACCTACGGGCTGGAACGGCTGGCCATGTATGTCCAGGGGGTCGAGAACGTCTACGACCTCGACTTCAACGGCGCCGAGGGGCCGGACCGGATCACCTACGGGGACGTGTTCCTGCAGGCCGAGCAGGAATATTCCCGCCACAATTTCGAGGCGGCCGACACCGCCATGCTGTTCCGCCAGTTCACCGACGCGGAGGCGGCCTGCCGGTCCTACCTCGACGCGGGCGCGCCCGACTCGGACGGCGCGCGCCACCGCATGGCGCAGCCGGCCTACGACCAGTGCATCAAGGCGAGCCATGTCTTCAACCTGCTCGACGCGCGCGGGGTGATCTCGGTGACGGAGCGGCAGAGCTACATCCTGCGCGTCCGGGAACTGGCCAAGGCCTGCGGGGCGGCGTGGCTGCGGACGGCGGCCGGGGGGGCGTGAGGCCCTCCCGAACAAGCCCGAACAAGGCGGCGCAGCCCGCCGGCTCGCCTTCGCGGGATGCTGGTTGGCGGAGCCCCTGGCGCCCTCGCGCGTTGCAACCCCCGCCAACCGGCGCGCTCCGGCGCGTCCGCAGACGCGGGACAAGTAAGATGAAGAAGATTCTTTTGACTTTCGGCGCCCTCGGGCTCGCCCTCGCGCCCGCGCTGGCGGCCGATCCCGGCCCGGAGGCCGTGGTCAAGAAACTCTATGCCGAGCCACACCCGAAGCACTCCGCCGTCTACACGAAGCGTCTGCAGAGCCTGTTCGACGCCGACGCCAAGCAGGCCAACGGCGCCACCGGCAACCTCGATTTCGATTACCGCCTCAACGGTGAGCCCCTGAAGCCCGACACGGTGAAGAACCTCACCTTCAGGGAGGCCACCGAGGGCAAGGATCAGGCGAAGGTCACCGTGGAGCGCAAGGGCGGGAACGGCGCGAACGCCGTGGTCTACGATCTCGTGCGCGAGGACGGGAACTGGAAGGTGTCCGACGCCCATGCGATCGGCGACCGCAAGTGGCAGCTCTCGGCCATCCTGAAGGGCGAGGCGCACTGACCCCGGCGCCATAGCCCTCGACAGGCCTGCGGCGCGGCGATATGGCCGCGCCATGCCCGACCTCCTGCTCGAACTCCGCTCGGAAGAGATCCCCGCCCGCATGCAGCGGCGCGCGGCGGAGGATCTCAAGAAGCTCGTCACCGACGCCCTGGTGGAGCGCGGCTTCCTGTACGAGGGCGCCAAGGCGTTCTCGACGCCCCGCCGGCTGGCGCTGCACATCGCCGGCCTGCCCGCCCGCGGCGAGGCCGTCCGGGAGGAGCGCCGGGGCCCGCGGGTCGGCGCCCCCGAGGCGGCCGTCCAGGGGTTCCTGAAGGGCGCCGGCCTGACGAGCCTGGACCAGGCGGGGACCGTCACCGATCCGAAGAAGGGTGCGTTCTACCTCGCGGTGATCGAGCGTCCCGGCCGCGAGACCCTCGACGTGCTGGCCGAACTCCTGCCCGAGATCGTCCGGACCTTCCCCTGGCCGAAATCCATGCGCTGGGGTGCGGCCTCGGCGGAGCCCGGCAGCTTGCGCTGGGTGCGGCCGCTGCAATCCATCGTCGCCACCTTCGGGCCGGAGACCGAGACGCCGGAGGTGGTGCCGTTCTCGGTGAGCGGGATCGCGGCCGGCACGGTGACCTACGGGCATCGGTTCCTGGCGCCCGAGGCGATCGAGGTGCGCCGGTTCGACGACTACATCCAGGCCCTAGAGCGCGCGAAGGTCATCCTCGACCCCGAGCGGCGCAAGGACGTGATCCTGCACGACGCCCGCGACCTCGCCTTCGCCCGCGGCCTCGACCTCGTGGAGGACGAGGGCCTGCTCGACGAGGTGTCGGGCCTCGTGGAATGGCCGGTGGTGCTGATGGGCTCGTTCGACGAAGCCTTCCTCGACATCCCCGCCGAGGCGATCCGCGCGACGATCCGGGCGAACCAGAAATGCTTCGTGCTGCGGAAAAGCGGTTTGGAGGATTTGGCGCCGGCCTTCATCCTGGTTTCGAACCTCGTGGCCTCGGATGGCGGGCAAGCGATCACCGCCGGCAACGAGCGGGTGGTCCGCGCCCGCCTGTCGGACGCGAAGTTCTTCTGGGATACGGACCGGGCGGTGCCCTTGGAAGACCGTCTGCCCAAGCTCGACGCCATCGTCTTCCACGAGAAGCTCGGCACGCAGGGCGAGCGGATCGCCCGCATCGGCGCAATGGCGCAGGATCTGGCGCCGCTGCTGGGGGCCGACCCGGCGCTCGCCGCGCGTGCCGCGCGGCTCGCCAAGGCCGACCTCGTCACCGAGATGGTCGGCGAGTTCCCCGAACTCCAGGGGCTGATGGGGCGCAAGTATGCGGCGCTCCAAGGGGAGCACGACAGCGTCTGCGCGGCCATCGAGGAGCACTACAAGCCGCTCGGCCCCTCCGACCGGGTGCCGAGTGACCCGGTCTCGATCGCGGTGGCACTGGCCGACAAGCTCGATACGCTGGTCGGGTTCTGGGCCATCGGCGAGAAGCCGACGGGGAGCAAGGACCCGTATGCGCTGCGACGAGCGGCGCTGGGCGTGATCCGGCTGGTCCTCGACCGTTCGCTGCGCCTCCGCCTGCTGGAGCAGGTCGGCGCGGCGGATCGGGGGCTCGCCGGGCGGGGTGGCGCGGATGCGAAGGACCTCCTCGCCTTCTTCGCCGACCGCCTGAAGGTCTATCTCCGCGACCAGGGCGCCCGCCACGACCTGATCGACGCCGTCTTCGCCCTGCCGGGCCAGGACGACCTGCTGATGGTCGTTCGCCGTGTCGAGGCTCTGCAGACGTTCCTCGACACCGAGGACGGGAGGAATCTGCTCGCGGGCTACAAGCGCGCGGCCAACATCCTGCGGATCGAGGAGAAGAAGGACGGCCGCGCCTACGATGCCGCGCCGGATGCAGGCCTCGCCGCCGCGGGCGAGCCGGCCGAGCGGGCCCTCGCCGAGGCCCTGGGCTGGGCGCGGGAGACGGCTTCGGCGGCCGTCGCACGGGAGGATTTCGCCGGGGCCATGCAGGCGCTCTCGACCCTGCGGGCGCCGGTGGACGCGTTCTTCCAGGACGTCACCGTCAACGCCCCCGATCCGGGCCTGCGCGAGAATCGCCTGCTGCTGCTCAACGCCCTCCGGGCCGCGACGCGGGAGGTGGCGGAGTTCGCGAAGATCGAGGGGTGAGGCGCACCCGCGCCGCACCATTCGCCACCGCATCCGCGCAGCTCCGTCGCGGTCCGCCCTGACGGGGTCGGGTCTGCGGCGCCGGGCGGGTCCTCAATCGTCCGCGCCGGCGTAGAAACCCTCCACGCCGATGCCCTCCTCCTGCATCATCCGGGCGCGGGCGCGCAGCTTCTCGGTCTCGCTCTTGAGCTGCCCGCAGGCCGCCAGGATGTCCCGGCCGCGGGGCGTGCGCACGGGCGAGGCGTAGCCGGCGTTGAACACGATCTCGGAGAAGTGCTCGATCCGGTCCCAGTCGGAGCACTCGTAGCGGCTGCCCGGCCAGGGGTTGAACGGGATCAAGTTGATCTTGGCCGGGATGCCCTTGAGCAGGCGCACCAGCTCGCGGGCGTCCGCGTCCGAATCGTTGACGCCCTTCAGCATCACGTACTCGAAGGTAATCCGGCGGGCGTTGCTCAAGCCCGGATAGGCCCGGCAGGCGGCGAGCAACTCGGCGATTGGGTATTTCCGATTGAGCGGCACCAGCTCGTCGCGCAGCTCGTCCCGCACGGCGTGGAGCGAGACCGCCAGCATGGCGTTGGCCTGCTCGCCGAGCCGGGGGATCTGCGGCACGACCCCGGAGGTGGAGACCGTGATCCGCCGCTTGGACAGGCCCAGCCCCTCCTGGTCCGACATCACGCCCACGGCATCCACCACCGCGTCGAGATTGTAGAGGGGCTCACCCATGCCCATGAACACGATGTTGGTCACCAGCCGGCCGACCTCGCCGGAGCCACCCGCGTCGCGGCTCGGCATCTGGCCGGGCCAGTCGCCGAGTTCGTCGCGCGCCGTGACGAGCTGCTGCACGATCTCGGGGGCCGAGAGATTGCGCACGAGGCGCTGCGTGCCGGTGTGGCAGAACGAGCAGGTGAGCGTGCAGCCGACTTGGCTCGACACGCACAGCGTGCCCCGGTCCGGCCCGGGGATGTAGACGCACTCGATCTCGGCGCCGCGGTTGTGCTCCTGGCGGTTGGTCGGGGCCATCCGCAGGAGCCACTTCCGGGTGCCGTCGCGGGAGACCTGCCGGCTGGCCACCTCGGGCCGCTCCAGGGTGAAGTGCTCGGCGAGCTGCGCCTTCAACGCCTTGCCGACATTGGTCATCTCGGCGAAGTCGGTCGCCCCGCGGAAGTTGACCCAGTGCCAGAGCTGGCCGGCGCGCATCCGGCTCTCGCGCTCCGGCACGCCCATCCCGATGAGCTGTGCCTTGAGGGCGTCGCGGGTCAGGCCGACCAGCGACGGGCGCCGGCCGGGCAGGGCCTCGGGGAGGGGATCCGGCGCCTTCTCGATCGCGGCATCGGCCGCGCGGGCGCTGTCGAGCGACGGCGTCGCCATGGCGTTCAAACGATCCATACGATTGGAAAGGGTCTGGTATAGGCGATCGCGGCGGCGAAGGCGAATGCGCGCCGCCCACAGGGGGGCCGACGGAGAGCCATGGCGACCGACACCCGAGCCGGGCAGGCGATCTACACGCCGCGGACGCTGCAGGTCTACGACCTCGTCGTGCTGCGCCTGTCGAACCCCCTGATCTGGCGCTGCCCCACGGCGCGGATCCTGGACCTCTACGACCGGCACGTGGGCCTCGCGCATCTCGATGTCGGGGTCGGGACCGGCTGGTACCTCGACCGGTGCCGCTTCCCCACGCCTGCGCCGCGCATCGGCCTGATGGACCTCAACGCCGACAGCCTCGCCTTCGCGGCCCGCCGCATCGCGCGCCACCGGCCCGAGACCTACCGGGTCGACGTGCTCGGCGCCCCGGTGACCGGCATCGCGCCGTTCGACTCGATCGGGATGACCTACCTGCTGCACTGCCTGCCGGGGGACATCGCCGCGAAGGCGAGAGCCTTCGACGCGGTGCGTCCGTGCCTGGCCGGCGACGGCGTGGTGTTCGGCGCCACGATCCTGGCGGGCGGCGTCCCGCTCGGTGCCGCGGCGCGGGCGCTGATGCGGGTCTATAACCGGAAGGGGGTGTTCTCGAACGCCGCCGACACCCTGCCGGCCCTGCGGGCGGCGCTGGACCAGCGGTTTCGGTCGGTGGAGATCACGGTCGTCGGCTGCGTCGCCCTCTTCGTGGCGCGGGAGCCGCGCTGATCCGGCCCCCGACCTCGAACACGAAAAAGGGCGCCCGCAGGCGCCCCGATCCGTCCGGTCAATCCTGAAAGGATCAGGCGGCGGCGGTCTTCACCGGCACGCCCTTCTCGGACAGGAACGTCTGCAGCTCGCCCGACTGGAACATCTCGCGGGTGATGTCGCAGCCGCCGACGAACTCGCCCTTCACGTAGATCTGCGGGATCGTCGGCCAGTTCGAGAAGGCCTTGATGCCCTCGCGGATCTCCTGGTCGGCCAGCACGTTCACGCCCTTGAACGGCACGCCGAGGTAGTTAAGGATCTGCACCACCTGACCGGAGAAGCCGCATTGCGGCATCTGCGGCGTGCCCTTCATGAACACCACCACGTCCTGGGAGGCGATCTCGTTCTGGATGGTCGTGTTGGCGTCGGTCATCGTTCTGTCCTCAGCTGTTCGGTCTCGTATGTGCTGTCTCGATCAGCGGCGCGCAACCGAGGCAGCGATCACGCGGAGTGCATGATCGACATCAAAGCGGTCGTTAAGAAGATCCTCGGGCACGATCGGGCACGAATCCGGCAATCCCGGAAGAAGCTGGTTCCCAAGGGCACCAAGACCGGCCTCCGCGGCTGTGACCGCGGATGTCCAGATCCTGGGCCAGTTTAACCTCTGCCGCATCGACGATTCGTAGGCATTCCAGGCCGTGATCTGGAATGTCGCGATCTCTGCCCGCCAATGCAAGCTTGCCGGCGCAAGCGGGGCGGACGCGCGCTTGAGGAGGTGGGCGAGCGTCTGGATCAGCAGCCCTTCGACGGCCCGCAGATGCGCACGCCCCACGCTCTCAATCTCCCCGGCAACGTTCTCCCAATCGACCGCATTCGACAGGTCGGGCCGCTCAGCGAGCGCGCGCAGGGCCGCCGCCTGTTCCTCGGCCCAGGTCACGATATCGTCGTCATAGAGACTCGGTCGATCCATAGGGAGAACTGCCGCGAGAGGGCTCAATCCTGCGGGACGCCCGTGGTCAGCGCAAGGGCGTGGAGCACGCCGCCCATCCGGCCCTGGAGAGCGCCGTAGACCATCTGGTGCTGCGCTACCCGGCTCTTCCCCTTGAAGGCCGCCGACAGGACGGTGGCCGCGTAATGGTCGCCGTCGCCGGCGAGGTCGCGGATCTCCACCTGCGCGTCCGGCAGGGCCTCGCGGATCATGCGCTCGATCTCGCCCGCATCCATCGGCATCGGGAAACTCCTTGTGGTAAACGGGGCTCAGGACGCCGGAGCGGCCGGCTGGCTGGCCATGTAGGCGGGCAGCCAGCCCTCGTGCGCCGCGGTCAGTTCGGCGAGCGGTATGGTCTCGCCACCCGGCAGGGTCAAACGGTCGGAGCCGGTGACGCCGACCACGGCCGCGGCGATACCCTGTGCCGAGGCGCTGTACAGGAGGTCGCTGGCCGCCTCCGGCTCGACCGCCAGCAGGTAGCGGGCCTGATCCTCGCCGAACAGGTAGGCGTGGGGGGCGAGGTCCACCGGGACCTCCGGGAGCGCCGCGCCGAGGCCGCCCGCCATGGCCATCTCGGCGAGCGCCACCGCGAGGCCGCCGTCGGAGATGTCGTGGACCGTGTCGACGGTGCCCGCCTGGATCAGGGTGCGGACGAAGTCGCCGTTGCGGCGCTCCAGGGCGAGGTCGACCGGAGGCGGCGCGCCCTCCTCGCGGCCCTCGATGACCGACAGGTAGGCGGACTGGCCGAGCCAGCCCTCGCCCGCCCCGACCAGCACCAGCACGTCGCCCTCGCGCTTGAGGGCGATGGTCGCGTGGCGCGCCACGTCGTCGAGGACGCCGACGCCGCCGATGGTCGGGGTCGGCAGGATGCCGACGCCGTTGGTCTCGTTGTAGAGCGAGACGTTGCCGGACACGACCGGGAAGTCCAGCGCCCGGCAGGCCTCGCCGATGCCCTGAAGGCAGCCGACGAGCTGGCCCATCACCTCGGGCTTCTCGGGATTGCCGAAGTTCAGGTTGTCGGTGATCGCGAGTGGCTTCGCGCCCACCGCGGTGATGTTGCGCCACGCCTCGGCCACGGCCTGGCGGCCCCCCTCGACCGGGTCGGCCTCGCAGTAGCGCGGGGTGACGTCGCAGGTCAGCGCGAGGCCCTTCGGCCCGTCCTCGACCCGCACGATGGCGGCGTCGCCTCCGGGTTTCTGGACCGTGTTGCCCAGGATGAAGTGGTCGTACTGCTCGAAGACCCAGCGCTTCGAGGCGAGGTCCGCGGAGCCGACGAGGCGCTTGAGCGCGTCGGTCAGCGAGGCCGGGGCCGGCACCTCGGAGACCGCGATCACTGGCTGGTGGGTGTTGGCGCGATGCGGCCGGTCGTAGAGCGGCGCCTCGTCGCCCAGCTCCTTGATCGGCAGGTCGGCCACGGTCTCGCCATGCCACTTGATGACGAACCGGAGCGTGTCGGTGGTCCGGCCGATCACCGCGAAATCGAGGCCCCACTTCACGAAGATGGCTTCCGCCTCCGCCTCCATGCCGGGCTTGAGCACCATGAGCATGCGCTCCTGGCTCTCGGAGAGCATCATCTCGTAGGGGGTCATGCCCTCCTCGCGGGCCGGCACCTTGTCGATGTCGAGCTCGACGCCGAGGTCGCCCTTGGCGCCCATCTCCACCGCCGAGCAGGTCAGCCCCGCCGCGCCCATGTCCTGGATGGCGATCACCGCGCCCGAGGCCATCAGCTCCAGGCACGCCTCCAGCAGGAGCTTCTCGGCGAAGGGATCGCCGACCTGCACGGTCGGCCGCTTCGACTCCGAGGCCTCGTCGAATTCGGCGGACGCCATGGTGGCGCCGTGGATGCCGTCACGGCCGGTCTTGGAGCCGAGATAGACGATCGGGTTCCCGACGCCGGCGGCGGCCGCGTAGAAGATGCCGTCGGTGCGGGCGAGGCCCACCGCCATGGCGTTGACCAGGATGTTGCCGTCGTAGCGCCTGTGGAAGCCGGTCAGGCCGCCGACGGTGGGCACGCCGAAGGAATTGCCGTAGCCGCCGACGCCCGCCACGACCCCCGAGACGAGGCTGCGCGTGCGCGGGTGGTCGGGGGAGCCGAAGCGCAGGGCGTTGAGCGCCGCGATCGGCCGGGCGCCCATCGTGAAGACGTCGCGCAGGATGCCGCCGACGCCCGTCGCCGCGCCCTGGTAGGGCTCGATGTAGCTCGGGTGGTTGTGGCTCTCCATCTTGAAGACGCAGGCGAGACCGTCACCGATGTCGATGACGCCCGCGTTCTCGCCGGGCCCCTGGATCACGTGAGGGCCCGAGGTCGGCAGACCGCGCAGGTGCTTGCGCGAGGACTTGTAGGAACAGTGCTCGTTCCACATCGCCGAGACGATGCCGAGTTCGGTCAGCGTCGGGTCGCGCCCGATCAGGCCGCGGAAGCGCGCGTACTCGTCCGGCGTCAGGCCGTGCTGGGCGACGAGTTCGGGGGTGATCGGAACGTCGTTGCGGAACATGCGAAGGGTCTCGGCGAGAGCGGTCCGTGCCGGAGGCCGTGGCCGCGGCGAACCCGAACCGGGCGGGGATCCAGGCTGCCCCGGCTCTAGAGCGGAAGCGCCCACGGTGGCAACATCCCAGGTCGGGACGGTCTGCGGATGGCGGCGGGCGAGGGATCACCGCCGACGCGGGGGTCGGCGATCAGATCCCCGCCTCGGCGGCGGTCGCCCGGGTCCTGACGCGCGCCCGGCACCGGGCGATCAGCGTGTGGACCGGTTCCGGCCCGGTGACCATGTCGAGATAATCGAACCCGGTGGCGCTCTGGCTCGCCATGAGCAGCTGGAAATGCATCTGGAACAGGTTCCACTGGCGCCGCCCCACGTCGGAGCCTGTGATCAGGTCGTGGATCATGACCCAGAGCTCGGCCGGCCGGCCGGCATCGGGCACGGGGAGGCCGCAGGCGGTGAGCGGATTCCGCTTGTGGATCGACAGCCAGTCCCAGGGCGCGCGCACGTCGAGCCAGCCGATCTGCGCCGCCCGCGCGAAGCGGGCGAGGGTGTCGCGGAACCCCACCGCCGCCGGATCGAGTCCGAGCCAGGGGATGACGCTGCCGATGCTCACGAACGAGACCGGCGTGCCGCGACGGCCGAAGCCGGGATCGCGGGCGAGCACCCGGTCCAGCACCTCGATACCGAGGAAGCTCGACGTGGAATGGCCGACGACGACCACCTCGTCGGCCTCGCCCTCGGCCGCGCCGATGCGCGCCGCGAAGGCATCGAGGCGGGGCTGCATCTCGGGGGCCGCACCCGCCGCATAGGCATGCGTGAAGGCGGTGTCGTCCACGAGGTGGGGCACGTAGAGCGGCTTGCCGCGGGTCGCCCGCATCAGGACGGCGAGGAACGCGAAGGCCAGCGGCGGGACCGCCAGGATCGACCAGGGCTGCAGCGCGGACGGGGCCAGGGCGGCCAGGCTCGCCGCCGCCGCAAGGCTGAGGAGCGCGAGGGCGATGTAGATGTAGTGGACGCAGAAGATCACCGTGGCGAAGCGCCAGCCCTCACGCTGCAGATCCGCCTTGTAGCCCGACCGCCACAATCGCCAGAGCAGCGCCGGGACCCCCGTCAGGCGCGTCCAGTCGGATTGCGGGAAGCGGGCCCGGACAATCTCCTCCCAGCGCAGGAGGACGTAGCGCGTCGACACGCCGTGCGCCTCGGCCGTCCAGGTGAGTTCGATCCCGTCCGCCGAGCGGACCGGATCGCCGACCGTGATCGCCGCCCCGCGCCGCGCCCCGGTGAGCCGGGCCTCACGGCGGAACAGGCCCCAGTAGGTCTCGGGATCGCGCGGGTCGAAACCCGGCATGTAGAACACGATCCGGGAGGTCAGCGACGACGGCGCGGTCCTGTCCGGCTCGGCCGCCGGAACCTGCGGGGCGTCCTGGATGGGGGCCGCGGCGGGATGTGCGGGTGTCGAAATGGTCGATCCGATCGGTGCGGGTTGGGGGCCGCCTGCCTACACGAACCGGCCCGGCGCGCCAGTGCGAACCTGCGTCGTCAGGGGGCCGGGGGCTGAGCCAGGAACTCCGCGATGGCCGACACGAACTTGTCGCCGTAGGCCTCGCGCTTGCGCTCGCCGACCCCGTGGACCGTGCGCAGGGCCCAGAGGTCGACGGGCTTCTGGCGGGTCATCTCGATCAGCGTCCGGTCGGGAAAGACCATGAAGGCGGCGATCCCCTCGGCCCGGGCCAGCGTGGCGCGCAGGCCGCGCAGGTGCTGGAACAGGGCCTCGTCCGCCTCGGAGAGGGCGATCTCGCCGTCCTCGCGCGGGGCGGCACGGCGGCGCTCGCGGGCCTCCGTCCGCGGCTCCGGATCCGGGCGGAGCTGGACCGGCTCCCGCCCGAACAGGATCGCCTCGCCCTTCTCGGTCATGGACAGGCCGCCGTAGCCGTCGGCATTCTCGGCGATGGCCCCGGCGGCGAAGAGCTGGCGCAGGATCGCCCGCCAGGCCGCCACCGGCTTGTCGGCGCCGACCCCGAAGGTCTTGAGGCCGGCATGCCCGTTGCGGCGGATCTGCTCGCTCTCCTTCCCGTGGACGAGGTCGCAGATATACGCCGCGCCGAAGCGCTGCCCGGTGCGCACGATGGCCGAGAGGGCCTTCTGGGCCGAGACCGTCCCGTCCACCAGGGTCACGCCGCCGCGGCACAGGTCGCAGCGGCCGCAGGGACCGCTCGCCTCGCCGAAATAGGCGAGCAGCGACTGGCGGCGGCAATTGGCCCCCTCGCACAGGGTGATCATCGCCTCGAGCTTGCGCCGCTCGACCCGGCGGCGCTCGTCGGAGATCTCCTTCTCGTCGATCTGCCGGCGGCGCAGCGCCATGTCGTCGAGGCCGTAGAGGGTCAGCGTGTCGGCGGGCAGACCGTCGCGGCCGGCGCGGCCGATCTCCTGGTAGTAGCCCTCGACGTTGTTGGGCATGTCGGCGTGGCAGACGAAGCGCACGTCGGGCTTGTTGATGCCCATGCCGAACGCGATGGTGGCGGTCATCACCACGCCGTCCTCCTGGAGGAACCGATCCTGGTTCCGCATCCGCGTGCCCTGATCGAGGCCGGCATGGTAGGGCAGCGCGTCGAACCCGTCCCGCTTGAGGGTCTCGGCGAGCTGCTCGGTGCGCTTGCGCGACGAGCAGTAGATGATCCCGCTCTCCGCCCGCCGGTGCTTCAGGAACCGCTCGATCTGCCGGGCGGGATTGTCCTTGGGCTGGAAGGTCAGGCGGATGTTCGGCCGGTCGAAGGAATGGACGAAGATCTTCGGCGGACGCCCCTGCGGGAACAGGCGCTCGGCGATCTCGGCCCGGGTGGCGGCGTCGGCGGTGGCGGTCAGCGCCAGGGTCTGGACGTCGCCGAGCGTCGTCCGGGCCCGGGCGATCTCCCGATATTCGGGCCGGAAATCGTGGCCCCATTGCGAGACGCAGTGCGCCTCATCGACCGCCAGGCGCCGGACGCCCGCCCCGCGCAGCGCCTCGATGCAGCCCTCCATGAGCAGGCGTTCGGGGGAGACGAACAGGAGCCGCAGGTCGCCCGAGCGCAACGCGCGCCACGTCTCGCGCGAATCCGATTCCGCGACCGACGAG
The DNA here is from genome assembly GCF_022829625.1 of Methylobacterium sp. E-046. Lineage (NCBI taxonomy): Bacteria > Pseudomonadati > Pseudomonadota > Alphaproteobacteria > Hyphomicrobiales > Methylobacteriaceae > Methylobacterium > Methylobacterium sp. E-046. The sequence goes on along the minus strand of NZ_JAKSYP010000290.1, from coordinate 348,382 downwards.
TTGAGGGTCGCGGCCTGGATGCCGACGCTCTTCATCTGCTGCACCTGATCGTGCATCAGCGCGATCAGGGGGGAGACCACCACCGTGAGGCCCGGATCGACCAAGGCCGGGAGCTGGTAGGTCATCGACTTGCCCGAGCCCGTGGGCATGACGGCAAACACGTCGGCGCCGTCCAGCACCGCACCGATCACCTCGTCCTGGCCGGGTCGGAAATCCTCATAGCCGAAGGTCTTCTTGAGCGCGGCGCGGGCCTCGTCGAGGCGGGTCATCGGAATCCTTGATCGGGTGTCGGCACCGAGTCTGCGGCGCGGATATGGAGACCCTAGCCCCCGCGCGTCTACACGGAGGCGGTCGTGCCGCTCAACATCCGCAGCGAAGAGCTGAAGCCCCGCGCCGAGAAGCTGGCATCGCGGGCCGGCGTGAGCAAGGCCGAGGCGGCGCGGATCGCGCTAACGAACGCGCTGGACCGCCAGTACCGCGGGAGCGATGCGCTCCCGGCGCGCATCGGCGGGTTCAGGACGCGCGCCTCCTCGCCGAAATCCGGTCCCGAGGCCGACGAGGCGTTCGACGACGGCCCGAACGTCGCGTGACGTCCGTCGATGCCCGGGCCATCGTGGCGATCCCGCTCCGGGAGCCGGGCCATGAGGATCTGCGGCATTGCCTGCGCGCGATACCCGCGCGGCTCGCGCGCGGTGTCGCCGTCCATGAGGCGGTGCTCGCCCTTGCGCGACGCCGGAGAAGCGAGCCACACAGGGCCGGATCCGTCGTGGACAGCGTCCTGGACGCAAGGGACGTGCGCTGGCCCCGATCACGGGCAGCAAAGGCACCTCGCCACCGCCGCCCATGCCGGCCACGGCACGGGCCGCCCCCCGCAGGCCTGCGCCTCGGCGACCGCGTCGCCTCGGCCGGCGCGCAAGTCGACGGCGTCCCGCTGCGCGGTGTCGGCGACGGCCGTCCGCAGACCGACATCAGACCGACATCCCTCAGCCCGGTCCTGACGCTTCAGCCGCCGTGGAACTCGGCCACGTGCTGCGCCACGATGGCGTCGAAGGAGTCATCCGCCCGGAAACCCAGACCCAGGGCCGCCTCCGGCTCGAACGCCTCCGGCCAGGAGCCGACGATCCGCGCGATGGTGGCGTCGGGGGCGCGCCGGATCAGCGCCACGGCCCTGTCGCCGGCCGCGCGGCGCAGGGCCTCGATCTCCTCGGCGACCGTCGCCGAGACGCCCGGCATGGTCAGGCTGATCCGCGGGCCGATCGCCGCGAGGTCGAGCCCGGCCGCGTGGACCAAGAAGCCGACCGCCGCGTCGGGGCTGGCGAACCAGTGCCGCACCGTGTCGGGCACCGGCAGGATCGCCTCCTGGCCGGCCAGCGGCTCGCGGATGATGCCCGAGAAGAAGCCGGAGGCCGCCTTGTTGGGCTTGCCGGGCCGCACGCAGATGGTCGGCAGGCGCAGGCCGATCCCGTCGAGGAAGCCGCGCCGGGCGTAGTCGGCGAGCATCAGCTCGCCCATGGCCTTCTGCACCCCGTACGAGGAGGCCGGACGCAGGATGTGGTCGTCCGGGATCACCTTGGGGAAGGGGGGGCCGAACACCGCGAGCGAGGAGGTGAAGATCAGCTTCGGCCGGTACCCGTCCGCCGCGTTGGCCTTGCGGATCGCGTCGAGGAGCAGCCGCGTGCCGTCGAGATTGACCCGGTAGCCGAGTTCCAGGTCGGCCTCGGCCTCGCCCGAGACCACCGCGGCGAGGTGGAAGATCACGCCCGGCCGTTCGGCGATGGCGGCCTCGGCGGCGCCGGGGGCGGTGAGATCCGCCGCGTCGGCCCGCACCTGGCCGGAAAAGCCCCCGGGCGCGGCGGGCTGCACCACGTCGAGCAGGGTCAGGGCGCTCAGCGGCTGACCGCCGACCTGACCCGCCTTCACCAGGGTGTCCACGAGGCGGCGGCCGATCATGCCGGCGGCGCCGAGAATCAGGGCATGCATGGAAAACCTCCCGTCGGGTTGTGCGGCGTCAGGCCATCATGTCGAGGGCGCGGCCGAAGAAGTCCGGACCGCCGAAATTGCCGGATTTCAGGGCGAGCAGCATCGGCTCGGGCCGTCCGGCGGTGCGCAGGACCGGAACGCCCGCGGCGATCTCCGGCCCGAGCAGGAAGGCGGTGAGGCCCAGCCGGTCGACCACTGCGCCGGACGTCTCGCCTCCGGCGACCACGAGCCGGCGCACGCCGCGGGCGACGAGGCCTTCGGCGATGGCGGCCAGCGCCGCCTCGATGGCGTGGCCGGCGGCGTCGACCCCATGGGCGGCCTGGAGGGCCCGGACCGCCTCGGGAGGCGCCGAGGAGGCGATCAGCACCGGGCCGGAAGGAAGCCGTTCCTCCGCGAAGGCCAGGGCCTCGCCCACCACGTCGGCGCCGGCGAGGAGCCGCGCCGGATCGAGGCGGAGCACCGGCATCAGCGCCTCGGCGGCGCCGACCTGCTGGAGCGTCGCCTGCGAGCAACTGCCGGCGAGGCAGGCGGCGGATCCGCCCACCGGCTCGCCGATCGCCGCTCCGGCCGCGTCCCGGGTGCCGCGTCCCGCGGCAACCAGTGCCCGGGCGAGCCCGAGTCCGAGCCCGGACGCGCCCACCGAGAATGTCCGCTCGATGATCGCCCGGCCGAGCACTGCGAGGTCGCTGTCGAAGATCGCGTCCGCGATGGCGGCGCCCTTACCTTCCGCCACGAGGGCTTCGAGGCGGGCCGCGACGGCCTCGGCGCCGCGGGCGACCGTGGCGGTATCCACGAGCCCGACCGGATACGCGCTCTGGCGCTCGAGCACGCGCACCAGGTTGGCATCGCGCATCGGATTGAGCGGGTGGTCCTTGAGGGGGCTCTCGTTCAGCGGCACGGCGCCGACGAAGAGGTTGCCCTGGTAGACGCTGCGCCCCGTCTCCGGGAAGGCCGGGGTGACGAGCGCGATGGCCTCGCCCGCATCCCCCCGCAGGGCGTCCATGACCGGGCCGATATTGCCGGCCTCCGTGGAGTCGAAGGTCGAGCAGACCTTGAACATCACGTGGGCGGCGCCCCGCGCCCGCAGCCAGCCCTCGGCCTCGCGGGAGCGCGCCACGGCCTGGTCGGCGGGGATCGAGCGGCTCTTCAGCGCCACCACCACCGCGTCGGCCTCCGGCAGGGCGCGGTCATCCTCCGGGACGCCGATGGTCTGGATCGTGCGCAGGCCCGCCTTGGTCAACGTGTTGGCGAGGTCCGAGGCGCCCGTGTAATCGTCGGCAACGCATCCCAGCGCGAGGCTCATCGGGCGCTTCTCCCCTTGTAGGCGGCGAGCCAGCCGAGACCCGAGACGGTGTCGGCGGCCGGGATGTACTCGCAGCCGACGAAGCCGGCGTAGCCGAGTCGATCCAGCTCGTCGAACAGGAAGACGTCGTTCACCTCGCCGGTTCCGGGTTCGTGCCGCTCGGGCACGCTCGCGGTCTGGACGTGGCCGATGATCGGCATCAGGGCGCGCAGACGCATGGTCACGTCGCCGTGCAGGATCTGGCAGTGGTAGAGATCGAACTGCAGCTTCAGGTTCGACAGCCCGAGATCCTCGATCAGGTCCGCGGCGCGGCCGAAATCGTTGAGGAAATAGCCCGGTATGTTCCGGCCGTTGATCGGTTCCAGAACGAGGTCGAGGCCGGCGGGCGCCAGCCGCTCCGCCGTCCAGGTGACAGCCCGGCGGTAGGCCGCGACGGCGCCGGGATCGTCGTGCGGGGCGAGGCCCGCCATCAGGTGCAACCGGCCGACGCCGGTCGCCTCGACGTAGCGCAACGCCGTGTCGACCCCGGCCTTCAGCTCGTCGAACCGTTCAGGAAACGCCGCTAAGCCGCGCTCGCCCATTGAGAAATCGCCTGGCGGCAGGTTGAACAGCGCCTGGGTCAGGCCGTTGTCCCGGAGCCGCGCGCCGACCGCCTCCGGTGAATGCTCGTAGGGAAACAGGAATTCGACGGCGTCGAATCCGGCCCGGGCGGCGGCCTCGAACCGGTCGAGGAACGGCACCTCGTTGAACATCAGGCTCAGGTTTGCGGCAAAGCGCGGCATTCTCTTGGGCCTCCCTGCCCGGTTCTCGACACCCGTCCGATCCGCTCAGCGAACCGTCATCCCCGATTCCCTCATCCCGAGGTGCTGCGCCGCAGCCTCGCGGGAGTCCGCCAGCCCGCCGCGCGGTCCCCGGCCCCCTTCTCGAAAGCCTGCCGACGCTGGCACCTCAGGGTGCGGGCGCGGGGGGATCGCCGCTGGTCACTTCGTCCCCGGAAGCTTCGCCCCCGAGACCTGCGCGTAGAGCCGAGCCACGGAGGCGTCGTCGTCCCGGCCCATCCCGGCACCGGAGGCCATCAGGAACATTTGCAGCGCCGCCGCCGCCACCGGGACCGGGTATTTCTCCGCCCGGGCCATGTCCTGCACGATGCCGAGGTCCTTGACGAAGATGTCGACCGCGCTCTTCGGAGCGTAATCCGCCTCCAGGATGTGCGGCACTCGGTTCTCGAACATCCACGAATTGCCGGCCGACTTGGTGATCACCTCGTAGACGCGCGCCAGGTCGAGGCCCTGCTTGGCCGCGAAGCTCATCGCCTCGCAGGCGGCGGCGATGTGGACGCCCGCGAGCAGCTGGTTGATCATCTTGAAGGCCGCACCCTGGCCGGCCGCGTCGCCGAGTTCGTAGAGCGTGCCCGCCATGGCATCGAGGGCGGGCCGGGCCCTCGCGAAGGCCGCCGCCGAGCCCGAGGCCAGGAAGGTCAGCCCTCCATCCGCCGCGCGGGCGGCGCCTCCGCTCATCGGGGCGTCGAGGTAGTGGCGGCCGGTGGCCTCCAGCCGGGCCGCGAGCGCCCGGGCGACGGCCGGATCCATGGTGGCGGAAGAGACGAACACGGCCCCCTCCGGCATCGCGGCGGCGGCGCCGTTCGCGCCGAACAGCACCGCCTCGGTCTGCGCGGCGTTGACCACCACGCTCACCACCACGTCGGCGTCCTGCGCCGCGGCGGCGGGGTTCGCGGCCCCGCGACCGCCGGCGGCTTCGAACCGTGCCACCGCGTCCGGGTTCACGTCGCAGGCGGCGACCGTGAAGCCGGCCCGCAGGAGCGAGCCGGCCATGCCGGAGCCCATGGAGCCCAGGCCGATCACCGCGGCGCGGCGGATGTGCGTGTCGGTGGTCATCGAATGCCTCACGAGCTTCAAGGCCGGCATGGCCGACGCGACGTCACCGCGGGCGACGCGCGCTCCTCCCCCTGGCGGGGAGGAGTGAGAGGTGGGGTGGTACGGGATGGGGCGATGCGGTGCCGTCCGCGCCACCCCGCCCCTGGCCCTTCCCCGGGGGGAAGGGGGAGCATCTCCTCAGCGATTGACCATCCGGGCCGGCGTCACGAACACGCAGATCGAGCCGACCACCAGCATCACCGCCAACGCGTACATGCCGGTGGCGGTGCTGCCGGTGGCGTCGCGCAGTGCCCCGATCACGTAGGGGCTGACGAAGCCCGCCAGATTGCCCACCGAGTTGATCAGCGCGATGCCGGCCGCCGCGCCGGCTCCGCTCAGGAAGGCGGTGGGCAGCGACCAGAACAGGGGCGAGCAGGTCAGCACGCCGGCCGCCGCCACTGAGAGCGCCGCCACCGCGACCGTGGTCGAGCCCGCATTGGCCGAGACCACGAAGCCGACGGCGCCGAGCAGGGCCGGGATGATGAGGTGCCAGCGGCGCTCGCGCATCCGGTCGGCGGAGAGGCCCAGGAGGACCATCACGATCGCCGCGCAGACGAACGGGATGGCGCTGATCAGCCCGATGTTGAAGTTGCCCTGCACGCCCGATGCCTTGACGATGGTCGGCATCCAGAAGGTCAGCCCGTACTGGCCGGTGACGAAGGCGAAGTAGATCAGGCTCATGAACCACACGCGGCCGTTGCGGAACACGGTGGCGATGGAGTGCGGGCTCGATTCCTTGCCGTGGTTGTCGGCGGCGATGTCGCGCTCCAAGAGCTGCTTCTCGGCGTCGGTGAGCCACTTCGCCTCGGCGGGGCGGTTGTCGAGGTAGAGGAACACCGCGACGCCGATCAGCACCGCCGGCACCGCCTCGATCAGGAACATCCATTGCCAGCCGGACAGGCCGTGGGCGCCGTTGAGCGCGTCCATGATCCAGCCCGAGAGCGGGTTGCCGAAGATGCCGGAGATCGGGATCGCCGCCATGAACACCGCGATCACCTTGGCCCGGCGATGGGCCGGGAACCACGAGGTCGTGTAGAGGATCACCCCCGGGTAGAAGCCGGCCTCGGCGAGACCGAGCAGGAAGCGCATCCCGTAGAAGCTCCACTCGGAGTTCACGAACAGGAACGCCCCCGAGATCATCCCCCAGGTGATCATGATCCGGGCGATCCAGACCCGGGCGCCGACCCGGTGCAGGATCACGTTCGAGGGTACCTCGAACAGGAAGTAGCCGAGGAAGAAGATACCGGCGCCCAGCCCGTAGACCGTCTCGGAGAATTTCAGCTCCTGCGACATCTGGAGCTTGGCGAAGCCGACATTCACCCGGTCGAGATACGCCACGACGTAGCAGAGCATCAGGAACGGCACGAGGCGCCAGAAGACCTTCGCGTAGGTGCGGTCGTCGAAGGTCTTCTCGTCTGCTTGTTGGGTGGCGCCCCCCAGCGGGGCGGCTCGGACCGGCATGGCGTACTCCCTGATCCGGACCGTGCGGTCGCCGGACGATGGTCTTCGCCGCTCGTCGGGCGGCGCTGACCGGTGCCATATCTCCTTTTGGCAGCGCTGCCAATGCGGTTGTGCGCGATAATGCAGGCGGCTATGTCGGCTGGCGGATCGCCGAGGACGGTCGTCCCATCCCTCCCCTCACCCCGAGGTGCCAAAGCCCAGCGGAGGCCTCGAAGGCGTCCTCCCGGGATCGCGCGGCCAGCCGGAGGGCTCCTCTCCGGGGCCGCTGGCGCGGGCCTCTCGGGCGGGCATCTCGGGATGAGGGCGAGGGGCGGGAGGTACGAAGGGCGTCGCGAGACGAGACCGCGTCGGGAGAACCGGGTCATGGACGACATTCAGCCGCCGGGGCGGCTCGTGACCCTCACCGACGTCGCCCGCGCGGCCGGTGTCGGCGAGAGCACGGTCTCGCGGGTCCTGCGCAACCACGGGTCCTATTCCAAGCGCGCCGGCGAGCGGGTGGCGGAAGCCGTGGCTCGGCTCGGCTACGTGCCGAACCGCCTGGCCGGGAATCTGGCCGGGTCGGGGGCGAGCGCGCAGCTCGTCGGCGTCGTGATCCCCTCCCTCGCCAACGTGGTCTTCCCGGACCTGCTGCGCGGCCTGACCGCCTCCCTCGACGCCGAGGGCATCCAGTGCGTGATCGGCGTGAGCGACTACGATCCGGACCGGGAGGAGGCGCTGGTGGCCGCGCTCCTGTCGTGGCGCCCGGCCGCGCTCCTGCTCACCGGCCTGGAGCACAATCCCGGGACCGTCGCCCTGGCCAGGGCCGGAAGCGTGCGCGTCGTCGAGATGATCGACACGGATGGTGACGGGATCGACGCCGTGGTCGGCTTCTCCAACCGGGCCGTCGGGGCGGCGAGCGCCCGCCATCTGGCGGGGCGGGGCTATCGCCGCATCGCCTATCTCGGCCACGATCTCGCGGTCGACCTGCGCGCGGGCAAGCGGCTGGCGGGTTTCGAGGAGGCTCTGGCGGATGTCGGGCTGGCACTTCTCGGCCGGGAAATCCGGCCGGGACCGTCCTCGCCGGCCTCCGGGCGGGCGGGTCTGGAAGCGCTGCTGGCGCGTCATTCGGATCTGGACGCGGTCTACTTCTCCAATGACGACATGGCGCTCGGGGGCTATTTCGCCTGCCTGTCGGCCGGGCTGGTGGTGCCGGGTCGGATCGCGCTGTTCGGCTTCAACGGGCTCGACTTTGCAGCCGCGATGCCTCAGCCCCTGTCGACGGTGCGCACACCGCGGCTGGAGATCGGCCGGCAGGCCGCCGCCTGCCTGACGGGGGGCGGTCCGAAGAGAATCGATCTCGGATACGAGCTGATCGAGGGAGCGACCGCATGAACGAGACGGCGTTGCGCGAACAAATCTGCCGCTACGGCCGCTCGCTGTTCGAGCGCGGCCTGACGCCGGGCTCGTCGGGCAACATCTCGCTCCGCCTGCCCGACGGCGGCTGGCTCGTGACGCCGACCAACGCGTCGCTGGGTTTCCTCGACCCGGCGCGGATCTCCCGGCTCGACGGCGAGGGCCGCCTCGTCTCGGGCGACAAGCCCACCAAGGAGATCCCGCTGCACACCGCGCTCTACGAGAGCCGGACAGACGCGAAGGCCATCGTGCACCTGCACTCGACCCACGCGGTGGCGGTCTCGATGCTGCCGGAGATCGACCCGCGTCAGGTGCTGCCGCCGCTGACGCCCTACTACCTGATGCGCACCGGCGGCACGGCGCTGGTGCCCTATTACCGTCCGGGCGACCCGGCCGTGGCGGACGCGATCCGGGGCCTCGCGGGGAAGTACAGCTCGGTGCTGCTCGCCAACCACGGACCGGTGGTGGCCGGCGACAGCCTGGAGGGCGCGGTCTTCGCCACGGAGGAGCTGGAGGAGACCGCCAAGCTTTACCTGCTGTTGCGCAACCTCAACCCGCGGCAACTGAGTCCCGGGCAGATCGCCGATCTGGTGAGCCATTTCGGGCTGACCCTGCCGGATCCGGAGGATCATGCCGGGCACGATCACGGGTGAGGTCGGCCGCCCGCCTCTCCGATCCGGTGTCGTTGCGGCCCACGCGAAGCAGCCGGCGGGGAACTGCACCACGCGCGCGGAGCCATATGGGAGGGGCCACGCACGGCCTCCTCGACGATCGGCTGCAAGGATCTCGATCCGGCCGTACGATGCCGGTGCCGCCGTCCGCCTGACGGGACTGCGCGACCTCCGTGTACGCGATCCACGGATCGCCGCGCTTCCGAGGACGGGGGATCACGCCGCGAACCGCCGCTCCTCGGCCCTCCGCAGCGGGGGCTCCCCCGCCCCGACCCATTCCGTGCGGTGGCGCGGCAGCGCCTCCGGGTGCTCGGCCTGGAGCCACGTGATCATCGCCTCGCGGACCGCGCAGCGCAGGTCCCAGGCCTGGGGCGCGTTGCGGGCGCTCACCAGCATCCGGATCTCGATGGTCGATTCCTTGGCGTCCGAGACCTGGAGGTTGACCACCCGTCCGTCCCACAGGGGCGAGGCCCTGGCGATCTCGACGAGCCTCTCGCGCATCGCCGCCACGGGCGCCCGGTGGTCGACGTAGACGAACACGCTGCCGATCAGCGAGGCGCCGTCGCGGGTCCAATTCTGGAACGGCTTCTGGATGAAGTAGGTCAGCGGCAGGACCAGCCGACGCCAGTCCCAGAGGCGGACCACCACGTAGGTGGCGGTGATCTCCTCCACCCAGCCCCACTCGTTCTCGACGATGATCGCGTCCTCGATCCGGATCGGCTGCGTGATGGCGATCTGGATGCCCGCCACGAGGTTCGACAGGACCGGCTGCATGGCCAACCCGAGGACGAGGCCCGCCGCGCCCGCCGAGGCCAGCAGGCTGACGCCGTACTGGCGCACCGGCTCGAAGGTCATCAACGCCACCGAGAGGGTGACGAGGGCCACCAGCGTCACGCCGGCCCGCTCCAGGATGCGCATCTGCGTGAAGTGCTTGCGCGCCAGGAGATTGTCCTCGGCGTCGAGCTTGAACCGCCGCAGGTAAATCACGGTCGCGATGTGGAGCGCCGTGGCGCAGCACCAGCCGGTCAGCGTCACGAAGGCGACCAGCAGGATCTGGTTGAGGGCGATCCGCACCTCCCAGGACAGGTGCACCGTGGTCGAGGCGAGGCTGATCGCCACCACGATGAGGCCGAGGCGGCTCGGGCCGCGCGTGCGCGACACGAGCGAGCGCCAGAACAGGCTCTTGGCCGAGACCGCCCGCTTCATCGCCCGGTAGACGACCCCGTGCAGGGGCATCACCACCGCGCAGCAGGCGACGATGAGGATCAGGCTCTCGGCCCACCACGGCAGGTAGGCCAGCGCGCGGGCTGCGGAGCCGGCGAGCGCGTCGAGGTCCGGCATCGGGCATCGCTCCACGGGTTCCGAAGGGGACCCGTGGGAATGGGCGGGCGATCGCGGGGGTTCCGCAGCGCACCATGTGCCTGCCGCAACGCAGCGGCCCGGCCCGGCGGGTTGCGGTCGCCAGCCCCTACTTGGCCGCTCCGACCGTCACGCTGCCCGCGGCGGTCCGTCCGAACCGCGCCGGCCGGTACATGTCCTCCACGGTGGCGCCCGGATGGACGTAGGTCCCGGGGGAGACCGCCCGCACCGTGTAGGCCACGGTGAAGAAGGCCGACTGGCTCGGTTCGCGGTCGTAGGCCGCCACGAACCGGTCGTCCCGGAACTCGGTGTGGACCGGCTGCACGTCGGACTTGGCGAAGGCGAGTCCCTGGAGCGCGTCGGCGTCCAGCAGCTTCGGGTTGTCGATCTCCAGCCCCGCCGGCAGCGGATCCACCAGCAGGAGCCGCGCCGCCTCCGCCTTGGCCTCCGTGACCTTGAGCACCACCACGAGCCGGTCGTTCTGGCGCAGGCCGCCCGCCGGGTCGACGACGCTGCCGTCGAGGCGGCGGAAGCTGCGCTCGATCGTGTAGCCCTGCTGCGCTGCCGGCTCCGGCACCAGGGGGCTGCCGTTGACGCTCACGGCCACCTGCACGGGGCTGCGGCCGGTATTGGTGAGCTCGACGCCCCGGTCGGCCAGGGCCGCCTCCCGGTAGGCCCGAGCCAGCAGGCCGGTCTGCGGCACGCCGTCCAGGGTGAACGACAGGGCGCCCGCCTCGTTCGACAGGCTCTCGGCGGCGAGCACCATCCAGGCATTCTCCTGCGTGCTCGTCGCCCGCTCGGATTGCTGCTCCTCGCCGAGCACGGAAGCGGCGGGGCCGAGGGCCCCCTGCGCCAGCCCGCTCTCGGCGGCGAGCGTGATCAGCCCGGCCCCGTCGCGCAGGCGGGAGCCGTAATCGGCGCGGTACAGGCCCTTGTCGCGCTCGGCGCGCAGCACGGTGAGCGCCGAGTCCATCGTCTTGGCGGCCCGGCCGCGGTCACCGAGCAGCGCCAGGGCGGCGGCGAGCTGCGCGCGCCCGAGGGCGGAGGAGAAGTCGCCGATCTTGGTGTCGGCGAGGTAGCGCAGGTCGCCCATCACCGGCCGGCCGTTCCGGGCGAGCACGTAGGCCGCGTAGGCGAGGTCCGCGCCGCCGTTGCGCACCTCGGTGGCGTTGGCCACCGCGTTGCGCAGGTAGTCCAGCGCCTGGGCGAAGGCCTTCTGCGGCACCGCGAAGTTGCGCTCGCGGGCGCGGGTCAGGAAGTCGGTCACGTAGGCGTCGAGCCAGAGGTCGCTCGAGCCCTGCGCCGACCACAGGCCGAAATCGCCGCTCGAATCCTGGCGGGCGAGCAGGCGCTCGATCGACTCGCGCACCCTTTCGTCCGCGCCCGCGTCGAGGGCAAGCTTCTGCAGGGCCGCGAGCTTGTTGACGTAGAGCAGCGGCATCGCCCGGCTCACCACCTGCTCCGAGCAGCCGTAGGGGTAGCGGTCGAGCGCCCGGAGCAGGGCCGCCACGTCGACCCCCGGCAGGGGCGTGGCCGAGAGCGAGACGCTGCCGGTCCCCGGCTGCAGGTCGGCGAGGAGGTCCGAGGTCAGCGTCAGGTTCGCCCCGGGGGCGAGGCTGCGCACCGAGCGGCGCAGCAGGGCGCCGGTCCCCGGCGAGATCCCCAGGGCGAAGCTCTGGTTCAGGGCGGCTGGGAGGCCGGGCCCCGACAGGGCGAGGTCGAGGCGGGCCGTGCCCGGTCCGGCGGCGGTGAGCGGGATCGCGAACTGGCCCTTGGCGCCGGCCTCCAGCCGCAGCGTCTGCCGCAGCGCGCTGGCACCGACCACGACCGGGCCGGTCGGGCTCAGGTCGAGCGTGTACTCGCCCGCCGGCCCCTCGACATTGTCGAGGGCCACGAACAGACGCGAGCGGTCGCCGGTGTCGAGGAAGCGCGGCAGCGTGGCGCTGAGCACGACCGGATCGCGGATGATCACGTCGGCCTGCGCCTGCCCCACCCGGTCGCCGCTCCAGGCGGTGACCATGACGCGGCCGGTGCCGTTGAAGGCCGGGATCGGGAAGGTCACGCTGGCCGCGCCGTCCGGCCCCACGGTGACGACCCCGGAATAGAGGGCGAGCGGCGCCTGGGTCGGCGGGGAATCGGCGAGTTCGCCCCCGCCCGCATCGCCGCCGGAGCGGATCGCCCCGGCCGAGCCCTGCATGCCGTCGATCAGGTAGCCGTAGAGGTCGCGGACCTCCGGCCCGAGCGCCCGCTGGCCGAGGAAGTACTGCGTCGGGTCCGGCGCCGCGTAGCGGGTCAGGTTGAGGATGCCGACATCGACGAGCGCGACGGTGATCCGCGCCGGTGCGCCGGATTTCAGGCCCGCGAGCTGGACCGGCAGGGTCAGGTCTTGGCGCGGGCGCGCCCGCTCCGGCGCCTTCAGGGCGACCCCGAGGCTGCGCCGCTCCCGGTCCACCGAGAACCACGCCAGACCCAGCGCCCGGCCCGGAAGGCGCTTGGCCGCCTGGTCGAGGGGCCGGTAGGCGGTGGCCACCAGGTAGGCGCCGGCGCCCCACTCGGCCTTCACCGGGATGCTGACCGTGGTGCCGCCCTCCGGCACGCTGACCTCCAGGGTCTGGTGCACGCGGTCGCTGACGATCATCAGGCTGGCCTGACCCTTGAACGTCGGACTGAGCTTGGCCCGCAGGGTGTCGCCGGCCGCGTAGGCGGCCTTGTCGAGGGTCAGGTCGAGGAGGTCGGGCGCCTCCGCGGTCTCGGAGCCGCCCCAGCCCACCTCGAAGCCGAGGCTCGCGGTCGCCTCCGGGGCGCCCGCGGCCGAGACCTCCAGCCGATAGCGGCCGAGGCCCACCGGCGCCTCGATCCGGCCCGGGCCGGCGGCCGTGAGGTCGACGGTGCCGCTGGCGATGCGCCGGGGGGACTTGACCGACTCGAACGACCAGCGCCCGTCCGCCCGGTACCACTGGTAGGAGGAGTCGATCCGCGACAGGGTCCAGGTCACGCCCGGCCGGGCGAGGAGCGCCCCGTCGGGGTTCGCCAGCACCACGTCGAAGCCCGCGATCCCGCCCTCCTTCAGATCGGCGAAGCCCTTGCGCAGGGCGAGGACCGGGCTCGACGGGAGGATCGGCAGGGTCAGGCTGCGCGACAGCGCCCGGCCGCCGGGCTCGCCGACCGCCAGGGTGATCTTCGCCTCCAGCGCCCGCGGGGCCGCGACCAGGGGCACCGGCACCGTGACGGTGGCGCCGCCCTGCCCGTTCGTGGTGGCATGGTCCTGCAGTTCCTGGGTGGCCGGCTCGACCGCCTCGTCGTCGAGACCGATGGCATAGGCCTCAAGCCCCTTGATGCCGCTCGTCGCGGCCGCCTGCACGGTCACGCTGCCCGACACGTCGAGATCGGCGCCCGGGGCGCCGTAGAGGTAGCGGGCGGCGACGTCGATCTGCGCGGCCTCGCCCCGGTTCAGGGCCGTCTGCCGGGCCTTGAGGGTCACCTCCAGCCGCTCGGGGACGTAATCCTCCACGAGGAAGCTGGTCTCACCGATCGCGGGCGCCTTCGGGTCCGTGTAGGCGGAGACCCGCCACGTGCCGTGCATCGCCCCCGACAGGAGCGGCAGCGGCAACGCCCGGCCGCCGAGCCCCTGGTCGGGCACCGAGACGCGCCGGTACTCGACGCCGTCCGGCCGCTTGACCACCAGGGTCAGCGGCAGGTCCGGCACGGCGGCGCCGCGGGGATCGCGCAGCAGGGCCGTGAGCTGGACGGTCTCGCCCGTGCGGTAGACCCCGCGCTCCGGGAACAGGTAGGCGTCGAGGCCGCCGGTCTCCGGCCGTCCCTTCACGCCGCGGTCGGTGAGGTCGAAGGCGCCGAGGTTCAGGTCGAGGAAGCCGTAATCGCCGCCGGCTTGCGCCACCACGAGGCTCGGCGCCAGACCGCCCTCCCCGCGGGCGAGCCCCGGATCGAAGGCGACGTGCCCCTGCGCGTCCGTGGTCCTTGCGCCCAGCACCTCGTTGTTGCGGGCGATCAGCCGGATCTCGGCGCCCGCCATCACCTGCGCGGAGGCGAGCGAACGCAGGACCACGTTGACCCCGTCCCGGCCCTTGGTGGCGGTGAGCCCCAGGTCGGAGACCACGAACCACTGGGTCGCCTGGGTGTCGTACTCCTCGTCGCTGGCGGCCGTGCCGGAGGGGCGGGCCAGCATCACGTAGAGCCCGGGCTCAAGCTTGCCCACCGCCTGCAGGACCGGGAAGGCGGTGACCGCCTCCTGGTTCACCTCCGCCTTGGCGGTGTCGAGGGTGCCCTTCCAGACGCGCTGGCCCTTCTCGGAGGCGATCGTCCGGGCGGTCGAGCCGCTGAGCTGGCCCAAAAAGTCCTCGGAGCGCAGGGTCGGCAGCAGGCCGCGGTCGCCGATGCGCAGCACCTCGACGTCGAGCTTCGCCGCGTTCACCGAGACGAGGGGCACGCCCGCCTGGCCGGTCCGGGGCAGGACGTAGTTGCGCCCGGTGAAGCGCACCTGGGGAGCGCGGTCGCGGACGTAGATTTCGTAATCGGCGGCCTTGAGCAGGCTCTCGCCGACGGCCGCGGGCAGGCCCTGGCGGAGCACGATGGCGTAGCGGCCGCCGTGCTTGAGCCCGTCGACGCAGACCTGGGAGCCCTCCCCGGTCACGGCGGCCGCGCTGCTGCCCGAGACAGCCACGAAGGGCGCGTAGTCGGTCTTGGGCTTGATCGCCTCCGAGAAGGTGAAGCAGGCCCGCGGGGCGGCCGCGTCGGAATCGACCTTGTAGTCGAGGATCCGGAAGCCGTGCTCGGCCCGCAGGGTCTCGTAGGCCGCCCGGACCGGACCGGCATCGGCCAGGGCGAGGCTCGCCGCGTAGGCGTCCAGCGCCGGCCGCCAGGATTCCTGCTCGGCCTCCGCGGCGCCCAGCGCCGCCAGCGCCGCCGCCGCGTCGGCGGCCGTGCCGGCGCGCTCGTAGGTGCGGTAGGCGGCGGCCGTCACCCGCCCGCGCAGGCGCGCCCGGCCCTGGTAGTCGTTGTCCTCGAGCGCGCCCAGGGCCGCCGCCGCCCCGCGGGCATAGGCCTGCCAGTTGCGCGGGTCGGCCGGGTCTGCCGCCACCGCGGCGGCGAGGGGGGCGACGGCCTCATCCGGCTTGTCGGCGGCGAGAAGGGCCTGACCGGCAGCGCGGGACTGGCCCGCCGGTCGGAGCGCGCCCCCGGCCTCTGCTTTGAGAGCCGCCTCCAGGCGGACCGAAGCGCTGGCGAGGTCGGTCCGGACGAAGCTCCTGGCGAACGGCGCGGCGGCCGCCGCCGGCCGGGACGTCGTACGGGCCGCCGGCGGGGTCTGGGCGAGGACCGGACCGCCCGCGATCCCTCCGAGGAGCACCAAGACACCCGCGAGCCGTCCGAGCCGCGCCATCAGCCTGTTCCTCGCCAGCCGCGAACCCGATGATTCGCCTCGGGTCCCATGGCGCGGGAGCCTAGCACCGGCGGTTAGGCTCGCAACGCTTCGGGCCGTTGGAGCCTCGTTGGGGGCCGCCTCGCGGCGCGAGGCGGCTCCGCGTTCCCTCGCGTCGAGGCTCAGAACGCCTTCAGCACCTGCTCGGCGTGCTCGACGGCCACCGGTCCGGCGAAGCAGTGGGCGACCAGGGCGCGGTAATCCTGCCAGGGCTGCGAGCCGGTGAAGTCCTTGGTGTGGGCCTCCAGCGTGTCCCAGTGGATCAGGAGGCGGTAGCGCTGCGGATGCTCGATGGAGCGCCGCACCTCGAAGGCCCGGCAGCCCTTGGCCTGGTTGAAGATCACTGAGGCCTCGGTGATGCCCGACTCGAACTCGGCCTCCATGCCGGGCTTGATCTCGATCTGCGCGATTTCGAGGATCATCGGTGACGTTCCTGTCTCAGGTGCGAAGGGCGCGGCCGAGCTTGGCCGCCAGGATGCGCTGCGGGCTCAGGGCCGGGTCGGCCTGGGCGGCGACGGGCAGGTAGGCGGTCTGCTCCAGCATGTAGCGGCCGCCCATGGCCCCGTGCATCACGAGGTCCGAGAAGGTCACCCAGGTCTCGCCGGGGCGGAACTCCACGTCGGCCTGGGGGGCCGACGCCTGATAGGCCGCGTCCTGCTTGAGGGCGTCGTGCAGGTGCAGCATCAGGTGGTCGTATTCCGAGCGCCGGGCCTTGGTGATGCGCAGGGCCGAGAGCAGGCGCGCCGAGAGGGGCGAGTAGCCCGGCAGACGCGGCAGGAATTTCTCCGCCATCGACCCGAAATCCTCGCCGACCCGCCAGCGGCGCGGCTCGCCCGCGGGGTTGATGTTGCGGAACACCCGCAGGATCCGCTTCTCGCCGATCGGGTTCGACGGAAAGGCGTCGACGTGCAGCCGGGTGTCGTCGCGCCGCCAGCTGAGCTTGCGCCGGTCCACGTCGAAGGGGCGATAGGACGTGCCGGCCAGGCTCACGCGGTCCGCGTAGTCCGGCAGGTAGGTTCCGATGAGGTCGCGCGCGAAGGTACGGTAGCGGATCAGGATCTGGCGCAGGGCCTCCTGCTCCTCCGGCGTCCCCGCCGCACCGCGCAGCGCGGCCGCCGCGCCGCGGATGTTGACGTTCTTGGCCTTGCCGTCCGCGAAGGGCCGCTCGGTGAACCGGCGTTCGAACGCGCTGAACGGGAAGGGCAGGTCCGGGAACAGCAGCACCGCCCCGGCCTCGAGCTCCCGGGCCAGGGAACCGTGGGTCTCGCCGGCGACGATTCTGCGGATCGGGCTGATCATCGGGTGCGGGCCGGGCCTGCCATGGCGGGTGGGCCCCTGTAGCCGAGTGGCCGCGGGCAGGCCAGGGGCGGCTTTTCCGGTGGATGACATCCCGCGTCCACCGACACCGGCGCGGAGGCCCGTCCCCAGCGCTTGCGCAACGGTTGCGTTCCCGGCACGTTCTCCGTGCGTAACCGGCCTGAGTGCCCGGCGGAGGATGGCGCCGATGGCGACGTTGAAGGAATTCGAGGAGGCCCTGCGCGAGCACGGCATGAACATGGCGCTGGCGCTGCTGGAGCGCCTGCGCGAGCGCGACCGCGCGACCCGGACGGTCAAACCCGCCCGGCGCCTGACCGGCCAGAAGATGACCCCGGAACTCGCCCGGTCGATCCTGGACCTGCACGCCACGACCGGGATGACCCAGCAGGAGATCGCCTTCAAGGTCGGGGTCAACCAGGGCCGCGTGAACGAGGTGATCAAGCGCGGCAAGTGGCTGAGCGACGACCCCACCGCCCCGGAGGCGGTCGCCCGCGACAAGGCGGTGGCCCGGATGCGCGGCGACCCGAAGCCGAAGAAGCCGGCCGCGGCGGCGCGGGCCAAGGAGCGCAAGGCCGCGCCGCCGAAGGCGCGCAACCAGGGCCAGCTGGCCCTGGGCGATCTGTAGGGGACTGTGCGGCAGGTCCTCGGGGAAACCTCCCCTCTACGGTTCGTCCCCGGTCTGCGATGCGGCGAACCCGCCTCGAAGGAACCGTCGGGGGATCGCGCCGCCCGCTGACGCGGTCATCTCAGGTCGATAGGCCAGGTCGGATCGACCTTTCGGAGCGACCCGACCCTCATCGCGCCGGTGCGAAATGTCCCCGGTAGCGCGCGCCGATCACCTCCACCGGCAGCGTCACGAAGACGTCCGTCGTGCCGAACTGGCGATCGATGACGGCACCGTCGCCGAAGGTGGCGCCGAGGCGGAGATAGCCTTTGACCAGGGGCGGCAGGGCCTGCAGCGCGGCCTTGGGATCGACCGCCTCCTTCGGCAGCCGGTCCATTGCCACCGACCGCTCCGGCAGCGCCCGGGCCCGCCAGCCCTCCGGCGCGCGGGCATGGTGGTGCAGGAAGGCCAGCGGCAGCGCCAGCCGCTCCGGATCGGTGCCCTCCAGGCTCGCGCAGCCGATCAGCGCGTCGATCCGGTGGTGCAGGACGTAGGCGTAGATGCCCTGCCAGAGCAGCTCGACGGTGCGCTTGCCGCGGTAGGGCTTCAGCACGCAGGAGCGGCCGAGCTCCAGCAGCCGCCGATGGCCCTGCGCCGCCAGCAGCGGTGCCAGATCGTACTCACCCTCGGAGTAGAAGCCGGCATGGCGCTCGGCCACCTCGCCGCGAAGCAGCCGGTAGGTGCCCACCACCTTCGGCCGGGGCTCGACGAAGGGCTGCTTCCGCCCCGGCGCGGCGTGGTCGAGGACGAGGAGATGATCGCAGAGCGCGTCGTAGCTGTCGGCGTCGCGCCGCGACAGGGACGCGAGCCCGGTCGGGACCGCCGACATCTCCTCGTAGAACACCTTGAAGCGCAGGCGCTGCGCCCGGCGGATCTCGGATCTCCTAGTCGCCAGCCTCACCTCCAGGTTGCCGATGCGGCCGAGGCTGCGCCCCTCGAACGGGTCCGGCAGGCGAATCGCGCGCTCGGCGGAGAGGATCTCGGCGATTCCGGTCGGGCCGCCCTGGATTTCCTGCGGATGCATCTGCCGGCGGCGCAGCTTCGCGATCGGCGCGCCGACGCCCCACTGCACGCCCCTGTGCCAGCCGGCTCCGAGTGCGCTGTAGGCCCCGCGGGCGAGATTGGCGACCATGGTCGGGTTCACTCCGGGTGCGCGTCCGTGCACCGTCGAATCCGACACAGAGCACGAAGCGCACACGCCATTATGACAGCCGACGCAGGAAAGCGCCCCGGCCGGGGCCGGGGCGCTGCAACATTCTGAAGTTCAAGCCGAGATGGATCAGGCGGCCTGCGGGACCGTGTCCGTGCGGACGTCGCCCTCGATCACCGGGGCGCTGGCGCGACCCGCCGTGGCGATCTGGATGCGGCGCGGCTTCTTCGCCTCCGGTACCTCGCGGACGAGGTCGATATGGAGAAGGCCGTTCTCGAGGGCCGCGCCCGTCACCTGTACGTGGTCGGCGAGCTGGAAACGGCGCTCGAAGGTGCGGGCCGCGATGCCCTGATGCAGGAATTCAGCCTTGCCCTCGGCCTTGCGCTCGCCCCTCAGGGACAGCGCGTTCTCCCGAACATCGATCGACAGGTCGGACTCGGTGAAGCCGGCGACCGCGACGGTAATGCGGTAGGCGTTCTCGCCGGTCCGCTCGATGTTGTAGGGCGGGTAGGTGGGCGCAGCCTCGGCGCTCGCGAACTGGTCGAGCGCGGAGAACAACCGGTCAAAGCCGACGGTGGAACGGTAGAGGGGCGCGAGATCGAACTGACGCATGACATATCCTCGTGTGAGCAACATGCAATTCCGGTCCGCCCGATGGGCCGGACCCGTCTTTCGTGCCGCCTGATGGCCGGCACAGGCGAGATATCGGAGGGGGAAAAACACGCTTCAAGACCCCGGACGATGGCGAGGCCTGAGATTTTTTCGGTAGGGTCCGTCCGCGTACGGACGCGCTTGAGGTGAACCCTGTGGGACGGTTCGACGGTGAGACCGGGCGGGAGCCACCGCTCCTGACCCTGCGCGGCACGCCCGGCAACCCGGCGCCGCCGAACGGCACGCTGATCGCGGTGGGCACGCGCGACGACTGCACCCTGCGGGCGGCCTATTGGCAGACGACGGCGCGGACCTGCCGCGGCACGGTCTGCCTGCTCCAGGGCCGGGCGGAATTCATCGAGAAGTACTACGAGACCATCCAGGAGTTGCGGGCACGGGGCTTCGCGGTGGTCGCCTTCGATTGGCGCGGCCAGGGGGAGTCGGACCGCCGGGTCGACGATCCCCACAAGGGCCACGTCGCCCGCTTCGACGATTACCGGCTCGACCTCAAGGCCGTGGCCGAGACCGTGCTGGTGCCGCTGATGCCGGAGCCGCATATCGGCCTCGCGCACTCGATGGGGGGCTGCGTGGCCCTCCTCGGGGCGCTCGACGGCTGGCTGCCGTTCCGGCGCCTCGTGGCGCTGGCGCCGATGCTGTCGATCCGGATGATCCGCTGGCCGGCCGGCGCCGCCCTGCTCTCGCGGGGCTTGCAGCGGCTGGGACTCGGGAGCCGCTACATCCCCTTCGGCAAGCCGGTCTCGATCGCCACCAATCCCTATGCCGGCAACCGGCTCTCGCGCGATCCCGTCCGCTACGCCCGGAACGCCGCGGCGGCCCGGCAGGTCGGCGCCGGTGCGGTGGGCGACCCGACGATCGCGTGGCTCGCCGAAGCGTTCCGCGCCATGGCGCGCCTGCGCGACCCGAGGGCGGCGCCGCGCATCACCCTGCCGACGCTGCTCCTGGCGGCGGGCGCCGACCCGGTCTGCGGCACCGCCGACACCGAGCGCTTCGCGGCCCGGCTCAAGGCCGGCCACATTCTCGTCCTGCCGGATTCCCGGCACGAGATCCTGACCGAGCGCGACGCCATCCGGCAGGATTTCTGGGCGGCCTTCGAGGCCTTCGCGCCGGGCTCGCCCCTGCCCTCGCACGCGGAGGTCGAGTCTCACGCCGCCGCGGTGCCGGTGGCGTGAGCCGTCAGCCCCCGAGATCCGGGTTGATGTCCCGCGGGCGCGCGAACCGCTCCAGGCGTCCCCGGCCCGGCGCCACATCCGACCAATGGGCGGTGTCGAAGTCGATCACCGCGTAGGCGGCGGTGGGGAATTCCAGGGCCAGACGGTCGCGGGCCGCGCGCGGTCCCTCCCCCGCCAGAGCTGCCGCGAGGTCGCCGAGACCCGGATTGTGGCCGACGACGATCACGACGGCGGCCCCATCGGGCGCGGCCTTGATCACCCCGAGGATCCGGTGGGCCGGCGCCTCGTAGATCTCCGGCTGCCAGCGCGTCTCGGGATTGCCCAGCGCGGCTGCCATCGCGTCCCAGGTCTCCCGCGTCCGGACTGCCGTGGAGACGAGGGCGAGATCGGGGCGCAGCCCCGCCTCCGCGAGATGGGCGCCCACAACCGGCGCGGTCCGCCGCCCGCGGGGGTTGAGCGGGCGGTCGCGGTCGGCGACGCCCGGCGAACGATCCGATTTGGCGTGCCGCAACAGGATCAGCCTGCGCATGGAGCGAACCTCTGGACCGGGCCGTTCTCGGGAGCGGGGACCCGGCGTCGCCGGACCGGCATCGCAAAAGCCCCTCCCGTCCGGTTAACCGAAAGCGTGCCGCGCGGGAACCTCGGCCTGCCGGCAGCCTCGGGCCGGCCCCGTTGCTCCACGATCCGCGCGGCCCGTTGCGCGCCTCATCCGGAGGTGCGAGCGCTGCGCGTCCCCACCGCCGGACGAGGGTGCGGGTGGTCCAGGCCGCGCCGGCGGCCCCGGCCTCAGCCGCCCCGCTGCTCCCGACGCATCATGAAGGCGAGCTTCTCGAACAGGCTCACATCCTGCTCGTTCTTGAGCAGCGCCCCATGGAGCGGCGGGATCAGCTTCCGGCCGTCCTGCTCGCGCAGGGTCTCGGGGGCGATGTCCTCGGAGACGAGGAGCTTCAGCCAGTCGAGCAGTTCCGAGGTCGAGGGCTTCTTCTTCAGTCCCGGCACCTCGCGCATCGCCAGGAAGGTCCGCAGGGCCTCCTCGACGAGGCGGTGCTTGATGCCCGGGTAGTGCACATCGACGATGCGCTGCAGTGTCTCGGCGTCGGGGAACTTGATGTAGTGGAAGAAGCAGCGGCGGAGGAACGCGTCCGGCAGCTCCTTCTCGTTGTTCGACGTGATGATCACGATCGGCCGCCGCACGGCCTTCACGGTCTCGCCGGTCTCGTAGACGTGGAACTCCATCCGGTCGAGTTCGGTCAGCAGGTCGTTGGGAAACTCGATGTCGGCCTTGTCGATCTCGTCGATGAGTAGGACCGGGCGCTCGGGCGCGGTGAACGCTTCCCAGAGCTTGCCGCGCCGGATGTAGTTGCCGATCTCCGAGACCCGCGGGTCGCCGAGCTGCGAGTCGCGCAGGCGCGAGACCGCATCGTACTCGTACAGCCCCTGCTGCGCCTTCGTTGTCGACTTGATGTTCCAGACGAGCAGCGGCGCGTTCAGGCCCTTGGCGATCTCCTCGGCCAGCACGGTCTTGCCGGTGCCGGGCTCGCCCTTCACCAGGAGCGGGCGTTCGAGGACGACGGCGGCGTTGACGGCCGCGGTCAGGTCGGGGGTCGCGACGTAGGTCTCGGTGCCGGAAAAGCGCATCGCGGTCTCGGAGAGGTGGGCCGGACGCAACGGGTAACGCGCTATCCTGCCGTGCCGCAAGCGCTCTGCCGCGCGGCTTCGCCGACGGCGTCTCGCCCGGCCTCCACCCGCATCCCGCGGTGTCCGCATGAGCGAGCCTTTGGGGTGGGTCTCGGGGATCGCGGCGCGTTCGGGGGGCTCCTTCAGGCGGCCGCTTCGCGTCCGCACCTCAGGATGAGGGCCAGGAGCGGATGTTCGGGCTCATCCCGGGGCCTGATCAGCCCTTCTCGTGCCAGACGCAGTTCCGGGCCAGGATCTCCAGATTCACGTCGGATTTCTGCGGCTGCGGCAGGGTCTTGCCGTCCATGGCGAGGTCGATCTTGATCTCGACCTGCCCCTTCGCCTCGGCCGTCCGGCGGGAGAAGTAGCAGTATTGCTGGTAGGGCTGGTCGGCGCTGTCCTTGAAGTTCCAGCCGGTCACGATCTGCCCGTCGAGATAGGGCACCTGCTTGAACACCGTGAAGGTGGTGTTCACCACCGCCTTGGAGGCCGGTGCGGCATCGCTGCCGAGTTGCGCCCTGGTGGGCGTCGGCGTCGCGGGGGCCTTGGGCAGACCCTCGAGCTTCAACACGTTGTCGGTCAGCGTGACCTCGCCCTTGGTCTTCAGGGTCACGTCCGACAGCGCCGCCTGCATGGCGGCGGCGATCTTCTCCGCGGCGGTGTCGAACTGGTTGAGCGTCGCCCAGCCATAGGCCGCCGCGCCCACGCCGATGCCGGCGAGGCACGCGAAGGCGCCGAAGCCCAGCGCCCGGAACAGGAAAGCGCGGGCGGCGACGTAGCTCGAATCCGCCCGCAGGCGCGAATTCACCTGCTGGGCGAGGGCGATGTTCTCAGGAGTTCCGCCCGCGACGTAGTTCATGCGCCCGCTCCCGCGGCAGGTAGGGTCTGGCTCGGCAGGGTCTGGTTGGGCAGCGCCTGCTGGCCCTGGGCCGGACGGTTCATCGGGATCACCGCGCCCGACGCATTGGCGGCCCGCGGCAGGATTGGCTCGGGATTCGAGCGCAGGGCGTCGGCGATCGCATCCAGCATGTAGGGGGCGGCCTCCGGATTCACGGCGGCGCCGAGATCGTCCTCGTCCATGAAGGTCCGGCGGGTCGAGACCGCGCACAGCGCCAGGATCGTCGACGCGAAGGCGGCGCAGACCGCCGGCAGGAACACGAAGATCCGCAGGAAGGCATGGACCTGGCTCTCGGTCACGTCGATCGGGTCGACGCCGTAGACCATGGCGGTGAAGGAGTGGAGCTGGGAGCGGTTGACCGCGTTGCGGTAGCCCTGCTCGGCATCGGCCACGCGCCGGTCGGCGGCGCCGGGATCGAGGGCCGCGCGGGCCTTGCGGGCCTCCTCAAGGTCCTTGATCATCGCGGCACGGTCCGACGAGGCCTTGGTGACACCGCCCGACAGGGCGGCGACGCGGGGATCGGCCACGCATTTCAGGTTCTGGTACTTGCGGCCCTTGCTGTTGGTGCCGAAGACCCGCTCGCAGCGCTGTGCCGGGAGGCCGGCGAGCTGCTGGGCGTTGTCGGCGGCGCGCTTCTCGATCTGGTCGAGCTCGGCCGTGTACTGGGCCACCCGCTCGTCCGCCGCCTTGATGCGGTCGCCGATCGTGGCGCGGTCGGCCTGCGCGTCCTTCAGGGCGGTCTTGGTCCGCGCGGCCTCCATCAGGCGGGGATGGAACATCATCTCGCCGAGCTGCGACACCGATTTGGTGGTCACGCCGGCCGCGAAGATGATGCCCAGCACCGCGAGCGCGCGCACGAAGTACGAGCGCTGGGTGCGGGCCAGGATGCCGAGCGGCACCCGGCACAGCTCCACCGCCGCGTAGACCAGCGGCGCCAGCAGCATGAAGTAGAAGGCGTGCCAGTCGCCGTCGCTGTAGACGCCCGCGAACAGCCACGCGCCCCAGAGCGAGGCGCCGATCACCATGAACTCGACGAGGTATGCGATCCCCACGTAGCCCCACTTGATGCGGTAGCCCTTGTCGACGTGGCGCTGGTGTTGCCAGCGGTCCGATTCGAGCTTCCACTCGCGCTGCTCGCGCTTGCGGTCACGGTTCGGAGGCGCTGCGGGGCCGGAGAATATCGATTTGATGGAGATCATCGGCCTCGTCGCATCCATCGGGTCCAGTCTCGGGCACAGCCCGGCCGAGCTTAACCCCCGGTTAACTCAGGCGTGTATGCGCGCATTGTGCCGATTTTGAGCCGCGTTGCACGCGTCCACCGCACGCATCCTCTGGATGTCCGGCCGCATCCTGCGCGCCGGTGACCGAAATGTCTCACCCGGTTGATGTATCCGGCTTGTGTCGCAACGCACCTGCCCGGGCTCGATCCCGGGCGGAAACCGGTTGCCCGCAGCGCCGCGCCGACCCATCATCGCGCAGCCGTGATCGGCATCCCCGCCGCCGCGAAAGACGAGGTTCGATCCGCCGCCGATGCCAGAGGTCCACGCCGGCTCCTACAAGGAAGCGATCCTGTTTCTCGTCACGGCGGGCATCGTGGTGCCGCTGTTCCACCGCCTCCGGATCTCGCCGGTGCTCGGCTTCATCGGCGCCGGTGCCCTGCTCGGACCCTTCGGCCTCGGTCGGCTGGCCGATACCTACCCCTCCGTCCACCTGTTCACCATCGGCAACCGCACCGAGATCTCGCACCTCGCCGAGTTCGGCGTGATCTTCCTGATGTTCATGATCGGGATCGAGCTGTCCTGGGAGCGCCTGCGGGTCCTGCGCCGGCTCGTCTTCGGCCTCGGCTCCCTGCAGGTGGGCTGCTCCGCGCTGATCCTCGGAGCGATCCTGTACGGGCTCAACGTGCCGCTCACCGGCGCCGCCATCGTCGGCATCGGGCTCGCCCTGTCGTCGACCGCCGTGGTGCTGCCGGTGCTGGCCGAGCAGCGGCGGCTCAACGCGCCCACCGGGCGGACGAGCTTCGCGGTCCTGCTGTTCCAGGATCTGGCGGTGGCCCCGGCGCTGTTCGCCATCGCGGTGCTCGGCCGCGACGACGGCGGCGACAAGGGCTGGGCCCTGGCCCTGGCGCTCGGCCAGGCCGCCGTCGCGCTGGTGCTGATCGTGGTCGCGGGCCGCCTCGCCCTGCGCCCGCTGTTCCAGCTCGTGGCGCGCACGCGCTCCACCGAGCTGTTCATGGCCGCCTGCCTGCTGGTCATTGTCGGCACGGCGCTGACCGCGGCGGCGAGCGGCCTGTCGATGACGCTCGGCGCCTTCGTGGCCGGCCTGCTCCTGGCCGAGACCGAGTATCGCCGGGCGATCGAGGCGACGATCGACCCGTTCAAGGGCCTGCTGCTCGGCGTGTTCTTCGTCTCGGTGGGCATGAACCTCGACCCGGCGCAGCTCATGGCGACGCCGGGCGCCATCCTGGGCCTGTCCCTGGCACTGGTCCTGATCAAGGCCGCCGTGGTGATGATGGCGGCCCCGGTCCTCAAGATCCCCCGGCCGGTGGCGCTCGAGACGGCGCTGCTGCTCGGCCCGGGCGGCGAGTTCGCCTACGTCCTGATCGGAGGCGCCATGGCCACCGGGCTGGTGCCGGAGGAGGTTGGGGCGGCCGCGCTCGTGGTGACCACCGTCACGATGATCATGATCCCGGCCCTGGCCGCGGTCGGGCGGCGGCTCAAGCAGCGCGCGACCGCCGGCGCCCAGGCCGCCACCAAGGCGGAGCCGATGCCCGAGCGGGTGGAGAACCGGGTGATCGTGGCGGGCTTCGGCCGCGTCGGCCGGCAGGTCGGCGAGATGCTGGAGCGGCACAAGATCCCGTATCTCGCCCTCGACTCCGACGCCGCCCGGGTCGCCGAGCAGCGGCGCTCCGGGGCGCCGGTCTACTTCGGCGACAGCGGCAACACCGAAATCCTGCGCCGCTGCGACATCGCCACGGCCCGGGCCCTGGTGGTCACCCTCGACAACCCGCGCGCCGTCGAGGCGGCGGTGGCGGCGGCCCGCGCCGAGCGGCCGGACCTGACCATCGTGGCCCGGGCCCGCGACGCCCGCCATGCCTCCGCGCTCTATGAACTCGGCGTCGACGACGCGGTGCCGGAAACGATCGAGGCCTCGCTGCAGCTCTCGGAGGCCGTGCTGGTCGATGTCGGCGTGCCGATGGGGCTCGTCATCGCGTCGATCCACGAGCGGCGGGAGGAGTACCGGACCCTGCTGAAGAAGCGCGAGAACGAGGCGAAGCCGATCTTCCGGGCCCGCCGTACCGTGGGCAAGGCCCTCGGCAAGCCGGCCGCCAAGCGGGAGCCCGAGCGTCAGGAGGCCGCCGGCCAGGAGGCCTGAGCCGCCTCCCGTTCCGTCACGCCGGGACGGGGTACGCCTCGGCGAGCTTGGGCCGCCGCGCGACGCGGCTGCGCGGGGCCCGCTCGAAGCCATCGGCGAAGCTGCACCGGTAGACCAGTTCGTCCGCCGGCCCCAGGCCCGTCACGAGCGGCACCGTCACGGTGTCCCCGGTGAAGCGCCAGCCGCGGGCGCCCTTGTCCCAGTAAAGCCAGACCGTCCCGGGATAGCCCCGCAGGGTGAAGACGGCCGCCTTGCGCGACAGGGCCTGCACGGCGCGCGGCGCGTACATGCCCTTGTCGCGGTAGGCCCCGCGGGTCGCCTCCGGCTGACGGTCCATGAAGGTGTTGCGCACCAACTGAATCGTCGCCCCCGGCTTCCCGAGAAACCGCTTGAAATCCGTCAGATTCCGCAGGATGACCGCCATCGCAGGTCTCCTCGCTTGCCCTGTCCGGCCCGCGTCGCCGCGTCCGCACACACTCGATGCTTCGAGTTGAGCGATTCCCATGACCGAATGAGTGACTGTGCGAGGCTTGGCCCGGCACATATCAACAGATTCGATGACTTATGCCCAGGTTACGAGTCCCGTGCACATGCGGAGTCTCGCTCCGGGCACCGGATCGGCCGCTTTCTCGGGCCTGAATCCTGTCGACCACCGGCGAAGATTCGGGACCGGGGCCGGATAGTCCTGCCCGGCGCGATCCGCGGGCGGGCGATTCGCCCAGACTTGACCCGGGCGCTCCGCTGGCGCGTTCTCCCGGGATGCTGCTGCAGTTCTTCACGGCCCTCCGGGACGCCAAGGTTCCCGTCTCCCTGAAGGAGTACCTGACCCTCCTCGGCGGCCTCGACCGGGGGCTGGCCGGGCACGACGTCGAGGCGTTCTATTTCCTGGCGCGCACCGCGCTCGTGAAGGACGAGGCGCATCTCGACCGGTTCGACCGGGTGTTCGGCACGGTGTTCAAGGGGCTGGAAACCCTCGGCCCTGCGGTGGAGCCCGCCGCGATCCCCGAGGAGTGGCTGCGCAAGCTCGCGGAGAAATACCTGACCGAGGCCGAGCGGGCGGAGCTGAAGGCGCTGGGCTGGGACAAGCTGTTCGAGACCCTGAAGCAGCGGCTCGCCGAGCAGAAGGGGCGCCATCAGGGCGGCTCGAAATGGATCGGCACCGGCGGGACCTCGCCCTTCGGCGCCTACGGCTACAATCCCGAGGGCATCCGCATCGGCCAGGACGGGAACCGCAACTTCCGGGCGGTGAAGGTCTGGGACAAGCGGGAGTTCAAGGACCTCGACGACGACCGGGAGATCGGCGCCCGCACCATGCGTCTCGCGCTCCGGCGCCTGCGCCGCTTCGCCCGGACGGGGGCGGCCGAGGAGCTCGATCTCGACGGCACGATCCGCGAGAGCGCCCGCCAGGGCTACATCGACGTGCGGCTGCGGCCGGAGCGGCGCAACGCTGTCAAGGTACTGCTCTTCCTCGATGTGGGCGGCTCGATGGACTGGCACATCGCGCAGGCCGAGGCGCTGTTCTCGGCGGCGCGCTCCGAGTTCAAGCACCTCGCGCACTACTACTTCCACAACTGCCCCTACGAGGCGGTCTGGACCGAGAACCGGCGGCGCCACGAGGCGAAGACGCCGCTGCTCGACGTGATCCGCACCTACGGCAGCGACTACCGCGTCGTCTTCGTGGGCGACGCCTCGATGAGCCCCTACGAGATCGCCACGCCGGGCGGCTCCGTGGAGCACTGGAACGAGGAGGCGGGTGCCGTCTGGATGCAGCGGCTCCTCGACCATTTCCCGAAGGTCGCGTGGCTGAACCCGGTGCCCGAGACGCACTGGGGCTACACCCAGTCGATCGGCATGATGCAGCGGCTGGTCGCCGGCCGGATGTTCCCGCTCACCCTGGACGGGCTCGACGCGGCGGCGCGGGCGCTCGTGCGGTGAGCCGTGACAGGCCCCGGCTCGGGGGGCTCATCCGACCCGCACCCTCGCCCCGAGGTTCCCGCTGCGCTCCGGCCCCTCGGGACGCGGGAGGATGGATGATCCGGCGAACCGTCCGTCGCCGGCCCGCGATCGGACGCCCTGTCAGCCCTGCTGGGAGGGCGTCGTCACCACCAGCCCGTCGAGCGCCGGCGTGATCTTGATCTGGCAGGACAGGCGGGAGTTCTCGCGCACGTCGCTGGCGAAATCGAGCATGTCCTGCTCCATGTCGGCGGCCTTGCCCACCACCTCGATCCACGCGTCGGCGACGTAGACGTGGCAGGTCGCGCAGGCGCAGGCGCCGCCGCACTCCGCGTCGATGCCCGGCACGTTGTTGCGCAGAGCCGTCTCCATCACGGTCGCGCCGACGCTGCCTTCGACGGTCCTCTCCGTCCCGGCGTGGTCGACGTAGGTGATCTTGGGCATGCTGGGGGCTCCGGGCTCGCGTCGAGCGCAATCTCTCCGACGGGCGGCGTGCGCCTGATTGGCGGCAGAGATCGCGGAATGCAAGCGCGGCGGTTGTCGCCCCTCCCGGTTCGATCGCCGCATCGCGGGCGGTGCCCGGATGGCTCGTCAGGGCTGCGCGGTCCCGATCTCCGCGAGCGCCGCCGCGACCGCGGCGGCGAGGTCGTCGAGCGGGACCGGCCCGTCATCCGCGCGCAGGCGCGCCTCGGCGGCGTCCGCCAGGGCGCGAACCCGCTCCGCGCCGACGCCCGCGGCCGAGCCCTTCAAGGTGTGGGCGAGGTCGGCGCGCCGCTCCGGCGCGGCGGCGGCATCGGCGAGCCTGGGCAGGATCGACCGGCACTGGCCGGCGAACAGATCCAGCACTTCGCGGGCGAGTTCGGCGTCGCCCCCCGTCTGGACGTCGAGCGCCGCGCGGTCGATGGCCTGCATGCCCCGGCTCGTGCCCCGGCTCCTGTCCTGGCTCATGTCCTGGCTCCCGGGATGCGTGTTCTTCGTGGATGGCGGGGCTGATCCACACAATTCACCCCCCGATTCGCGGGGCGGGGATCGCGCCGGACCCGTCCCGTGCGGCAGGATGGCGGAGGCGGTGAGCGGCAGGCGCGGTAACCATTCGGTTAACGTTTTCTGGGGCCGGCCGGGGGCTCGGGTATCGGCAATCGCTGCCCGCGTCTAATCTTGGATGGTAAACGGGGCGTTGCGTCTCCGGCATCAGCCTCCCCAGGTGCCGGTGAACCCGTGTAACGAGGCGTTGAATGGCGACCGAGAAGAAGCTGAAGGACCCGGCCGAGGCCGCGCTCTCTGCGATCGAGCAGGCGCTGAACCTCGACGCCCTGACGCCGAACGGCACCGACAGCCGCGCCGAGCCGCGCCTGCCCGACGTCGGCGATGCCGATCCGCTGCTCGACGGGGGCCT
This sequence comes from Methylobacterium sp. E-046, assembly GCF_022829625.1. NCBI lineage: Bacteria > Pseudomonadati > Pseudomonadota > Alphaproteobacteria > Hyphomicrobiales > Methylobacteriaceae > Methylobacterium > Methylobacterium sp. E-046. Next base: position 318,574 of record NZ_JAKSYP010000290.1, on the reverse strand, counting down.
CGACCCGGCCGGCCGCACCATGCCGCCGCGCCTCGACCTCGACGCGCCCCTCGTCTCGGACCTGCCGCCCCCCGGCCTGGATCGTCCCCGCCGCGAGGGCGGCCTCCTGCCGCCCGACCGTTCGCTCGTGGCCAACGACGACCGACGCAACATCGGCATCCTGCAGCAGACCCTGCGGGTGCGCTCCTCGCCCAAGCCCTACCTGTTCGCCCTCGCCGCCGGTGCGGCCTGGATCGGGGCCCTCGTGCTGGTCGCCTGGACCAAGTCCGACGGCGACCTGCGTGGCGTCGTGGCGGGGCTCAGCGCCCTGCAGGCGAGCATCGGCGCCGCCGCCTTGCTCGGGCCGGTGGTGCTGTTCGTGATCGCCGCCATGCTGGCCGTGCGCGCCCAGGAGATGCGCCTCGTCGCCCGCGCGGTCGGCGAGGTCGCGGTGCGGCTGGCCGAACCCGAGAGCTTCTCCACCGATGCCGTCCTGACCATGTCGCAGACCGTGCGCCGCGAGGTGGCGGCGGTGGGCGACGGCGTCGAGCGGGCGCTCGCCCGCGCGGGTGAACTGGAGACCCTGGTGCGCGGCGAGATCGCCACCCTGGAGCGCGCCTATTCCGACAACGAGATCCGCATCCGGTCCCTCGTGGACGAGCTGGTGGCGCAGCGGGAGGCCATCGTCACCAACGCCGACCGGGTTCGGACCGCGATCACCGGCTCGCACCAGAGCCTGAGCCAGGAGCTGGAGGGCGCCTCCGACCGGATCGTTTCCGCGGTGACCGGCGCGGGCGAGCGCGTTACCGGCGCGCTGGAGATCCGCGGCGCCGCGATCACCGCCTCCTTGGGCGAGGCCGGCGACCGGGTGGTCGGCCTGATGACCGCCCGCGGCAGCGATCTCATCGACAACCTGACGGCGACGAGCCAGGACGTGCGGGGGACCCTCCAGGAGGTCGGCGAGACGCTGACCCGCACCTTCGGGACCCGGGCCGGCGAGGTGACGGGCGCCTTCGAGGCCGCCGGCACCGCCCTCACCGACCGCCTCGCCGAGAACACCGGCGCGCTGGCCCGGAGTCTCGCGGAGACCGGCACGCGCGTGGGCGAGGCCCTGGAGCAGCAGGCCGGCGCGGTGCGCGAGAGCTTCGAGCGCTCGGTGGGCGGCCTGGAGACCGTCTTCCTGTCGCGCGGCTCTGACCTGACCGAGCGCTTCGGCGCCATGGGCGCCGAGATCACCGCCCGCTTCGCCGAGACCGGCACGGCGCTGACCCAGGACATCGCCGGCCGCGGCACCGCGCTCCGCGCCGAGATCGAGAGCGCGGGCCTGTCGGTGGCCGAGATGATCGAGGGCCGCGGGCGCGACGCCCAGGCCGCCCTGGCGCTCGCCGCGAGCGGCGCCGGCGACACCCTGACGACCCGCGCGGGCGCGGTGCGCGACGACCTGATCGGCACGGCCGAGCGGATCGCCGAGGCGCTGTCGGATCGCGGCGGCGCCCTCGCCGAGCGCATGGACGGCATCGCGGCACGGCTCGACGAGACCGTCACGGTGCGGGCCGCGGATCTGGAGCGCCGCGTCGCCGCGGCGGCCGAGCGCGCCGGCAGCGGGATCACGCATCACACCGGCACGGCCGCGGCGAGCCTGGAGGCCGCCTTCACGGTGCTGGGCCAGGGCTTCGAGGCCGGGGCTGCCGCCGCGGTCGGCAGCCTGCGGGGGGCCGTCGAGAACCTGTCGGGCGAGATCGACGGCCGCACCGCCGGCGCGGTCGCCGCGCTCCGGCGCGGGACCGAGGAAGTCGCCACCGCCCTGCGCGGTTCGGCCGAGGATGCCACCGGCGCGGTCGAGGCCCGGACCCTCGAGGCCGTGCAGGTCTTCGAGCGTCGGGTCTCGGAGTCCGCCGCCGCCCTGGCGGCGCGGACCGGTGAGGCGGCCGAGGCGCTGCGCGCCGCCGCCGATCAGGCGGGCGAGGCCGCCGAGGGCCGGACGCGCGACGCGACCGCCCGCCTCACCGCCGCCCTGGAGACCCTGCGCAACGCCTCCGCCGAGGTGACCGGCGCCGTCGAGGCGGAGACCGCCAGCCTGACGACGCGGTTCCGCGACGCCGCCGACCGGGCCGGTACGGAGCTGGGCGCGCGCGGCACGGAGGCGGTCGCCGCCGTCCGCGCCGCCCTCGACGACCTCAACCGGGAACTCGCCGCGCGGACCGGCGACGCCACCGGCAGCCTCGCCGAGGCCGCCCGCGCGATCTCGGCCGACCTCGCCGCGAGGATCGGCGAGATGGAGACGGCCTTCGGCGCCCATGGCCGCAGCGTCGCCGAACTCCTGGCGAGCCACGCCGACGAGACCCAGGCCCGCATCAGCGGCACAGGCCGCGACATCGTGCTGGCGGTGGCGAGCCAGGGGGCCCGCATCGCCGACACCCTCAGCCAGACCGGAGCGAGCTTCGCCGAGACCGCGGACGGACGGGTCCGGGCGATCGACGAGACCCTGGGCAGCCGCCTCACCGCCCTGCAGGAGACCATCGCCCGCGGCGACATCCTCGCGGACCGCATCGGCCGCGACACCGCGGCCTTCGGCGAAACCGTGGGCACCCGGCTGGAGGAGATGGACCGCCTCATCACCGGCAAGGGTCAGGCCGTCGCCGAGACGATCTCGGCCCAGGCCCGCGAGGCCGGCAGCATGATCGAGACCCACCTCGGCGGCCTGGAGGAGCGCTCCGTCCGGCGGACCGCCGAGATCGGCGCGGCCGTGGCCGGCCTCGTCGCCGAGATCGACGCCCATCTCGGCACCCGCGCCTCAGCGGTGGATGACGTGCTGCGCGCCCGGACCGACGAGATGGCGCGCATCATGGCCGAGGGCCACCGCGGCCTGATCGAGATGCTGGAGGGCCGCACCACCGGCCTCGGAGAGGATATCGCCCGGCACACGGGCGAGATCGCCCACCGGATCGCCGAGAGCGCGGGCCAGTTCGACGTCGGCGTGATCGGCCGCCTCCAGGCGATCGCCGAGGCGCTGGACGAGCGCGCCCGCTTGGTCGACGAGAGCTTCGGCGTGCAGGCCTTCGAGGCGATCCGCCTCATCGAGGCGCGCACCCGCGCGGTCGACGAGGAACTGGCCGGCCGGACGCGCGACCTCGTCGCGATGATCTCCGACCGGACCGGCGGCCTCGACGGCGCCATGGCCGAGCGCGTCCGCGCGCTCACCACGTCCATCGAGGACTCGACCCGCGGCCTGGAGACGGCGCTGTCGACCCGCGGCGAGGCGATCGTCCGGCTGGTGGACGAGCGCGCCCAGAGCGCCGACGCGGCGCTGGAAGCCCGCACCGAGGCCGTGCGCGCCGCTTTCGCGGAGCGTGCCGACCATCTCGCCCGCCTCATCGACGAGCGCATCGCGTCCCTGTCGGGCGAGCTCGACGAGAAGGGCCGCTCCGTGTTCGGGGCGATCGGCGGCCGCATCACCGAGCTGGGCCGCCTGTTCGACAGCGGCGGCACGTCGCTCGCGCAACTGATCGACCAGCGCGGCGAGAGCGTGCTCGCCAAGCTGCAGCAGACCATCGCGGATGCCGAGCGGATGCTGGAGGCCGGCGAGGGCCGCCTGGGTCACACCCTGTCGAGCCGGACCGCCGACATCAGCGGCCTGCTCGACGACGGCGTGCGCTCGGTCCACAGCCTGCTGGACGACCGGACCAACCAGATCCGCGTGATGCTGGACGACCACGCCGGCACCCTGGCCGCCACGATGGACGGCCGCATGGGCCCGATCAACGAGGCGCTGGATGGCCGCGGCCAGGCGCTGGTCGCCGCCCTGGACGGCGCGTTCGGCACCGCGACCGGCGCGCTGGAGGACCGGACCCGGCAACTCGGCAGCCTGTTCGACGAGCGGCTGGGCAGCCTGGAGACCCTGGTCGAGGGCCGGGGCAACCGTCTCGCCGAGACGCTCGCCGCCCGCGGGCAGGCCCTGCGCACCCTGTTCGAGGAGGCCCAGGCCGCCCTCGACGCGGTGGTCGAGGGCGGCGGCGGCCGCTTCGCCGCCGCCATCGACACCCGGATCCAGGCCCTGCGCGGGGTGCTGGAGGAGGCGCCCGCCGCCGTCTCGGCGCTGGTGGAGACCCGCGAGCGCCAGCTCGCCGCGACCCTCGACGCGCGCACGCAGCGCCTGCAGACCCTGTTCGAGGAGGCCCAGGCGGGCCTGCGCGACCTCGTGGATGGCCGCGGCCAGGAAGTCGCCGACGCCATCGCGGCCCAGACCGAGGGGCTGCGCACCACCCTCGATGCCGCGCCGGCCCAGATGTCGGAGCTGCTGGGGGCACGCGTGGCCGACCTCCAGACCCTGTTCGAGCGCGCACAGGGCGAGATCGACCGCCTCGTGGAGGGCCGCGGCCGCCAGATCGCCGGGACGATCGAGCACCACACGCAGGCCCTTCAGACCACCATCGAGCAGGCGAACCCCGCCATCGCGGGCCTGCTGGAGACGCGGGAAGCCCGGCTGACCGAGGCCATGCAGGAGCGGACCGTCGCGCTGCAGGCCGTGTTCGAGCGGGCTCAGGAGGAGATCGACCGCCTCGTGGAGGGCCGCGGCCGCCAGATCGCCGGAACGATCGAGCACCGGACCCAGGCGCTGCAGGCGACCATCGAGCAGGTCAATCCGGCCATCGCGGGCCTGCTGGAGACGCGCGAGACCCAACTCGCCGAGACGCTCAGGGAGCGGACGGCCGAATTGCAGGTGCTGTTCGAGCGGGTGCAGGGTCGCCTCGGGGCGATCGTCGAGGGGACCGGCCGCGACGTGTCCGAGCGGGTCGACGCGCGGATCGAGGCCCTGCGCGGCACCTTCGAAGAGGCGCGCGCGTCGATCGAGGGGCTGCTCGAAGACCGCAGCCAGGCCCTGATGGCGGCTGCCGAAGGCCGCACCGGAGCCCTGGTCGAGGCCTTCGACGCCCGGCTGCGCGACCTCGACGGCGTCGTGGAGGGTCGCACGACGGCGCTCGCGCAGGCCGTGGAGGCGCAGAGCGAGGCCCTGGCCCGCGGCGTCGATGCCCGGGCCGACGCCTTCACCCAGCGCATCGACAGCCGGATGCGGCTGTTCGCGACGCTGGTCGCTCAGCGCGCGGATACGCTGGCCACGGCCTTCGACGACCGCCACGAGGCCTTCGCGGGCCTCATGGACGAGCGCACCGCGAGCCTCGTGGCCGCCCTGGACGAGCGCGCGCGGGCCCATGCCGAGCAGGTCGACGCCCACAACGCGGCGCTCGCCGAGACGCTCAGCCGCCGCGAGGCGGCGCTCGCCGGCCTGATCGACGCGCGCACAGAGGCGCTCGGGACCGGGTTCGAGCGGCGCGCCACCGCGCTGGGCGCCCTGGTGGATGCCCGCGGCGAGGCCCTGTCCCGCCGCCTCGCGGAGAGCGCCGAGACCCTGGTGCGCGCCATCGAGGAGAAGGGCGGCGCCCTGCTCGCCAGCATCGAGGGCAGCGGCCGCGCGGCCGGCGACAGCGTGGAGGGTCATGTGGTCCGCCTGCGCGAGGCCATCGACGGTCCGATGCTCGACCTGTCCCGCGCCCTGGCAGACCGGGCCGACGCGATCGAGCGGACGCTTGCCGAGACGGGTGTTCCGCTGGCCGAGACCCTGCGGGAGCGGACCGAGGAGCTGGCGGTGCAGTCGCGGGCCTCGGCCGAGCTGCTGCGCGCCGCCGTCGAGGACGGCGCCGGCCGCACCCTCTCGGAGCTGTTCGAGACCAACGACCGCATGGGCCGGGAACTCGGCGCCCTCCTCCAGAGGATCGAGACCGCCAACACGGCCCTCAGCGACCTCGTGGCCGGCGCCGACACGAATCTCGGCGCGGTCGAGCGGGGCCTCGCCGGCCGGATCGAGCAGATCCAGGAGGCGCTGGAACGCATCGCCTCCGAGACCGGCCGGGCCAGCGCCGGCGTGTCGGCGCAGGTCGAATCCCTGCGCGGCGCCGCCGACGGGGCCCTCCAAGAGGCGTCCCGCCTCGCCGAGACCCTCGATACGCGGGGTCGCTCCCTCGGGGAGCAGACGGCCGCGCACGTCGCCGCCCTCGACCGGGCGGCCGCCTCGCTCGCCGCCATCGAGGAGCGTCTGGGGTCGACCCTGACGGGCCGCGAAACGGCCCTGACGGGCGCGCTCGCCGCCTTCGAGGCGCGGGCGACCGCCCTGGAGCAGAACGGCAAGGCCCTGGAGCGCACGATCGAGCAGACCCTGCGCGCCGCCGAGGACCGTGCCCGGAGCGTCGGCGAGTCCCTGGCCCAGTCGGCCCAGGGCGCCGGCGCCTCGGTGACGAGCGCCTTCGCCGACCTGAAGGACAGCGCCAGCGCCGAGGGCGAGAAGGCCGCCCAGGGCGTGCGGCAGGCCATCGAGGAGGCGGCCCGCGAGATGCGCAGCGGCTTCCAGGAGGCCCAGGCCAGCTTCGGCGACTCCTTCTCGGCACTGCGCGAGATGGCGGGCTCGATCCGCGGTGAACTCGACGCCACCCGCGCCGAACTTGCCAAGGGCGTCCTCGACCTGCCGCGCGAGACCCAGGATGCCACGGGCGAGATGCGCCGGGTGGTGGCCGACCAGATCAAGGCGCTCAACGAGCTCTCGTCCCTGGTCTCCCGCTCCGGCCGCGCCGTGGACGTCGCCCAGCCGCAGGCGCAGACCCAGCGGCGGGTCGCCGAGGGCGGCAGCCGCTCCGCACCGGCCCCGGCCGCTCCGGTCCCCGCCGCCTCCCTGGCGCCGGCGGCTCCGGCGGCTTCCGCTCCGGCGCTTCCGACCGCCGCGGCGGCACCGCGGCCCGCCGCGGCCGCTCCGGCCCGGATCGAGGCGCCACGCCCGGCCGCTCCGGCCCGGCCCGCACAGGCCGGCGACAAGCGCGGCTGGCTGTCGGATCTCCTGACCCGCGCCTCCCTGGACGACGACGAGGAGGTTCCGGCGGCCGACGCGCCGGCCGCCGCGCCGGCGGCGCCCGCACAGCCGGCCCGCCGGCCCGCGGTGGCGGCCGCCGAGACCGGACGGATCGCCCTCGACACGATCTCGACCGACATCGCCAAGATGATCGAGCATCGCACCGCGGTCGACCTGTGGGAGCGGTACCGCCGCGGCGAGCCCAACCTGTTCGACCCGCGGATCTACACGCCGCAGGGCCGCGCGACCTTCGCGGAGATCCAGCGCCGCTACCGGACCGACACGGAGTTCCGCCGCAGCGTCGACCGCTACGTCAGCGAGTTCGAGCGCCTGCTCGGCGACGTGGTCAAGAACGACAGCGACGCCAAGCGGACCGACGCCTATCTCACCTCGGAGACCGGCAAGGTCTACACCATGCTGGCCCATGCCAGCGGACGCTTCGACGGGGCGTAAGACGCGTCCCGCCGGGGTCGAGGCCGGCTCCGGCGGGCTGCGGTGCGGGCGCGCTCAGGGAGCAGTTCTCCGGCCCTCGCCCTGGTGCGGGATTGCCCGCGTCGGCGGGTCTCGAAGGAGGGTTCGGGGGGATCCCGCGACGTCCGGCGGCTCCGGGTGAGGGCGCGCGTCGGACCCTCCGGTCACAGCAGGCCGAGGCCGACCAGCTCGCGCCGCAGGGCCTCGGGCATCTCGGCGAGATCGCCCGAGGCCCCGGCGCCGAGGTCGGTCGGCGCGTCGCCCGCCGTGAGGTAGCGCCAGCCCTGGAAGGGACGGTACGGACGGGGCGCCACCGGGACGAGGCGCGGGTCGAAGACCAGCCGGCAGCGCGGAATGCCGTCCTCCCCGGTCAGCGGCTCGATGGCCGTGATCGCCTGCCGACAGGACAGGGTTCCCCGGATCACCCAGTAGATCGAGCCCTGCCCGGCGATCTCCCGGTGGCGCTTGGGCAGGGTCCGGGTGACGTGGAACGGCGCCGCCGGCCGGCCGTCCCGGAGCGCATCGGCGAGGAACCGCGCCTGCCGCGCTTCAAGGTCGGCGATGGAGGCGGGGCCGACGCAGAGCTTGATCAGGTGCAGGGCCACGGACGCGGATTCTCGCGACTGACGACACGGGACAGCATGGGACGCCACGGGAAACCATGGGATGCCATGCGGCGCCCTGATAGCAGGGTCCGCGTCCCGATGCGCCTCTCAGGCGAAGAGTGCCAGCCGCTCCTCCGGCGGGAGCGCGTCAAGCGCAGCGAAGCTCAAGACAGGCTCCTCCCCCGGAACCTCCAGTTCGGGCACCGCCGCGACGATGTCGGCCCAGTCGGGCTCCGGGGCGTCCCCGGCGGCGGTCTCCGCATCCGGTTCGGAAGTCGCGATGGATGCGGCCGCCGCGATCCAGGCGACGTCGGACGACGGCAGCGGCGCGTCCGTCCCGCCCGTGACCGGCAGGAACGCGAGATCTTCGTGGAGCGGCGGGCTTCCGGGCCGGGCCACGAGGGCTGCCGCCGTCACGGCCGGGACATCCATGCTGATGTACCGATCGATGTCGCTCTGGCAGAGGTCGGACGGCTCCGCCTCCGGGCCGGCTGTCCGGGGGCCGGACGGCGACGGGATCCGCTCGGCCTCGGCGCCCCAGATGGCGATCATCGCCGAGAGCCGGTCCTCCAGGTAGCGGAGCGTGTAGACGATCCGGGCCGTGCGCTGCGCGGTGAGGTCCTGGAACGAGCACGCCGTGTAGATCGCGGTGGCGTGCCGGTCGAGGGCGTCGCAGGCCGGCGCGTCGCCGCCCCGCTCGCGCAGGGTCCAGGCCGCCTCCTGGATGGCCTCGGCCGAGCCGAGGATGTCGGAGGTTGCCTGCTCGGTCTCGCGCACGATTGCGTCGAGGGCGAGCGACGCCTGGGTCAGGCGGGTCTGCTGGGTATCGGTGGCGCTGATCGCCGCGATCTCGGCCTTGGTGCGGCTGATGGCGTCGGCCATGTCGACGAGGTTGCCGCGCAGGTGCCCGAACGCCTCGTGGCCGCGATCCTCGGTGACGGTCCGCTCCAGCCGGGCGATCGCGCCGAGCAGCGTCTCGGTGTCGGCGCCGCGGTTGCGGCGGACATGCTCGGCCAGGAACCAGCGACCGCGCTCCGTGGCGGCGAGCGCCGCCGCGATGGCGTCGTACTCGGCCGACGCAGCGGGGCTCGGGGTGACAGGTCCGGTCATGAGCTTCCCTGGACGCGGAAGGCGGGCGGCGGGCGGCGGGCGACGGCCGGCGCAGGATCCGGCCCGGAAGCGCGCAATTTGACAGGATGCCTTTAACGGGCGCTTACGGGCGGGCCCCGATCCGGGCCCGATCCGGGCCCCCTCCGAACTGCCGCCCCGAGCCCCGCCTTGCTTCGCCCGTCCGGCCCGGCGCGCCTGTCGCTGCTCTACGCCGTCGTCTTCACCGAGATCGGCATCGCGATGCCGTTCATGCCTCTCTGGCTCGACACGTTGGGGATCGACGCCGGGCTGATCGGCGTGCTGCTCGCCCTGCCGATCGCGACCCGGATCGCCGCCACGGCGCCGCTGATGAGCCTGCTCGACCGCGGCCTCGGCCCGCGCCGGCTCATCCTGCTGGGCAGCCTCGCGCTGAGCCTGACCTACGCGCTGATGCCCGGCGCCGCCGGGGTCGGATGGCCCCTGCTCGCCGTGCTGATCGTGCTCAACGCGGCCGCCGGCGCGCCGCTCGTGCCCTGCATCGACTACCTGACGCTCGCGGCCGTGCGCCGGGATTCCCGCCTCGCCTATTCCCGGATCCGGATGGCGGGCTCGGTCGCGTTCCTGATGGCCAACCTCGTCGGCGGCGTCCTGCTGTCGGCGCTGGGGGGCCACCTCGCGGTGCCGGTGCTGCTCACCGGCCTCGCCCTGGTCGCGGCGCTCGTGGCGTGGCGCAGCCGGTCCGTGGCGGCCGTGCCGCAGGCGGCGGACGGCGCGGGACGCCCGCGCCTTCCGCTCAAGCTGTGGCTCTGCATCGGCGCGGCCGCCGCCATCCAGGCGAGCCACGGCGCCCTCTACGGATTCGGCAGCATCTTCTGGACGGAGCACGGCATCACGGCGGCCTGGGTCGGCGCGCTCTGGGCGACCGGCGTGCTCGCCGAGATCGTGCTGTTCGCGTCCGTGCCCGCCCTGCCCCCCGCGTGGCGCAGCCCGGTGCGACTGCTCGGCCTCGGCGCATCCGCGGCGATCCTGCGGGCGGTCGGCATGTTCCTCCTCGGCGACCGCCTCGCCGCCCTGGTGCCGTTGCAGGCCCTCCACGGCCTGACGTTCGGTGCGACCCAGCTCGGGGCCATGGCGGCGGTCTCGGCCTACGCTCCCGACGGGGCGCGGGGCCGGGCGCAGGGCACGCTCAGCGCCGTCAACGCCAGCGTCGCGGTGGTCGCCACCCTGGTGAGCGGCTTCGCCTACCGGTCCGGCGGCCCCCTCGCCTTCCTGCTGATGGCGCCGCTGGCCGCCGCCGGGCTCGGGCTCGCCCTCGCCTCGCGCCGGGCGGGCGTGACGCCGGACACGGTTCATCAACCGTAATGTCGACATAACCGCCCGGCAGAGTGGTGCCTCGATCGAGGAGTGAGGTCTTTTGCTGAGCGAGAACATCGTTCTCGGCGCATCTGTGCGGGAGCGGCCGGACGACGGCCGGCTGATGCTTGACGGACGCTGGACCGCCGACCAGGCGCCGGCCGTCGAGGCCGCGGCCGCCCGCATCGCGGCGGCCGGCCGGAGCGGTCCGGTGGCGGTCGACCTGTCGGGAATCGAGCGCCTCGACACGCTCGGCGCCTGGGTGCTGGAGCGGACCCGCACCGAGATCGGGCAGGCGGGCGGCGCCCTCACCTATCTCGCGGCGCGGCCGGAGCACCGGACGTTGCTGGGCGAAGTGCGCCTGCGCGAGCCCGAGGCGGCGCCGGCCCGGCGTCACGGTCCGATCGTCGGCCTGCTGGATGCCACCGGGCGCCAGACCGTGCGCGGCGGGCACGAATTCGTCACCGCCCTGGCGTTCCTCGGGGAGCTGATCGCCGCCTGCGGCCGCGTCGCCCTGCGGCCCGGCACCTTCCGGGGCACCGCGCTGATCAACCAGGTCCAGCAGGTGGCCCTCAACGGCACGCCGATCATCGTGCTGATCTCGTTCCTGGTGGGCGGCATCGTCGCCCAGCAGGGTATCTTCCAGCTCCAGCGCTTCGGCGCCCAGACCTTCGTGGTCAACCTGATCGGGCTGCTGATCCTGCGCGAGATGGGCGTCCTGCTGACCTCCATCATGGTGGCTGGACGCTCCGGCTCGGCGATCACCGCCGAGATCGGATCCATGCGCATGCGCGAGGAGGTCGACGCGCTGCGCGTCATGGGCCTCGACCCGGTCGAGATCCTGATCGTGCCCCGCGTGCTCGCCCTGATGTTCGGCCTGCCGATGCTGACGCTGATCGGCGATCTCTCGGCCCTGGCCGGTGGCGGCCTTACCGCGATGCTCTACGGCGGGCTGACCCTCGACCAGTTCCTGGCCCGGCTCCAAGCGGCGGTCGGCGTCCACCACGTGATGGTCGGCCTGATCAAGGCGCCGTTCATGGCGCTGACCATCGGGGTGATCGCCACGATCGAGGGCTTCGCCGTGGAGGGCTCGGCGGAGTCCCTCGGCCGCCACGTCACCGCCTCGGTGGTGAAGTCCATCTTCATGGTCATCGTCCTCGACGGCCTGTTCGCGGTCTTCTTCGCCGCCATCGATTTTTGAGACCCATCCCGTCGATGCCACCCATTCCGTCATCGCGAGCGCCGCGAAGCGACCCAGGGCAGCGGGTGACCTCCGGGCGCGGCGCGCGCCTGGGTCGCGCCGCGACGCGCACACGGATCGGGGGGGGACGGTGAGCGAACACGAGGAGCCGATCATCCGCGTGCGCGACCTCGTGGTCGGCTTCCGCGACCGCAACATCCTCAAGGGCCTGAGCCTCGACATTCGCGCCGGCGAGATCCTGGGCTTCGTCGGGCCCTCGGGTCAGGGCAAGTCGGTGCTCACCCGGACGATCCTGGGGTTGAATCCGAAGCGTGCGGGCAGGATCGAGGTGTTCGGCCGCGACGTCGACGCGCTGACCTACGCCGAGCGGCGCCGGATGGAGCAGCGCTGGGGCGTGCTGTTCCAGCAGGGCGCCCTGTTCTCGGCGCTCACCGTCAAGCAGAACATCCAGGTGCCGATGCGCGAGCACCTGAACCTGTCCGAGCGCCTGCTCGACGAGTTCGCCCGCCTGAAGATCGAGATGGTCGGCCTCAAGCCCGACGCCGCCGACAAGCTGCCCTCGGAATTGTCGGGCGGCATGATCAAGCGCGCGGCGCTCGCCCGCTCCCTGGCCCTCGATCCCGAGATCCTGTTCCTCGACGAGCCGACCTCGGGCCTCGACCCGATCGGCGCGGGCGAGTTCGACGACCTCGTCTCGACCCTCAAGGAGACGCTGGGCCTGACCGTCTTCATGGTCACCCACGACCTCGACAGCCTCTACACCGCCTGCGACCGCATCGCGGCGCTCGGCGACGGCCAGATCATCGCGGCCGGCACGATCGACGAGATGCTGGCGAGCGACCATCCCTGGCTGCGCTCCTACTTCCACGGCAAGCGCGCCCGGACCATCGCCACGGGCGGCGCCGCAGCCCATGCGTGAGCGCCGTCCCACCCAGATCCTGCCCCGCCCCCCTCGGGGAGCCGGGGCCAGAGGCCCGGCCGGATCTCCGCCGGGCAGAAGAGCAGGTTGAGCGCATGGAAACCCGCGCGAACTACGCCCTCATCGGGGCCTTCACCATCGCCGTCATCCTGGCGGGCTTCGGTACCGTGCTGTGGCTCTCCGGGGGGGCCTCGCGGCAAGTCAGCCAGACCGTCCGCATCGTCTTCTCGGGCTCGGTGGGCGGCCTCTCTCGCGGCTCGAGCGTGAACTTCAACGGCATCAAGGTCGGCGAGGTCACCGACATCCGCCTCGCCCCGCAGGATCCGCGCCGGGTGCTCGCCCAGATCAAGGTCGAGCCCGCGACCCCGCTCCGGGCCGACACCCGCGCCCGCCTCGACTCGGCGATGCTCACCGGCGTCTCGGTGATCTCCCTGTCGGGCGGCAACGCCGACGCGCCGGTGCTCACCCCCCTGGCCAACGGCGAGCCGCCGACGATCTTCGCCGATTCCTCCGACATGCAGGACATGATGGCGCTCGCCCGCCAGGTGGCGCAGCGGGCCGACGACATGCTGGCCCGCCTCGACCGGGTCGTCTCCGCCAACGAGGGCGCGATCAGCCGGTCCCTCGCCAACGTCGACACCTTCTCGAAGACGCTCGCCGATGCCGGCCCGAACATCGCGGCGCTGGTCAAGGCGGTGGACGGCGCGAAGCTCGGCCACGTGATCGACAACGCCGACCGCTTCTCGGCGGCCCTGTCCAAGTCCAGCCCCGACATCGAGGGGGCGGTGCACGATGCCCGCTCGCTCGCCGCCAAGCTCAACGCCTCGGCCGACAAGATCGACGCGGTGCTCAACGGCGCCCAGGGCTTCCTGGGGTCGGCCTCCGGCCAGGAGGGGTCCAGCACGTTCACGGAAATCCGCGCCGCCGCGATCTCCGTGCGGGACGCCGGCAAGGCCTTCCGGACCATGTCGGAGAACCTCGACAAGCGCACCGCCAGCATCTCGGCCAATTTCGGCCGCCTGAGCGGCTCCGGCCGCCGGGAGGTCGAGGCCCTGTCGGGGGACGGCCAGCGGACGCTGAGCACGCTCAACCGCACGGTGCGCAGCCTGGAGCGCGACCCGAGCCAGGTGATCTTTGGCGGCAAGCCGTCGTTGCCGGAATACAACGGCGGACGCTGAAATCGCCCGCGGCACAGTCGATGTGTTCCGGCGCACGACACCGATACAGGGGCGGGGTAGTTTTAACCGCATGGCTTTTACAGCTCTGCCGCCCGTCGGCGGGGTCTCTCAGGTTGTGCGCATGGTCCGCTCGTCCCACATCGCTGCCGCTGTGCTGCTCGCCGCCCTCCTGGGCGGGTGCGGCGGCGGCGCGGCGCCCCTCACCTTCGACCTTGCGGCCCTGCCGCCCTCCGGCCGCCCGATCGCGGCGGGCCGGTCAATCGCGGTCTCGGAGCCGGTCAGCATCCAGCCCTTCGAGGCCGACCGGATCATCGTGCGCGAGCCCGGCGGCGCCCTCTCGTTCCTGGGCGGCGGCCAGTGGGCCGACCGGCTGCCGCGGCTGATCCAGACGCGCATCATCCAGAGCCTGGAGAATTCCGGCCGCCTGCGCTCCGTGAGCCGGCCCGGCGACAAGGTCGTGGCCGATTACCAGCTGATCAGCGAGATCCGCGCCTTCGACGTCCAGGCCGGGACCGGCGAGGCCGTGGTCGACCTGTCGCTGAAGCTCGTGACGGACGGGACCGGCAAGGTGACCGCGGCGCGGATCTTCACGGCCCGTGTGCCGGTGGCCAAGGTCGATTCCGGCAACGGCGCCCGCGCCCTCGATCAGGCGCTTTCCATCGTGCTGGCGGACGTGGTGCGCTGGGTGAACACCGGGCGATGAGCCCGGCTCACTCCATCACGGCGGCCTTCATGATCACCACCATGGTCGCCCGCGCCGGACCCTCGGTGCAGCGCACGAGGTGGGGGCGGTCGCAGCGATAGCGCAGGGTCTCGCCGGCCCGCGCCCGCTGCACGATGCCGCCGACCTCGACCTCGAACGCCCCCTCGGCGACCGAGAGCGACTCCACCGAGCCGCGCTGGTGCGGGTCCGAGTCGAGGACGCCGCCGGGATCGGCCGCGACCTCGTACCATTGCAGCCACTCGATCGTCTTGAGCCAGCCGATGATCGCCAGCCGCACCTTGCCGTCCTCCGAGACGAGGATCGGCGTGTCCGCCCGGGAGGTCTTCTCGATGAACGGTTCCTCGTCGCCCGCGGCCAGAACCCGTTCGATGGACACGTCCAGCGCCTGCGAGAGCCGCCAGATCGTCGCGAGCGTCGGGTTGGTCTCGTTGCGCTCGATCTGGCTGATGATCGATTTGGCCACGCCCGACTGCTCGGCGAGTTCCGAGAGCGAGAGGTTGTAGGCCTTGCGCAGCCGCTGGATGGTCTTGCCGAGCTGTCCGGAGAGCGCCTGCGCCCCGGTCAGCAGGTCGCGCCCGCGCCCCCGGTCGGGCCGTTCCGCCTGATCCTGCATCGTCACCGGTCCGCCTGCGCCGTTCCGTTATCCGAACGATCGTGCGCTTCTTCAAACGCAATCGCTGTCCGGTTGCAAGGCACGGGCAGGGCCGAAGCACCGAAAGCTCCGATCCGCCTCCCCTACGGCCACGCGGCGTGGAAGTGGTGGACGGGGCCGTGGCCCGCCCCGACCGCGAGGCGGTCGGCCGCCGCGAGGGCGGCGGTCAGGTAGGTCTTGGCGTCCGCGACAGCCTCCGGGAGCGTCAGGCCGTGGGCGAGCCCCGCCGCCACCGCGGCCGAGAGGGTGCAGCCGGTGCCGTGGGTGTTGCGCGTCGCGATCCGCGGCGCCGACAGGGTCCGCAGGGTCCCGTCCGCCGTGACGAGGTGATCGATGCTCTCGCGCCCCGTTCCGTGGCCGCCCTTGATCAGCACCGCCCGGGCGCCGAGAGCCACGAGCCGGCGGGCCTGGGCCACCGCCGTCGCCGCGTCCCCGGCCACGGCCTCGCCGAGCAGCACCGCCGCCTCCGGCAGGTTGGGGGTGATCAGGTCGGCCCGCGGCAGCAGCCGCTCCCGGAGCGCCGCCACCGCGTCGTCGGCGATCAGCCGGTCGCCGCTGGTGGCCACCATCACGGGGTCGAGGACGATCGGGATCGCGGCGGCGTGACGCTCCAGGCCGTCCGCGACCGCCGCGATCACCGCGGCCCGCGACAGCATGCCGATCTTCAGGGCGTTCACGGCGAGATCCGAGAACACGCTGTCGATCTGCCGGGCCACGAAATCGGGCGGCACGTCGTGGATGGCCTGGACGCCGGTCGTATTCTGCGCGGTCAGCGCCGTGATCACGCTGGCGCCGTAGACGCCCAGCGCCGAGAAGGTCTTGAGATCCGCCTGGATGCCGGCGCCGCCGCCGGAATCCGAGCCCGCGATCGTCACCGCGATGGGGGCGGTGCCGCTCATCGTGCACCCGCCCGCTCGGCGAGCGCGGCGTCGATCCGGGCGCGCAGTTCGCGGGCGCGCTGGCGCACCGGTTCCGCGCCGAACAGGGCGGTGATCACCGCGATGCCGTCCGCCCCGGCGGCGATCACCGCGGCCGCGTTCTCCAGGCCGATCCCCGCGATGGCGCCGAGCGGCAGGCCCGCACCGCGTGCCAGGCGGGCGCGGAAGGCGATGCTGGCAAAGCCTTCGAGGCCCACCGGCGGGTCGGGATTGTCCTTGCTGGTGGTGGCGAACACGCCGCCGATGCAGGCGTAGTCGACGGGCAACCGGTACAGCTCGTCGGCCTGGGCCGGTTTCTTCAGGGTGAGGCCGATGATCGCGCCCTCTCCCAGGAGGCGGCGCGCGTCGGCGGGGTGCAGATCGCCCTGGCCGAGATGCACGCCGTCCGCCGCCGCCGCGAGGGCGAGGTCGACGCGGTCGTTGACGAGCACCGGGACCCGGCCGCGCACGGCCTCACGGATCGCCCGGATCCGCGCCAGCGCGGCGCGGGCGTCGGGGACGTCCTTCTCGCGGTACTGGAGCAGGGTGCAGCCGCCCGCCACCGCCTCGGCGGCGAGCTGCGCCAGCCGCGTCCCGTCCGCACCGCAGACGCCCACGTCGAGGAGGCCGTAGAGCCGCAGGTCCACCGCCCGGCTCCCGGGCGATGCGGCGCTCGCGCTGGCTGGCATCGCTGTCGCACATTCCCCGCCCCGTCCGGCCCCGCGCCGGCCCTCGGGCGTCCCTGTTTGGATAGCCCCATCGGCGTTGGCAAGCGTTCCGGGCGGCATCCCGGGGAGCGGCGTCATACGGCGGCGTTGACGTGCGCCGATCCAGCACGCCTATAGGCGGGATCGGCTAAGGCGCATCCGAGGGGAGAGGCGGTCAGGGACGATGAGTGTTGCCGCGGTGCAGACGGGTGCGCGCGGGGCGCAGGCCCTGCCGGAGCGCTCCTCCGTGGGCCTCGTCGCGGTGATCGTCGCCGCGACCAAGGGGGAGCCGCGCGCCCTCACGATCCGCGTCCCCGATCAGGCGCCGGGCCGCGTGGACGGCCTGCCGGCCGGTCCGCTCGTGCCCGAGCACGCGACCCTGGAGCGCGGCCTGCGCGCCTGGGTGGAGCGGCAGACGCACCAGCGCCTCGGCTACGTGGAGCAGCTCTACACCTTCGGCGATCGCGACCGCTCCGGAACCGCCGAGAAATCGGGGGTGCACTCGCTGTCCGTCGCCTACCTGGCCCTCGTCCGCGAGGAGCGGCCCGCCGGCCTCGCCGAGGCCGCGTGGCAGAACTGGTACCGCTACCTGCCCTACGAGGATTTCCGCCAGGGGCGCCCGCGCCAGCTCGACGCCATCGAGGCGCGGCTCGCCGCCTGGGCCGCGGAGCCCGAGGATTGCGCCGTCCGGACCCGCCGCCTCGACCGCCTCGGCCTGACCTTCGGCATGAACGGCGGCACGTGGAACGAGGAGCGGGTGCTGGAGCGCTACGAGTTGCTGTTCGAGGCCGGCCTGATCCCGGAGGCGAGAGGCAACCCCGGGCCCGCGCTGCCGAACGATCCCACCGGCGTGCCCATGGCCTTCGACCACCGGCGGGTGCTCGCCACGGCGATCGGGCGCCTGCGCGGCAAGATCAAGTACCGCCCGGTGGTGTTCGAGCTGATGCCGCCGGAATTCACCCTTCTCCAGCTCCAGCGCACCGTCGAGGCGCTGTCGGGCACGCAGCTGCACAAGCAGAATTTCCGGCGTCTCGTGGCGCAGCAGGGGCTGGTTGAGGAGACCGAGAGCGTCACCAGCGGCGCCGCCGGCCGGCCGGCCCGGCTCGTGCGATTCCGCCGGGAGGTGCTGCTGGAGCGTCCGGCGCCGGGCCTGCGGCTTCCGTCCCGACGGCTGGGCTGACTCCCGCCCGGAACCGCGGGGTCATGGCCGCGGCCGGGACGTCCGCCCGGCCATCGCCGGTCGGGCCGACCGCGCGCGGTCGGCCCGAATCAGGGGACGCGGGCCCGTGGCGGCTACGGCCTGTGGAGGCGATAAACCTGCCATGTCAGCATCATGCTCGACACCATCAGGGCGGCGTGCAGCGCCTGGAGGAGAAGCGGCCCATCTTGCATCGGCTCAATCCCGCGGATCCGGCGTCGCCGGGAACACGGGATCCTGAGCAACTCCCGGGCCAGCCGCCGGGCCCGTCGCCGGGGCGGCCGCTCACGGCGCGACCGGCTCGGGCATCGCGAAGGCCTTGGCCGAGAGCAGGCGCGTCAGGGTCGCGAGGAGATCGGTCTGGGTGATGATCCCCAGGATGCGCCGGTCCTCGCCCGTGACCACGACCGCGTGCGCGTGGCCGTCGGTCAGGGAGCCGATCAGCCTGATCACCGGTTCGCCCGGCGCGGCGGTCCGGGCCTCGGACATCGCCTGCGCGACGGCGCCGTCGCCCCGCAGGGTCAATTCCCGCAGGCCGAGCGTGCCGGCGAGCCGCCCCTCCCCGTCCACCACCGGCAGGGTGCGGATGTTGTGGGCGAGCAGCAGCTCCCGCGCGCGCGCGGCGCTGCCGTTCAACCCGACCGTCACCACGTCGCGCGACATGACCTCGCCGCAGGTGAGCGTGCCCTGCGTGCGCAGGAGCGCGTGGGCCTCGACCTGCCGCAGGAGCTGGTTGAGGTCGTCGCGGTCGATGTCCATGGTCTCGTGCAGCTCGAGCAGCGCCGCGTCGACATCCTCGGGCCTGAAGCCGACGCGGATGGAGGGGGGCAGGTCGGCCGTCCCGTGCGTGTTGACCGGTGCCCTGGCCGTCACGTGAGGATAGTTGCGCCGCGCGACCTTGTGAAACGCGATCCCGAGGGCGACCAGGATCACCGAGTTGAGGCAGACGGGAAACAGCGGGAACAGGAACCCGGCCGAGGTGACGGCCGGACCGCCGATCAGCGCCGTCAGGGCGGCCGCGCCCCCGGGCGGGTGGAGCGACCGCGTGAGCGACATCGCCGCGATGGCCAGCGACACGCCGACGCCGATCGCCACGACGGGGTTCGTGATGAAGTGGGCGGCCAGCACGCCCATGAAGGCCGAGATCGTGTTGCCGCCGATGATCGACCAGGGCTGCGCCAGCGGACTCGCGGGGACCGCGAACAGCAGGACCGCCGAGGCGCCCATGGGCGCTACGATGAGGGGAATGTGGGGGCCCTGCCCGAAGAACCAGCCGCAGATCAGGCCGGTGAGCGTGATGCCGACGAGCGCGCCGAGGCAGCCGATCAGGCGCTCCCGCAGGGTCGCCCCCGCAAGGATCGGCCTGAACAGCTGAAAGCCGGAGACTTTGCCGGTCTGTTCGTCCGGGCCAACCGTGTTGGACATCCCCGCGCGTCCCTCGCTCGCTCGACCCGCCGGCCGCGCACGCCATCACGCGCGCCGACTCGGCAATCTGGTATACCAGCGGAACGATTACGGACCGGGGCGGGAATTGCAACCGGCTTAGGCGCAATGCCCATCCGCGAGGCAGCGGCTGCCGGCGCCGGCCCGCCCTCGGAGGCCGCGATGGCCATTGAGGGCTCTGCGGGGGAAGGCCGATGGGCCGAGCCCTCCCGCGGCGGCTCAGGTCGGAGGATCGGTGAACGGGCGCATCCGGGCCGGCTTACCCGTAGGTGTGGTCCTCGGCGGGGAAACGCCCGGCCCGCACTTCCTCCGCGTAGGCCTTCACGGCCTCCTCGATATGGGTGCGCAGGCTCCCGAACTGGCGGACGAATTTCGGCGTCCGTTCGGAGAGGCCGAGCATGTCCTCCAGGACCAGGATCTGCCCGTCGCAGACCGCCGAGGCGCCGATGCCGATCGTGGCGGCCGTGACCCGGGGTGAGGTCGCGATGGCGCGGGCCACCGGCTCGACGATGCCCTCCAGCACGATGGCGAAGGCCCCCGCCTCGGAGATCGCCCGCGCGTCCTCCAGGAGACGGCGCTCGTCGTCGGGCAGCCGGCCCTGCACCTTGAACCCGCCCATCGTGTTCACCGCCTGCGGGGTGAGGCCGATATGGCCCATCACCGGCACGCCGCGCTGGACCAAGAACGCCACCGTCTCGGCGAAATGGGCGCCGCCCTCCATCTTGATCGCGCCGGCACCGGTCTCCTTCAGCACCCGGGACGCGTTGAGGAAGGCCTGCTCGCGGCTCGCCTCGTAGGAGCCGAACGGCATGTCCACCACGACCAGCGCCTTCTCGGTGCCGCGGATCACCGCCTGCGCCTGGAGGATCATCATCTCCAGGGTCACGGGGATCGTCGATTCCATCCCGTGCATGACCATGCCGAGGGAATCGCCCACGAGGATGAAGTCGCAATAGGGATCGACGATGCCGGCCGTGTGGGCGTGGTAGGCCGTGAGCGCGGTGATCTTGCGCCCCTCGGCCTTGCGCTTGCCGATATCGATCGCCCGGAGCCGTCGGGACTGCACGACCTGCGACATGGCTTGATCCTCGCTCAGCTCATCCGGGACGCGCATGCCCTCCCCTCCTTGAGGGCCACCCTCCCCGCGAAGGGAGGGAGACACGCGTCCTGCCTTATCGCGCTGTTCTTACACGGCCCGACACGACGGGTCAGCGCCCCGCCTGCGGCTCGGCTCCCGTCGCCCAGTCCGGATCGACTTTCAGATTCGCGGTCTCGTGCAGTTCCTGCCAGCCCTCGACACCCTGTGGGAACCAGCGCACGCCGGTGTAGCCTTTCTGCACCAGCCGCTTGCCGGCATTCCAGCTGCCCCAGCACTCCACGTGGCAGAACACCACGACGGGCTTCGCCTTGTCGCCGCCGGTCAGCGCCGCGACCCGCGCGTAGAACAGGGCCTCGCGCTCCGGCGCCAGGGGCTCGGCCCCGGCCTCCGGCATCCAGACAGCGCCGGGGATCGACGGATGCACCGGCAGCCAGAGGCGGCCTTCGGGGAAGTTCGATGGCTTGCGGTCGGGCGCCGCCACGTCGATCAGCACCGGCTTGTCCGGCCCCGCCATCAGCGCGGCAACCGCGTCCGCATCGACCGCCTCGGCCCCCTTGAGGGTCGACGGCGTATAGCCCTTCGGCGGCCCGGCGTAGAGCCCCTCCGGCTCCGGCACGTTGACCGGGGAATCCGCGGGCGCGGCCGCGAGGCAGAGGAGCGCCGCGCAGGCCGCCGCGATGCGGCCGATCATGCGTGAGTCCCGCATCGCTCAGTTCGTCGGGCTCGGCGGGTTGAAGCTGTGCTGCCAGCGGCCGCCCTGGTTGTCGGAGGCCGCCACCTGGATCGGCTTGCCGTCCGGCTTGAAGGCGAAGTTGATCACCGGGTTCGACGCGATCGAGATGTCGCCCGTCATGGTGAAGACGGTCCGGTCACCCGCCGAGACGGTGAGCTTGTCGATGTAGCGCGCCGGCGTGTACTCGCGGGTCACCTGGTTCATCTGCATGCCCGAGAAATTCGGGTGGCGGACCATCAGCGTGGCCTCCACCGGCTTGCCGGGCGCGGTCTCGGCGAACTTCAGGCGCATGTCGCCCATGCCCTTCATGGCCTCCTCGTCGCTCATCCCCATCGGGGCGGAGCAGCCGCCGGACGCCTTCACGAACTGCTTGGCCTCGTAGAGCTTGCCGTCCTGCGTCTCCACCACGGCGTGCATGTCGGTGTAGTTGTTGACCCGCACGCGCAGCTTCAGCTCGGCCGGGTCGGCGGCGGGGCCGAACTCGAACTTGGCCGCGTAGGGCGCCGGGTTGTCGTCGATGATCAGCGAGACCGCCTTGATCTGACCGTCCTTCGGCATGGTCAGGGTGATCGGCACCAGGGCGGCGTCGAGCGCCCGGACCGGCGCGTCGATCTTCACGAGGCTGTCGGTCTGCGCGATCTGCCGGTCGCCGAAGATCGACTTGGCGATCTCCTGCCAACGGGCTGCCCGCTCATGCTCGGTGTCGGAGGCGCCGGCCGCCAGCGCCATCCCGACGAGGGGGCCGGAGACGGCGCCCGTCGCGAGGACGACGCCGAGGCCGAGGGTGGAGAGCGTCTTTCCGATCCTGTGGGTCATGGCGTGCCTCCCGGTTGCTTTGGATATGGGGATCCTGAAACCTATTCCCACTCGAGTTCCTGGTAGGCCACGGTGACGTTGCGGCCGTTATAGGTGTCGAACAGCGCCCAGGCGTCCCGCTGTTCCGCGGCCACGCTGGTCACCGCCTTCTCGATGGGGACGTCCTTGGCGATCGCCGCGCGGGTGCCGTCGCGCAGGACGGTCAGGTAGCCGGAGAGGTCGGCGAGCGCCGGGGCGAGGTCCACCGCCACGGGGCCGTGGCCCGGCACCGCGCGGGTCGCACCCAGGGTCTTGAGGCGCTCGATCTCCGTGAGCCAGCCCCTGAGGCTGCCGTCGAGGGAGGGGATCCGGTTCACGAACAGCAGGTCGGCGGGAAACAGCAGGCCGCTGCCGGAATCGATCATCGACAGGTCCGAGGTGGTGTGCGCCGGGCCGTGGGCCGTGAAGGTCAGGCGGCGGTCGCCGAGATCGATCTCGGCCGTATCGGCCACGCTCATCGTCGGGTAGACCACCGGCCCGGTCCGGTCCTCGCCCAGTAGATCGATCAGCCGCTTGCGATAGAACTCGCCCCGGGCCGACAGCGCCTCGGTGAGCTTGGCGTGGCCGATGAACACCGGCTTGTCCTGGACGAACGCCCCCGCCCCGAAGACGTGATCGGGGTGGACGTGGGTCAGCACCACGTGGGTGATCGGCTTGTCCGTGCGCTTGACGATCTCGGCGCGCAGCCACCGGCCGTCGGCGAGGCTGCCGCCGGATTCCGTCACCAGCACGCCGGTCTTGCCGACGATGAAGCCGACATTGGCGATGGCGTCGTCGTTGTCGACGGTGGCGTCGGCGATCAGGCCCTTACGGACGAAGATGCCGGGGCCGACTTCCTCGATCGCGAAACTCTCGGCGGCGCGGCCCAGCGTCGGCAGGCAGCACAGGCAGAGCCCCGCGAAGAGCGCGTGCCGCCGCGACGGGCCGGCGCCGAACGTCCTCGGATGGACGGCGTCTGCCGTCATGCCGCTTCCTCCTGATCTTGATTGCCTACCATTAAGTAGGTAGATTGCGACTCCGTCAAGGGGCGAGCCGCGGTGGGGATCGCGGCCGGCCCCACATTCCCGTGAGCCGGAGCGACGATCGCCGCGATGAGGGATACCCGCGCCGAGCTGCTGATGCAGGCCGAGACTCTGGTCCGGGGACGCGGCTATGCCGGCTTCAGCTACGCTGACCTCGCGGCGGCGGTGGGCATCCGCAAGGCGAGCATCCACCACCACTTCCCCACGAAAGTCGATCTCGGCGCCGCCCTGGTGGCGGCCTACGCGGCCCGCTACGCCGCCGCCCTGGAGGCGATCCGTGCCGATGTCCCGGACGGGCCGGGCCGGGTCGCGGCCTACGGCCGGCTCTACCTCGGCGGCGTCGAGCAGGGTCTCGGCTGCCTGTGCGCGGCGCTGGCCATCGAGGGCGAGGTCCTGCCCGAGCGCCTGCGCCGGGATATCGCGGCCTTCTTCGCCGATCACCTCGCGTGGCTGGAGACGATCCTGCGCGCGGGTCAGGCGGACGGCAGCGTGCGCGGCGGCGCGGATCCGGCGTCGCTCGCCCGCTACGTCATCGCGACGCTGGAAGGGGCGCTGCTGATGGAACGGCTGTTCGCGAGCCCCGACGCCTTCCGGGGAACGCTGGCGGTGCTGGTGGACGGGCTCAGGCCGCAGTGAAGCGCGCGTAACCGTCCGCTCGCAGCCGGCAGGCCGGGCAGGTCCCGCAGCCGTAACCCCAGGGATGGCGCTGCCCGCGCTCGCCGAGGTAGCAGGTGTGGCTCTCCTCGACGATCAGCTCGACCAGCGCCCGACCGCCAAGAGTCTCGGTGAGGCTCCAGGTCTGCGCCTTGTCGAGCCACATCAGCGGCGTGTGGAGCACGAAGCGCCGCTCCATCCCGAGGTTGAGCGCCACCTGAAGGGCCTTGATCGTGTCGTCGCGGCAATCCGGGTAGCCGGAATAGTCGGTCTCGCACATGCCGCCGACCACGTGCCGGAGGCCTCGCCGGTAGGCGAGCGCCGCCGCGAAGGTCAGGAACACGAGGTTCCGGCCGGGCACGAAGGTGTTGGGCAGGCCCGAGGCCTCGTAGCCGATCGCAGCCTCCCGGGTCAGCGCCGTCTCGGAGATTTTTCCCAGGGCGTCGAGCGCGACCGTATGGTCCTCGCCGAGCCGCCCGGTCCAGGCGGGGTTGAGACTCGTCGTGCCCGCCCGCAGGGCCGCACGGCGGTCGAGCTCGACCCGGTGGCGCTGCCCGTAATCGAAGCCGAGCGTCTCGACGTGCTCGAACCGGTCGAGCGCCCAGGCGAGGCAGGTGGCCGAATCCTGGCCCCCGGAGAACAGCACCAGCGCGGCGCGGTCCCCGGTGATCGCGGCCTCACTCGCCATCGTACTCAGCCCAGGACATCGGAGTCTCGGCGATCCGCACCCGCGCGAGGCCCGGCAGGTCCGGCCGCAGGCGCTGCCAGATCCAGGCCGCGATGTTCTCGGCGGTCGGGTTTTCCAGCCCCTCGATCTCGTTGAGGCAGTGATGGTCGAGCCGCGCCAGCAGCGGGCCGAAGATCGACTCGATGTCGTAGAAGTCGATTACCCAGCCGGTGTGGGGATCGACCGGGCCGGCGACCGTCAGCTCGACCCGGTAGGAATGCCCGTGCATCCGGTGGCAGCGGTGGGTCTCGGGCACGTTCGGCAGCCGGTGGGCCGCCTCGAAGGTGAAGGCTTGGGTGATCTTCATGGGCGGGATTCGCGGGATGTGGCCGATCTCGCACCCGCCATAGCGCCGACGGGCCGTCCCGCGCAAAGGCGGGCTGCCCTGCGTGCCGCGGCGGCGGCGGATCAGGCCGCGGCGGCCTCCTTCGACCACCGCGCGTACCACGCCTTGAACAGGCGCAGCTGGTTCTCCGCGTAATGGCGCTGGCCGGCGCTCAGAGCGTCGGTGGCGTTGAAGTGAAGCGCGTATTCCGGGTTCCCCTCCAGCACCATCAGGTACTTGTAGTACAGGACGAGGTCGGTCCCCTCGTCGAAGCTCGACAGGATCGCCAGGGCGGCGTCGAGTTCTTCCGCCCGCCGCCGGGCGGGGACGTCGCCGCCGGCCGCCTTCTCGCAGAGGGCCACGAGGTGGAGGACCTCCCGCGGCAGGACGTTGCCGATGCCCGTGATGGCGCCCCGGGCGCCGCAATTGACGTAGCCGTGCACCACCTGGGTATCCACCCCGACCATCAGGGTGATGTCCGGCGCCTGGCCGGTGATGTGCTCGGCCGCGTAGGTGAGCGACTGCGCGCCCCCGAACTCCTTGAAGCCGACGAGGTGCGGGTACCGGCCGCGCAGACTGAAGAACAGCTCCGCCCGGGTCTCGAAACCGTAATAGGGGCTGTTGTAGATCACCGACGGCAGGTCGACGGCCGCCTCGAGGATGCCGGAGAAGTGAGCCTCCTGCGCCGCCGCCGAGCTGCCGCGCGACAGCACCCGCGGGATGATCATCAGGCCGTGGGCGCCGGCCGCCTTGGCGTGGGCCGCGAGCGCCGCCGCCCGCTTCGGGTTCTGCGCGCCGGTCCCGACGATGACCGGGACGCCGGCCGCGAGCAGCCGCTCGACGCCTTCCATCCGCTCCTCGTCGCTCAGGAGCGGCCAGTCGCCCATCGAGCCGCAATAGACGACCGCCGACATCCCTTCGGCGACGAGGTCCTTCCCCTTCCGCGCGAGGGCGTCGAGATCGGGCGTCCGATCCGGCCGGCAGGGCGTCATCAGGGCGGGGATCGTGCCGGAGAAGATGTGTCGGTCGGAGGCCATCGCCGGCTCGTCTGCTGGGAGGAGGATCGTCCCGGCGGGCCTTGCAGGTCGCGCCGGGCGGCGTGTCTCTCCATGGCTGCGACGTGCGATTCTGGCAAGGATTTTATACAATCCCGGCCGATTTCGTCAGCCCTGAAGTCTCGCCGAGGAAGGCCATCAGCGCGGCGGCGACGTGGTCGATATGGTCGGTCAGGAGGGCGCAGGCGGCCGAGACGTGGCCGTTCCGGCACAGCCGGACGATCTCGCGGTGCTCGCGGTCGGCCCGTTCCAACTCGGCGTTGTCCGTTGACAGCTGTAGGCGGGTGTAGCGGTCGCACTCGGCCAGGAGGGAGCCGACGAGGGCGAGGGCTCGGGGGCGCTCGGCCTGGCCGTAGAGGAGGAGGTGCAGATCCGTGTTGAGGGCGCCCCAGCGCGCCGTCGCGCCGTCGCGCAATGCCGCGGCGTAATCCTCCAGCAGAGCGTCGGCCCGCGCGAAATCCTCGGCGGTGAGGCGCGGGGCCGACAGGGATAGGAGCCGGGGCTCCAGGGTGCCCCTGAGTTCGAGGGCCTCGGCCGCGTCCGCCGGCGAGAGCGGCGCCACCGTCGCCCCGCGGTGCGGGTGGATTCGCACCAGGCCCTCGGCTTCGAGCTGGAACAGGGCTTCCCGTACCGGGATGCGGCTGGCGCCGAATTCCGTCGCGAGGCCGTCCTGGCGCAGCTGGGACCCGGCCGGATAGCGCCCGTCGAGGATGCGCCGCCGGATCTCGGATCCGATCGAACCCGCGATGGTCCGGTTCTTCATCGTCTCGCTCCACCGTCGGGCCCGGTCGTGGTCGGGGCCCTTGACGGGGAGGCCCCGGTGTTGAAATTGTATAAAATCCAGCGGGCCTCGGGGGCCCTGTATAGCAGAGGGGTTGCCCGCGATGACGCTTCACCGTCGCCAGCTTCTGGCCGGGACCGCCTGCGCGGCCGCCGCCAGCATCGGCCGCCCGTACCTCGCCCGGGCCCAGCCCGGCGCCGGCAGCGTGCTGCGCTTCATCCCGTCGACGCCCCTGCCGTCCCTCGATCCCATCGTCGCCACGAGCTACGTCATCCGCAACCACGGCTATCTCGTCTACGACACGTTGTTCGCCACCGACGAGAACTTCCGGATCCAGCCCCAGATGGTCAGCGACTGGCAGGTCGCGCCCGACGGCCTGCGCTGGACCTTCCACCTCCGCGACGGCCTCAGCTTCCACGACGGCGCCCCCGTCGAGGCCAAGGACTGCATCGCCTCGGTGGCGCGCTGGTCCAAGCGGGACGCCTTCGGCCAGACCCTGGCGGGCTTCGTGGAGGCGTACGGCCAGGAGGACGCGCGGACCTTCACCATCGCGTTGAAGAAGCCGTTCCCCCTCCTCCCGGCGGCGCTCGGCAAGCTGTCCTCCAACGTGCCCTTCATCATGCCGGAGCGCATCGCGCTGCAGGACGCCTCCAAGCCGATCGCCGACGCCATGGGCTCCGGGCCCTGGCGCTTCGAGGCGCGGGAATGGATCCCCGGCCAGAACGCAATCTACACCCGCCACGCCGGCTACCGTCCCCGCGAGGAGGCGCCCTCCTGGGCGGCCGGCGGCAAGGTCGCCAAGGTCGACCGGATCGAGTGGCTCGCCATCACCGAGGCCTCGGCGGCGGTGGGCGCGATGATCCAGGGGGCGGTCGACTGGTACGAGCAGCCCGCGATCGACCTGATCCCCGTCCTCAAGGGCAAGCCCGGGATCGAGATCCGCAACGTGCCGCTCGGGCTGATCCTGCTGATGCGGTTCAACCACACGCAGCCGCCCTTCAACAATCCCGAGATCCGCCGGGCCGTGATGATGGCCATGAAACAGGACGACTACATGCAGGCGGTGGTCGGCAGCCCCGAATACTACCGGGAGGCCAAGACCTTTTTCACGCCGGGCTCGCCGATGTCGACCGGCGCCGGCGGGGCCGCCGCTCTGCAGGGGGACCTCGCCAAGGCCAAGGCGATGCTGGCCCAGGCCGGCTACAAGGGCGAGCGCGTGGTGCTGCTGGCCCCGGCCGACCAGCCGATCGCCTACAATCAGTCGCTGGTGACCCAGGACCTGCTGAAGCAGCTCGGGATGAACGTCGATCTGGTCTCCACCGACTGGGGCAGCTTCATCGCCCGCCGCGGCAACCGCGGGCCGGTCGAGGCCGGCGGCTGGTCGCTGTTCCACACGCTGTGGTCCGGGGCGGACGTGCTGAACCCGGCCCTCCACCCGCTGATCCGGGCCAACGGTCAGGCCGCGTGGTTCGGCTGGCCGGACGACCCGACGCTGGAGACGCTGCGCAGCGCGTGGATCGCCACCGGCGACGAGGCCCAGCAGAAGGCTCTCGCCGCCCGCATCGAGGAGCGCGCCTTCGAGGTCGTACCCTACGCGCCCGCGGGCCTCGTGCAGCAGCCGATGGCCGTCAGCACGAAGCTCAAGGGCATGGTCATGGCGCCGGTGCAGTTCTTCTGGAACATCGAGAAGACCGGCTGATCTCCAGCGCCCGGACGGGACCGCCGCTCTAGCCCGCGCCCTTCTCGGACACGCCGGCCTGCGCGAAGGTCGCCATGCCGGTGTGGCAGGCGAGCGCGCCCTTGAGCAGGCCCATCGCCATCCCGGCGCCCGAGGCCTCGCCGAGGCGCATGCCGAGCGCCAGCAGCGGCACGAGGCCGAGCCGCTCCAGCACCTCCGCGTGGACGCCCTCCGCCGAGACGTGGCCGGCCAGGCAATGGTCGAGGGCGCTCGGATCGGCGGCGTGCAGCACGGCGGCCGCGGCGGTCGCCACGTAGCCGTCGATCACCACCGGGATGCGCTGCAGCCGGGCCGCCAGGATCGCCCCCGCCATGGCGGCGATCTCCCGGCCTCCGAGGCGCGCCAGCACCTGGAGCGGGTCGTCGAGATGCCCGGCATGGTGAGCGAGCGCCGCCTCCACGGCCGCGACCTTCCGGGACAGGCCGTCCCGGTCCACGCCGGTGCCGCGCCCGACCCACTGGGCGGCCTCGCCGCCGAACAGGGCGGCGTAGAGGGCGGCCGCCACCGTGGTGTTGCCGATGCCCATCTCGCCGATGCCCAGGCAGTCGGTGCCGGCGGCCACCGCCTCCATGCCGAACGCCATGGTCGCGACGGTGGCCCGCTCGTCGAGGGCCGGCCCGTCCGCGATGTCGCCGGTGGGCATGTCGAGGGCGAGGTCGAACACCTTGAAGCCGAGGCCGTAGGCCGCGCAGATCTGATTGATCGCCCCGCCGCCGGCGGCGAAATTGTCGAGCATCTGCCGGTTGACCGCGTCCGGGAAGGCCGAGACGCCGCGGCGCGTGACGCCGTGGCTGCCGGCGAAGACGCAGACCAGCGGCCGGTCGAAGCTCGGCGGCGCCTTGCCCTGCCACGCCGCCAGCCACGTCACGAGGCTTTCCAGTCGCCCTAGGGAGCCGGCGGGCTTCGTCAGGGTGGCGTCCCGGGCGGCGACCGCCGCCTTCGCCTCCGCGTCGGGACCCGGCATCGCCTTCAGCAGGTTGCGGATGTCGTCGAAGGGGCTGGGTTCGGGAGGGGTCATCGGGGCGGTCACCGGGTCTGTCATGGCGGCGATGATTTCCTGTGGGCGCCCGCAGTCGGGGAGACGGGGCCGGATCGGAGCGACTATACTGCACCGGCTCGCTCCACCGATGTGCGGTGGCGGGCGGATGCGAGAGACCGCGATGGACAGGCAGACCGGCGGGGAGGCCGACTGGCCCGGGCGCGGCGCCCTCTACGACCTCGCCGGGTGCCTGCGCTTCTACTCCCGCCTGCCGGTGCCGCAACTGCCCGGCGAGCCGGACCCGCACCGCAGCCCCGACTTCACCACCCTGCCGCGGATGCTGCCGCTGGCCGGCCTGATCCTGGCCCTCCCGGCCGCGCTGGTGCTGGCAGGCGGCTGGCGTATCGGCCTGGGACCGTTCCTGGCCGCGACGCTCGCCGTCGCGGCCCTGTTGGTGGCCACCGGGGCGCTCCACGAGGACGGGCTCGCCGATGTGGCGGACGGTTTCGGCGGCGGCGCGACCCGGGAGCGCCGCCTGGAGATCATGCGCGACAGCCGGATCGGCACTTACGGGGGCGTGGCCCTGGTGCTGGCGCTGGCCCTGCGGATCGGCGCCCTGGCGACGCTCCTCGACCGGACCGGCTACGCGGCC
This sequence comes from Methylobacterium sp. E-046, assembly GCF_022829625.1. NCBI lineage: Bacteria > Pseudomonadati > Pseudomonadota > Alphaproteobacteria > Hyphomicrobiales > Methylobacteriaceae > Methylobacterium > Methylobacterium sp. E-046. The sequence continues at coordinate 288,623 of NZ_JAKSYP010000290.1, read as the reverse complement.
CTGACCGGCCTGATCCTGGCCGCGGCGCTGTCGCGGGTCGCCGCCCTCGCGCCGATGGTGCTGCTGCCGCCGGCGCGGCCGGGTGGCCTGTCCGCCGCGGTGGGCCGTCCGAACCGGGCGAGCCTCGCCACGGCCTGCGCCCTCGGTCTGGCGCTGGCGCTGGCGGCCCTGCCCCTCGGCCTCCCCTTCGGTGGCGTCGCGCTGATGATCCTGTGGGCGGGCCTCGCCGCGCTGGTCCTGACTTGGCTGGCGCGCGCGAAGATCGGCGGGCAGACCGGGGATGTGATCGGCGCCTGCCAGCAAGTCGCCGACATCGCCGCCCTGCTGGCCCTGGTGGCGGCGGTGGCGAGTTGAGGACGCGTCCCAGGCCATGACCCGGCCACGATCCCCCGGCCAAGGTTTTTCGATGTCGCCCGTTCCGAAGCCCTCCTCACCCTGTACCAAGGTCTGCGTGCTCGACGCGGCGACCGGCCTGTGTTGCGGCTGCGGGCGGACCCGAGACGAGATCGCCGCCTGGGGCTCGCTCTCGGAGGCGCAGCGCCGCACCCTCATGGCCGGGCTGGATGCCCGGATGCGCGAGGCCGGCCTCATGCCACTCGAAGAACCGCTGCCGTCATGATCTATCTCGGGCTCGCCGCGATCGCCCTCGTCCTCGTCGCTCTGATCCTCAGCGACGGCAGCGACAGCATCGGCGGCGTGATCGAGCCCGATCAGCTGGCCAACCTCGCCTGGACCGGCACGATCCTGCTCCTGGTGGTGGCCGGGTTCTGGCGGTCCTTCACGGCCCGGCTCGGCGCGAACCTGCAGGCGCTCCTGGCCTGGGCGCTGATCGGCCTCACGCTGGTGATCGGCTACACCTACCGGGACCGGATCCAAGGCGTGAGCGCCCGCGTGCTCGGTGACCTGCGGCCCGGGACAGCCACCTCGGACGGAGACGGGTCCGTTACTATCACCCGGCGGGCGGACGGCGACTTCCGGGTGGAGGCCGAGGTCAACGGCCGAGTGCAGCCCTTCCTGTTCGATACCGGGGCAAGCAGCGTGGTGCTGACCGCCGAGAACGCCGCCACCCTCGGTCTCACGCCGGCACCGTCCGCGTTCACCGCCCGCGTCTCCACCGCCAACGGCATCACCTACGCGGCGCCGATCCAGCTCGATTCGCTCGCTGTCGGCACGATCACCGAGCGCCGGGTGAACGCCATGGTGGCCAAGCCCGGGGCGCTCTCCGCGAACCTCCTCGGCCAGACCTTCCTGACGCGGCTCTCAGGCTACGAGGTCCGGGGCGACCGCCTGATCCTGCGGCGCCCCTGAGGCTGGCACCTCAGGCGGCCCGGGCCTCGGGCGCCGCGCGGGAGACCAGCGCCACCGCGGCATGCAGAGTCGCGAGGTCGGCATCCAGTCCCATCCCGTGCGTCGAGAGATGGCGCCGATAGGCCCGGGCGCCGGGCCGGCCGTTGAACAGCCCGAGCATGTGCCGGGTGACCGCGTGCAGGCGCTCGCCCCGGGCGAGGACGGCCGCCACGTAGGGCTCGAACGCCGCCACCGCCGCGAAGGCGTCGGAGGCGGGCGCAGGCACGCCGAACAGCACGGGATCCACGTCGAGGAGCAGCGCCGGTTCGCTATAGGCGGCGCGGCCGACCATCGCGCCGTCCACCCCGGCGAGCCGCGCCCGCACGGCATCCAAATCGCGCAACCCACCGTTGACCGAGACTGGCAGCCCCGGGTGCCGCCGCTTCAACCTTTCCGCCCGGCCGTAATCGAGGGGCGGCACGTCGCGGTTCTCCTTGGGTGACAAGCCCTGGAGCCAAGCCTTGCGGGCGTGGACGATCAGCCCGTCGACGCCCGCGGCCACGACCGCGTCGGCGAGGGCGTCCAGCGCCGCCTCGGGATCCTGGTCATCGACGCCGATCCGGCACTTCACCGTCACCGGCACGGAGACGGCCGCCTTCATGGCAGCCACGCAGTCGCCCACCAGCGCCGGCTCGCGCATCAGGCAGGCGCCGAAGCGCCCCTCCTGCACGCGATCCGAGGGGCAGCCGACGTTCAGGTTGACCTCATCGTAGCCGAATGCGGCGGCGATCCGCGCGGCCTGGGCCAGCTCCGCCGGATCGGACCCGCCGAGCTGGACCGCCACCGGGTGCTCCACCTCCGAGAAGCCGAGCAGGCGTTCGCGCGGGCCATGCAGCACCGCGCCCGTGGTCACCATCTCGGTGTACAGCCGGGTGCGGGCCGAGAGGGCGCGATGAAAGGCTCGGCAGTGCCGATCCGTCCAGTCCATCATCGGGGCGACGGAGAAGCGCCACCCCTTGAGGTTCTCAGGTTCTTTCGGTCCGCCAGTCACTTGCCGTCGCTCTCGTGCTGTACCTCGTCGGGCCTCGGTGAACTCAACGGGCCTCGGATTGATGGAAGTACAGCAACGCCGTACCGGCTCCGCTTCCTGCTGTACCGTTGCGCGCGCGCGCGAGGGGGACCATCGTCGAACGCGCGCGGCAAAACGGATCGACGGGGTATCACGCCTCGATCGTCGTCAAAAGGGACGGGACGATTCATCGCGAGACCCGGACCTTCGACCGGCGCGCTGCGGCCGCGGCCTGGATCCGGACGCGGGGGAAGGAACGCCACGCGCCCGGCACCCTCGGCCAAGCGAAACCCGAGGATCCGACGCTCGCCGCGTCGGGATCAGAGAGGCCACGCCGAGGCCGGCCGAATGCCAAGATGGTGAGTTCCGCATCCCATGTCGGCGAGGCTCATAACCCGGCAGGCTGCGGGTACGACACGCAGGCCCTGTTGCTCTTGCCGCAGGGTACTCTTGCAGCAGGGCAAGACGACATTCGGAGCTGAACCGGTCACGCCGGTCCGAGCCCTTCTCGAAGGCTCTGAGTCCGGCGGCCTGATGCATCCAGGTGCGGCGCGCTGGCGATACCAGCTTGCGTCGCCGCGTCGTGATCCGGCCGCCTCGGCGCGGCGCGGCGCGGACACGCTTGGCCCGTCCGTAGGCTGCCCGCTCCGCCTCAACCACGCGCGCCAGGAGCGACGAGGCGGCTTGCGGTCCTGCGCACAGCGCCTGACGCGCCACGATGATGGGCGGCGTCGACGGCGATTGGGCCGTTGTGGTCCCCGGCGGCGAGGCACCGCCTCGTCAGCGAAAAAGGTTCGGCGGCACTGGCGGGCTCGCGTTGAGCAGGGTGATCGTCACCCGTCGGTTCGGCGCGAGGTAGGGATTGTCGGGGAAAACCGGCTCGGTGTCGGCGCGCCCCACCACGGAGGCGAAGTTGTCTTTGGGAACACCGGCACCCCCGAGGATCTCGCGCACGGCGAGCGCACGCCCGGCGGTGAGGGTCCAGGGTTCGTCGACCCGCGCAGAGCCCGGGCGCGCGGCGGCCGTGTAGCCGGTTATGGACAGCCGGTTGGGCAGCCGGCGCAGGGCGGGCGCGAGCGCCTCCAGCACGCGACGGGTGCGGTCGTAGGGGTCGACAGAGCCCTCGCGGAACATGGAGCGGCCGTCCTCGTCCACGAGGGAGACGTTCACGCCCTCCTTGGTCTGCTCGATCACGATGTTGCGCGACAACTCGGCAATGTCGGGCATCTTCTGCAGCGCCTGCCGGAGGCTGGCTATGGCGCTGTAGTCGGCCTGCACGTCGGCCACCGGGCGGCTGGCATCGACATCGCTGGCGCGGCCCGGGCTGGTCGGGCGCACCTTGTTCTCCTGCTCGGCAGCGCCCCTCGCCGCGTCGCGGGGCGTGGACGCCTTGTTGCCCGACGTGTCGAGGGCGGTGCCGTACAATATCCCGCCGGCGCCGCTGGTTGCGGGGCTCAAAGCCGCCGGCGCGAAGTATTCCGCCAAACCGACCTTCTGCTCCTGCGTCGTCATGCTGATCAGCCACATCAGCAGGAAGAACGCCATCATGGCGGTCACGAAATCCGCATAGGCGATCTTCCAGGCCCCGCCGTGGTGTCCATGAGCGGCCTTCTTGACCCTCTTGATGATGATCGGCTGGACGGGCTTGGTCATCGAGCTTCTGCTGGTGGCTGGATCAGAGCTGGGCGGGCAGGGCGGCGGTTGCCGCTTCCACTTCGTTGAAGGTCGGGCGGACGTCGCTCATCAGGGATTTGCGGGCAAATTCGACCGCCATCACCGGCGGCTGGCCGCCGATGTGGGCGAGGAGACCCGCCTTGAGTGAAAGGTAGTATTTGGACTCTGCCTCGAAGAGGCTCTTGAGCGACTGCGCCATGGGCCCGAAGAAGCCATAGGCGACGAAGACGCCGAAGAAGGTGCCGACGAGCGCGCCGCCGATCAGATGCCCCAGCACCTCCGGCGGCTCTTTGATCGCCCCCATCGTCTTGATCACGCCAAGCACGGCGGCGACGATGCCGAGCGCCGGCGTTCCGTCGGCCAGCAACTGCATGGCCGAGACGACACGCTCCCGCTCCTGGTGGTGCGTCTCCAGTTCCTCATCCATGAGAGCGTCGATCTCGTGGACATTGTTGGCGCCCAGCGTCACCATCCGCATATAGTCGCAGACGAACTCAACCGCGTGATGGTTCGCCGCAAAGGTCGGGAAGGCGTTGAACAGCGTCGACTGGCCCGGATCTTCGATGTGCGGCTCGATCGCCATCAGACCCTTCTGCTTCGCAAGCTTGAACAATGAGTACTGCATCCCCAGCAGTTCGACATAAGATTGCTGGTTGTATTTGGGGCCCTTCACCAGCGTGGCCAACATGGCGGGCACGGCCTTGAGCACCGGCCCGGTGTTGCCGATGATGAAGGCACCGATCGCTGCACCGAGGATGATGACGAACTCGAACGGCTGCCAAAGAACTTCCAGGTGGCCACCCATCGCCGCGTAGCTGCCGAAGACGCAGGCGAAGACGATCAATGTGCCGACGATCAGCCGCATAATCTGCTATCCTTCCGCGGCGGCAGGTACAGCCCGCGCGAAGCTACCAATGAACTGGCAAATCACTAAATAAGGTTAACGGCGAGTTGAGAGTCGCGGCCGGGGCGCGTCGACGGCGTCTGCTCCGATGATTGCCGCAGGAGGACGGACCGGCAGAAACCCGGAGCGCTCATCTGGTTCTTCCGGCTCGCCGGCCCCTCGTCGTCGCTCCCGTGCTGAACCCCGTCGCGCTGCCTCCCGGCCTCGGATCCCTTGCGGGACAGCTTTGCTGTACCGGCTCCGCCCCACACGTTACCATTTGGGGCGAGGTGGGGATTATCGTCGGGCGCGCGGGACGATGGGCCGACGGGTATCACGGCCCGGTCGTCGTCACCGGAGATCACCGGGTCCACCGCGTAACCCGGACCTCCGGCCCGTGCGGGGGTCGCAAAAGGGGTGAGGGCGCGACAGCGGGCGCGCCATGCGTCCGGCGCCCTCGCCCAGGCGAGGGTCTTCGCTCCGGCGAAAGATCACGACATCGTCGGATCGCGCACCCCCTCTCCCGTCCAACCGCGATCATGACGCGGGCGCGTCCGGTCGCCCACGCCGGCCAGGTGGCGTCGAGTCTGTTGGCTAAGATCGGATGTCGGGACTGGACGGTGGGGCCGACGATCGGCGCGTCGCCGCAGGGCGCCCCGTGCCGCTGCGTGCCGTCACCGCGGCGGAGGTGAGGCGTCACCCTGACGGGAGACCCAGGGACGTGGGCTCTGCCGCATCGATCCTCGATCCCAGGAGCGTCCGGCCGCGCCCGGACAGAGTGAAGCAGGACCAACTCGGCCGCCGTCGTGTTGTCTCATCAGAGACTTTTCTGAGAAGGGACAGGACGTGATGAACCGAGCAATACTGACGGCCGCGACGATCATCGGCGGTCTGGCGCTGATCCCGGCCGCGGCCGATGCCCGGGGCTTCGGCGGCGGTGGCTTCGGCGGTGGCGGCTTCCGCGGCGGCGGCTTCGGGGGCGGCTTCCACGGAGGTGGCGTGGGTGGCGGCTTCCGTGGCGGCGCTCTCGGGGGCGGCTTCCGGGGTGGCGCCCTAGGTGCTGCCGGTGGCGTCCGCGGCAACGGGCTTACGGCCGGCGGATTCCGCGGCGGTCTTGCCGGGCGGGGGATCGGGGGCGGTCTCGGCGTCGGCGGCACGCGCGTCGGCGGTGTCGGTGTGGCAGGCGCGGGGTTGGCCGGCCGGGGCATCGCCGGCAATCAGGGCTTCCGCAACGCCGGCTTCGTGGGCCATCGGGGCTTCGCGGGACGCGGCTTCCGCCGCGGTTACGGCTACGGCGGTCTGGGGCTGGGTGTCGGCCTCGGGCTCGCCGGCGCAGGGCTGGGCTACGGCTACGGCGCCTTCGGGGACGACTATTACGGCGGCGACTACGGGCCGGCCGGGTATGGCTACGCGCCCGCCGGCTACGGGTCCGGCTACGCGCCGGCCGGTTACGGACCAGATGCCGGCACGACCGGGACGGAGGTCACGTCGGACGGTTCGGTCAGCTACTGCATCCAGCGCTTCCGCTCGTACGATCAGCGCACCGGCACCTACCTCGGCAACGATGGGCGCCGGCACAACTGCCCGTAACGCCGGCGCCACGTTCTGGTCCAGGACGGGGGCCCCGGGCAGAGATGCTGGGGCCTCCGAGCCGTTCCGGTCAGCCGCACGCCGTCATGGCCGGGACGACAAGGGCTTGATCGAGATCTCCCCCGCCGACACGACCTGCTCGCGGGACGATCCGCTCGGTGGGGGAGGCATCCGGTCTCACCAGCCCCCCTGGGCCAGCCGTTCCGACCGGCATCAGCCGCGCCACGACGGTCCGGTCGATCGATGGGGCCGGACAGGTGTCTGCCGGGCCACCGAGCAGCCGCGGGTGGGCCCGGTCTCAGGACCGCCCCGCCCTCTGCGGTCCGGCCGGCCCGTCAGGTCGGCTGAACCTCGGTATCCTTCACCGCGGGGTCGTCCTCCTCCGGCACGGAGGTCTCCGGCTTGGGCGATGGCTCGATCTCATCGAGGCGGGAGGGATCCTCGATCAGTGCGCCGGGATCCTCCCCCGGCATCGGGGTGTCCGCTTGGTCCATGATGTGCGCCTCCATTCCTCAGGGCTACGTTCCACGATCCGTGGCGTTCCCGGCCGACGGGACAATCGAACTCGACAGCGCCGTTCCGCCCGCTATCGTGCCGGGATGCGCACGACCGCCCTCGCCCTCGCCCTCGTCGTCGCTGCCGGTGGCGCGCAGGCCCAACAGCAACGGCCGACCGTTCCAGAGCTGCTGGCGGCGGAGGCGAAGGCCGTCCAGGCCTGCGAGGGATCCGGGGATCCCGCCGTCATCAGGGAGCAGTGCCGGCTTCGCGACCGGCTGAGCGGGCGCTTGGCCCAGGCCGGCTACTGCTGGGGCCGCAAGGGTCAGGCCGACGAGAAGAAGGACTGGCACGCCTGCCAGCCGGACTCGATCTACGAGGACGACATCGAGGCGGTGACGCGCTGAGGCCTCGGCGCACGCCAGCCAACCAGCCTCGGCCGGCCGCGGACATCCGGCCAGACCTACGCGCTTCTGCCGGGTGAACGCACGCAAGCGGCCCCTCAAGGGCTCGGGCGGGGGCGGCGGCCGCAGGAGGTGCCGCGGGCAGGCATGCAGGTGAGCGGACGGTTGGGCGGGGCGCAAGGTTTCGCGTAGAGCACACCCCGTCGAACCACTTGGCGCCGAACGCGTTTCCTGCTCTCGACGAAGAGGAATGTGATATGAAAGTGATGTCAGCGACCGTGCTGGGCCTTGCGCTGCTGAGCGGAGTCGCTCCGGCACTGGCACAACCCTATGGCGGGCGCGATTACGGCTACGACCGCGGCGAGTACGGCTCCCGTGATCGGGGCTACGGCGACCGCGACCGCCGCGATTACGATCGCGACTATGACCGAGGCTCGCGTGGCCAGCGGGGCGACTACGCCTTCGACGAGCAGGAGTACCTGCGCTGCAATCCCGATGTGCGCCGGGCCGTCATCAGCGGAGCGGTCAAATCCGGCCTGTTCCACTACCGGAAGGTCGGCATGGCCGAGGGCCGTCGTCTCAGCTGCTGAGCGCGACCGGCGGCACCGCGCCGGGTAGGGCGGTCCGTGAAGAAGCCCGCGCCGGCGGACCGGGCGGGCGACTTCGGCGAGGGCAGAGCTCAGTTTTTGCCGCTGGGCGCCGCGCCGCTGCCGGTGGCGCCGTTCCCGGTGCTGCTGTCGCCGGCCGGGGCGCCGGACGTGGACGTGTTGCCGTTGGGCGTGCTCTGCGCCATGGCCATGCCGGCGCTGCCGGCGACGAGGGCGAGGGCGAGCAGGGCGGACTGTACGCTGCGATGGGTCATGGTACTCTCAAATCACGGGAGCCGGCTGATGCCGGTATGACCTGACCAACCGGGACCCGTGGTCGGCGTTCCTGACCGGCGCCTGAGCGATTGAGTCACGCCCCACGACCGGGGACGTTCTCAGCGTGACGTCCTCGACCGCGCGACCCGTCATCAGGGCGCGGGTCGTCCGCCGCATCTGCGCGCCGCCGCGCGGCCCCGACCCATCCGCCCGCGGGGCGCGCGATCTCAGCGGTGATGAGCCGGTCCGTTACCCGGTGCCCCGAGCGGGACGAAGCTGGGCGCCGGTCAGCGGTCCGTGCGGTCGCCGGGCGGAAGCCTATCCCAGGTCGGGACCGGCGGCAGGAGCGGCGGCAGGGGCACGCTGTCGACGAGCAGCGCCAGCATCGCGGCCCGTGAGCTCAGCAGGACGGCCGGTGGTTCGCCCGTGATGATGCGCCACCGCTCCACGAAGACCGCAGTCGGGAGGGCCGCCAGAGCCTCTCCGCTGGAAACCATGCAGTCCTTCGGCATCCGCGGCGCTGTATCCATGCGCCTCGAACGGATGCCGCGCCCCTTTGGCCCACCCGTCCATCCGGCATGGTGAAGAGGAGGTGCCCGCGACGCGCCACGGGAGGGTTCGCGCCGGCGAGCCGGACGGGCTCTGCCGCATCCGGGCCTGAGGCGCGGAGAGCCGGATCCACGGGGACCGGGCGTGCCGAGGTCAAGAAAAGGCCCCGCGCGGCGGTGCCGGCGGGGCTGAGGTGGTCTCGTTCTCAGGATGTAAACGCGCCGGGGACCGCTTTCATCCCGACATCGATGCGACGATTGCGAGGCGCCCGTGAAAGCCGGTCCGTCGCCCGGGCTTTGGCCGGCATCGACGTCCCGAACGGCGCTCCGACCGTCCGACCTTTGCCGGGATGATCCCGCCGAATGCCGGATCCTCCGGCCATCCGTTCGGATGCGGGCCGGCGGGTGCGACCGCCCGGTCGGCCGGGAGGCCGGTAAGACTTTGGGCCCGGCGGTGAGCGCCCGCTGCGCCGTCCGAGGGTGTTCGACCTGCCGCCCGGGCCGTCCAATCCGGCGTCCCGCTCCCGGCGTCGCCCGAGACGCGGCGACCCGACGGGGCGAGGCCGGGCGCACGTGCCGGGTGCGGCATCGGGCGGACCGTTGATCGACGCCTCTCGCGTTCGACCCCGTCCGCTCGCGACCGGAAGCGCGGTCCGGGGTTCACAGAAGCCGCGCACGGCACAACGGGCGAGACCTGCGAGGCTACGGTCTTTCGCGGTTGGATTGGTATCATGTCAGGCGTGGATTGGCCGATTGTCGGCCAATCCAAGTCAATGAGGGCCAAATGTGTAAGTCGATTGTACGGATTTGAGTTCACGTGCGAAAGAGGTCTGCCGTGCTTCTTCGCACGAACGTGTTGTCGGGCAGCTTGAATGAGTCTAAAGAAGGTCATCAAGTTGGAACTAGGCCGATGAGCGCGAAATTCTTCTCGAGACGAGGAACCGAACTTCACGAGCGGACGGAAGCGATAAAATACTCATTCCTGACTATACGATCAAAGATATTTTTTCTTGTCGCGGGTATCTTGCTTGCTTTCACGTTTGTCCTGGGAATGGAGGTGTTTTCCAGCACGGATCTGATGATGGAGGGCCGCAAGACGTCGATCCGCTCCCAGGTCGAGGCTGCGCACAGCATCGTCGTCGCCTTCGGCAAGCAGGCCGAGGCCGGGATGATCTCGCAGGACGAGGCGAAGCGGAAGGCCGGCGAGGCTCTGCGGGCGATCCGCTATAACGGCGGCAACTACGTCTTCGTCTACGGGGCGACCCCGGGCGACATCGGGCGCAACATCGTCCACCCGGACCCGAAGATCGAGGGTACCAAGAGCCGCGACGACGTGGCGATGATGAAGACCTTCGTCGGGCGCATGATCGAGAGCGGCCGACGGGGCGGCGGCTTCACCGCGTATAACTGGCCGCGGCTCGGCGAGACCGAGCCCGCGCCCAAGGTCGCCTACTCGCTGGCCTACGAGCCCTGGCAATGGATCGTGTCCTCCGCCCTCTACGTGGACGACATTCACGCGATGGGCCGTGCGCAGATGCTGGCGAGACTGGTCTGGCTGGTCCCGCTCTGCCTGGCGATCGTCGCGGGCGGCATCTTGCTCGTCCGGAGCATCACCAAGCCCCTGGCCGCCTTCACGGCGGCCCTGCGCCGCCTCGCCGGTGGCGACTTGACCTTCGCGATCCCGGGAATCGGCCGGCACGACGAGATCGGGCGGATGGCCGCGGCGGCCGGGATCTTCCGCGACAGCATGCTCAAGGAGCAGGCGCTGACCGTCGAGCAGCTGGCCGAGCAGACCAGGCGCGAGGAACGCGCCCGCTGGATGGAGGACCTGACGCGCAGCTTCGACCAGAGCGCGAACACGCTCCTGCAGCAGGTCGTCGGCGCGGCCGCCGGAATGCAGCAGGCCTGCCGGGCAATGTCGGACAAGGCCGTGGAGACCGCCCAGCAGGCGGGCTCGGCCGCGGACTCGGTCCAGCAGGCGTCGGCCAACGTGCAGACGGTGGCGGCCGCCACCGAGGAACTGACCGCCTCGATCGCGGAGATCGGCGGTCAGGCGATCAAGTCGGCGGAGATTGCCGGTCAAGCGGTCACGGAGGCCCAGCGTACCGACCATCAGATCCGGGGCCTGGCCGGGGCGGCGGAGAAGATCGGCGACGTGGTGCGGCTCATCTCTGCGATCGCCGAGCAGACCAATCTCCTGGCGCTGAACGCCACCATCGAGGCGGCCCGTGCCGGGGAAGCCGGCCGCGGCTTCGCGGTGGTGGCGGCCGAGGTGAAGGGGTTGGCCGGGCAGACCGCGAAGGCGACCGAGGAGATCACCGCGCAGATCGGCGCGATCCAGAGCGAGACGACGGTGGCGGTGGGGGCGGTTCAGTCCATCGGCCGGACGGTCGGCACGATGAACGCGATCTCCAGCGCGATCGCGGCGGCGGTGGAGCAGCAGCGCGCCGCTACGGACGACATCTCGCGCAACATCGAGGAGGCGTCCCGGGGGACGGATGCGGTGAGCGACACCGTGATCACCGCCTCGACGGCGGCCGACGAGACGCGCCGGGTCGCGGAGGATGTGGGCGCGGCCGCCAGCGGTGTGAGCCGCAGCGCCGAGGCGCTGCGGGCCGAGGTGGTGCGCTTCCTCGCCGATATGCGCGCCGCCTGACCGGCGGGCGGCGAACCCGGGCGGTTCCCCGACCGCCGGGGCGCCCGGGTTCGACGGGCGCTCGGCCGATCAGAACACCGGCATCGCGCCCGCCACGGTGACGAGGGCGCCCGACGTGTAACTGCTCTCCTCGGAGGCCAGCATCACGTAGGCGGAGGCCAGTTCCGCCGGCTGGCCGGGGCGGCCGAACGGCACCTGGCTGCCGAACGACTTGACCGAATCCTGGCTCATCCCCGACGGGATGAACGGCGTCCAGATCGGGCCGGGCAGCACGCCGTTCACGCGCACGCCCTTCTCGGCGAGCAGCTGGGCGAGGCTCAGCACCATGTTGCTCAGGGCGCCCTTGGTGGCGCTGTAGGCCATCAGCGAAGGCATCGGGTGCTTGGAATTCACCGAGGAGGTGAAGATCACCGAGGCGCCGGGCTTCAGATGGGCGACAGCCGCCTTGGTCACGTAGAAGGGCCCGAACACGTTCGTGCGGAAATGATCCTCGAAGAGGGTGTCGTCGATCGTCGCGAGGTCCTGGTTCGGCTGCTGGAACGCGCCGTTGTTCACGAGCACATCGAGGCGGCCGAAGGTCTCCACGGTGCGGGCGACGATCTGGCGTCCGTAGGCGGGATCCTTCAGGTCCCCCGGCAGGAGCAGCGCGCGCCGGCCCGCCTTCTCGATCCAGCCGCGCACCGCCTCGGCATCCGCCTGCTCCTCCGGCAGGTAGGAGATGGCGACGTCCGCGCCTTCCCGGGCGAAGGCGATCGCCACCGCGCGGCCGATGCCGCTGTCGCCGCCGGTGATCAGCGCGGCCTGTCCGGTGAGCTTGCCCGAGCCGGCGTAGCTGTCCTCGCCGTGATCCGGTTCAGGCCCCATCCGGCCGGTCTTGCCGGGGAAGCTCTGCGGCTGCGCCTCGAACGGCGGGCGGGGATATTTCTGCAGCGGATTCGTGGTCACGCGTGGTCTCCGGTGGGATGTCCGGTCCAACCGCGGGGCATCCGGGGTGTTCCGGCCCGGCCTCGCCGCGCCCAATGCGGTCGCCCCCGTCCAACGATCGGGCGCCGCGGCCGGAACCTGTGCCGCGGCCGCGCGTCGACATGAGACAGCAACAGGCCTCGCGCAGTCTCGCAGGCTGTCGCGCGGGCTGTCTCGCGGGAAAGGGAGGGGCCGCCATGATCGAACGTCAGCCGGAGGACCGGGCCGCCCGCCTGCTCGACCGTGCCCTGGTGGCCGCGTCCATGCTGTCGCTCACCTTCGGCGTGGCCACGGGCCTCTGGGGCCTGCTGTAGGCGATTACGGGCGCGGGTGGCCGAGACGCGCCGCGTGGGGGGCGGACCAAGGGGCGGACCGGGTCCCATCAGGTCCCGCGACGGGGCTCGCATCGGGTTTGACCCGCGGCGGAGCACGCGACCCGCGCAAGGCGGCGTGTCAGCGGGTGGATCTGGACAGGGCCGTGGCGATGCCGGGCGGCCGGACGCGATGGTGAGCCGGGCCGTTCTCCTGGTCCTGGTGCTGGCGGCCGGTGCCTTCCTGCTCTACCTGGCCGGCCTCGCCCGCGAGGCGATGTCGTCCAATGAGCCCTACGCGGCCAGCATCGGGCTGACCCTCGACCAGTGTCTCGCGGTGCAGGGCGCCCTGTCCAGCGAGGACGCGCGGGCCTTCTGCCGGCGGCCGGTGCCGAAGAGGCTCTGAAGCGGCGCCCGACGACGCGGTCCGGCCGCGTGAACGTAGAACGCCCCAGGAGAGGTCTCCTGGGGCAGCCTTCGACGGGACGACCAGTCTGATCGGGCTGGGGATGGCCAGCCGAAGGCGACGGGCGGGCGCTCAGTAGCTGCCGAACTTGTAGTTCACGCCTACGCGGCCGAGCACGCCCTCGTTCTGGAAGCGCGTGGCAAAGATACTGGCGCCGCCCCTCACGGGCAGGACCGGGATCGTGCGGCTGCCGAGATCGTAGTAGAGGGCCTCGCCCTTCACCGTCACCGCGCTGGCGTGGAAGACGTTCAGGACGGACTCGGTGGGAAGCGCATACTCGACGCCGCCGCCGACGGCGTAGCCGGTATCGAGCCGCGCCCGGCTGCCGAAATAGGCGGGTCCGGCGGCCGTCTGGGACACGGCGGCGCGGTACGTGTCGCCCGCATAGGCGAAGCCGCCGGTGCCGTAGAAGAGCGTGCGGTCGACGGCGTAGCCGACGCGCCCGCGCACGGTTCCGAGGAAGTCGCCCGACTGGCGGTAGGTGTTCGCGCCGACGAAGTCGAAGCGCGAGGTGCGGCGCAGATCCGTATAGCCCATATCGGCCTCGGCACCCACGACGAAGCCCGAGCCTGGCGTGAACTGGTGATTGTATCCGACCTGTCCGCCGCCGGTGAAGCCGTTCCGGTGCTGCGTGAACGTGCTCGTGTACGAACCGGTCTGGGCGCCGTTGCTCCCCCGGTATGAGCCGGCCGTGTTGACACGGTCTCGGGTCGAACTGATGTATCCGGCGTTGATGCCGAAGTAAATCCCCGTCCAAGTGAAGACCGGCAACGGTATCGGTGCCGGCGGTAGCGCACGGCGAGGCAGATCTGCGGCCGAGGCGGCCGTGATCAGGGCTGCGAGGGCGGCCACGGACGGGATGACGTGCTTCATGTCGGTCGGTTCCAAGATCAAGTTCCCGGAACCGGCATAGATCCATCTCATTCGATCGTCTGTTGCCGCGTTGCAACAGATAAGTCAAAGCATATTTGCTCAATAACTTCGTCGTATATTTGGTATAATTACAAAATTAGAATAGGGATTGACGATAGATTTCAATTTTGGACGTGTTTCGATCTGGGCGAGTCTGCTGTGTGCGGGCGGATCGGGGATCGTGTGCCGGTCGTGCGGCGTGGCGCGAAACGGAAGCGGCGCCCGATCGGGTGTCGATCGGGCGCCGCTTCGGGATCTGGCTTGGTCGACGTTTCGGGGCGGAGTCCGCTCCGAAGGTTCGGTCGCTAATGGTCGTGGCGGCAGCCGGGCCCATGCACATGACCCGGGTCGTGCGCGTGGTCGTGCGCGGGATGTTCGTGGCCATGCGCGTGACCGTGATCGTGCCCATGATGGCCGTGATCGTGATCGTCGTGATGCCCGTGATCGTGCCCGCAGGTGCTGTGGTCGTGGGCGGCGTGCTCGGGGCGGAAGGCGCGGGAGACCGGAGTCGCGAGGCAGCCCTGCCCGCGGATCAGCTCCGCCGTGGCGGGGTTCGCCGGGACGTAGAGCGCGTCCGCGGCGATCTCGGCCGGCACGTGGCTGCCCCCGAGCTGCCAGGCCAGCCGCATCAGGCGGGCCGGGTTCTCGGCGCGCACCTCCAGAAGGTCCTCCGCCGCCGCCCGCACCGTCACGAGCCGGCCGTCGTCGAGGCGCAGGGCGTCGCCGTCCTCGAGGGTCGCGGCCTTGGTGAGCGCCACCGCGAAGGCGAGGCCGCCCGCGGCGACCAGGGATCCCGCGGCGGCGCTCCGGGCCGCGTGGTCGAGGCTCACGGTGTCGGCGACGCGGTCGGCGCGCACGGCGGCCCGGCGGACGATCGTGGTGGCGGTCGGCATGGTACCCTCGGACATGGAACCCACGGACATGGAACCCTCGGACATGGTGCCGCGGCGGCGCCTCGCGGCGCGCCGCCTCTCGCCGGTGGCATAGGGCGAGACGGGAACCCGGCGCAACTCCGGGCGCGAGCGATGGAACCTTAGCCGTATGGTCGCGATTGCCTTCTTGCTAAGCTCGGCGCGATCCGCCGTGGTCACGGCCACCGGCCGGACGGGATGCACAAGGGAGTTCTGAGACCCATGAAGAAGCTGACGGCCGCCGCCCTCGCCACCATCGCTGCCCTCTCGCTCGGCGCCTGCAACACCCCGGAAGACCGGGCTCTGGGCGGTGCGGGCCTCGGCGCTCTGACCGGCGCGGCGATCGGCGCCGCGGCTACGGGCCGCGCGGGTGGCGCCCTGGCGGGTGCCGCCATCGGCGGCGCCGGGGGTGCGATCGTGGGCGCCTCGACCGCGCCGCGCTGCCCCTACGGGACCTACCGCGACGCCTACGGCAACATCTATTGCCGCTGAGCCGCGGTTGAGGCGGGGCCGGGCGCGTCCCGGCCCCTTCCTCGCGGCGTGAGGAGCGGGTATCCCGGCGCTTGGCCGGGCGCGTCCCCGGTGCCGGATGCACGCCGCCCACGATGACCGCAGCGAGTCGACGATTTGCGCCGGGCTCGGCCGACCCATGACGGCCCCGGTCACCAAGGCTCAGGGCGTCTGGGGCAAGATCGGCGGGGCCGGTCTCGGCCTCGCGATCGGCGGTCCGCTCGGGGCGCTCGTCGGCGGCGTCGCGGGCCATTTCCTGCTCGATCGGATCGGCGCGCCCTTCGGCCGGACCCCCCGGGACGTCGTGTTCACCACCGGGCTCGTGGCGCTCGCCGCCAAGATGGCCAAATCCGACGGCGTGGTCCTGCCCTCCGAGGTCGAGGCGTTCGGCCGGGTCGTCCAGGTCGAGCCCGCCGCGTGGCCGGGCGTCGAGCGGCTGTTCGATCTCGCCAAGAAGACAACGAACGGCTTCGAGGCCTACGCGCACCAGCTCGCCACGACCTTCGGCGAGGAGCCGGCGCTCCTCGAGGACGTGCTCGACGGGCTCTTCCAGATCGCGGGGGCCGACGGGGCGCTCCACGAGGCCGAGGAGCGCTACCTCCGCGCCGTCTCGGGCATCTTCGGCTTCGACGAGGCCGCGTTCCGGCGCATCGCCGCCCGGCACGTTCGGCTGCCGGACGATCCCTACGGCGTCCTCGGGCTGGACCGCGAGGCGGACGACGCCGCCGTGAAGGCGCGCCACCGTGCGCTGGTCGCCGAGCACCACCCGGACCGCGCCCTCGCCCGGGGCCTGCCCACGGAGGCGGTGGCCATCGCCACGCGGCGGCTCGCCGCGATCAACGCGGCCTACGACCGGATCGCGCTGGAGCGCGGGCTGCGGTGAGCCTCGTCGCCGACAGCCCCCTCGCCCGACGCGTCGCGCCCTCGCCGAACCACGGCGCACGCCGGGCCGGGCCCGTCGACATGATGATCCTGCACTACACCGGCATGGAGAGCGGGGCTTCCGCCCTGGCCCGCCTGCGCGACCCGCTGAGCGAGGTCTCGGCCCACTACCTCGTGTTCGAGGATGGCGGCATCGTCCAGATGGTGCCGGAGGCCCGCCGGGCCTGGCACGCGGGCGCGGGCGCCTGGAAGGGTGAGGCCGACGTCAATTCGCGCTCGATCGGGATCGAGATCGTCCATCCGGGCCATGCCGGCGGGCTGCCGCCCTATCCGGAGGCGCAGGTCGCCGCGGTGACCGCGCTGGCGCGGGACATCCTCGGCCGCTGGCCGATCCCCCCCGCGCGCGTGCTGGCCCATTCCGACGTGGCGCCCGAGCGCAAGGAGGATCCGGGCGAGACCTTCCCGTGGGCGCGGCTCGCGGCGGCCGGCGTGGGGCACTGGGTGCCGCCGGTCCCCCTGCGCGACGGCCGCTTCTTCGCGCAGGGCGATTCCGGCCAGCCCGTGGAGGCTCTGCAGGCGATGTTCACCCTCTACGGATACGACCTGCCGGTCCAGGGCGTGTTCGACGCCCGGACCCACGCCGTGGTGACGGCCTTCCAGCGGCACTTCCGGCAGGCACGGGTCGACGGCGTGGCCGACGCCTCGACCATCACCACGCTGCGCGACCTGATCGCGGCCTTGCCGGCGGCCTGAGGGCTCGCCCGGTCAGGCCCGGTGGGCCCGGGCCTCGTGCGGGTGCCCGGGTTCCGGAAGCGCCGCGGCGGATTCGTCGGTGCGGGTCCGCCACAGGCTGTAGGCGACGCCGGCCGCCAGCAGGGTCAGGGTGACGACCAGCGACACCCACGGCGGGACGACCACGAGCCCGAACGTGTCGGCGACCACGATCTTGGTGCCGATGAAGATCAGGATGAAGGCGAGCGCCGTCTTGAGGTAGGCGAAGCGATCGACCATGGCGGCGAGCGCGAAGTAGAGGGCGCGCAGGCCGAGGATCGCGAAGATGTTGGAGGTGTAGACCACGAACGTGTCGGTGGTGATCGCGAAGATCGCCGGCACGCTGTCAACGGCGAAGATCACGTCGGCGCCGTTCACCAGCACGAGGGCCAGCGCCAGCGGCGTGAAGTACAGGGCGACGCGGCCGGTCTTCGAATCGGTCTTGCGCACGGTGAAACGCTGGCCGTGCAGGTCGGGCGTGACTCGGAAAGTCGTCTTGAACCAGCGCACCACGGCGCTGTTCTGGAAATCGCCCTCGTCTTCGTGGCCGGAGAGCAGGATCTTAAGGCCCGCGTAGATCAGGAAGGCGGCGAAGAGCGAGAGCACCCAGTGCACCTGATGCACCAGGGCGGCCCCGAGCCCGATCATGAGGCCGCGCAGCAGGACCGCCGCCAGGATGCCCCAGAGCAGGACCCGGTGCTGGGCGGCGCGGGGAATGCCGAGCGCCGTGAGGATCATCGCGATGACGAAGACGTTGTCCATCGACAGCGACTTCTCGACCACGAGGCCGGTGACGTACTCTTCTCCGGCCTGAGGTCCGAGGTACCACCAGACCCAGCCACCGAAGGCGAGGCCGAGGGACAGGTAGAAGCCGGTGAGAGCCAGGCTCTCCCGGACGCCGATCTCGTGGTTCTTGTCGCGATGGAGCAGGCCCAGATCGAAGGCGAGCAGGCAGGCGATCAGGACGTGGAACCCGAGCCACATCCACAACGGCTTGCCGAGCCATTCGACGGTGAGAACGTCCATCATGCGCGGGACCTGATGCTGATTCCAGAAGGAAAGCATCGGCTCCGACATCACGGGCGCTGAGGAGCGCCCGCCAGAGGGGCCCGCAGCCGATGGCCCCGAGGTAAGGGGTGATCCGGGCGAATCAAGGGCAGGGCTGCGGTGCCCCGGGCGGGGCGGATCTCAGCCGCCTGCGTGCCGGCGCCGGTACTCCGCCGGCGTCGTGCCGACCCGTCGCTCGAAGGCGCGCCGGAGCGTGTCGGCGTCCCGGAACCCGCAGGCGCTTGCGACCTGCTTCAGCGCGCCGGCTCCGGTCTCCAGGAGGTGCCGCACCGCCTCGATCCGGACGGTCTCGACATAGGCGGCCGGGGTCAGCCCTGTCTCGGCCCGGAACACGCGGGCGAAGTGGCGGGGGCTCATCCCGGTCCGGGCGGCGAGACGCTCGACGGCGTGGTCCTCGGCCGGATGGGCGGCGACCCATCGCTGAAC
The DNA here is from genome assembly GCF_022829625.1 of Methylobacterium sp. E-046. Classification (NCBI taxonomy): domain Bacteria; kingdom Pseudomonadati; phylum Pseudomonadota; class Alphaproteobacteria; order Hyphomicrobiales; family Methylobacteriaceae; genus Methylobacterium; species Methylobacterium sp. E-046. Next base: position 269,934 of record NZ_JAKSYP010000290.1, on the reverse strand, counting down.
CTCCTGCAGGGCCGAGCGACCGGCGGGCGCGCTGACGCCCCGGCGGCTGAACTGCATCTGGCCGCCGCCGCGCTTGAAGAACATGACGAGCTGGGCCGCCACCCGGCGGGCGACCTCGGCGCCGAGATCCTCCTCCACGAGGGCCAGCGCGAGGTCGAGCCCCGCGGTCACGCCGGCCGCGGTGCGGAGCGGCCCGTCGAACAGGCAGATCGCGTCGGGCTCCACCCGGGCCGCGGGGTAGCGCGCGGCAAGTTGCTCCGCCACCGCCCAGTGGGTCGTGACCCGCCGGCCGTCGAGGAGGCCGGCCTGCCCCAGCAAAAAGGCGCCGCTGCAGACCGAGCCGTAGCGCCGGCACCGGGCCGCCGTTCGGCTGAGCCACGCGAGCAGGTCGGCCCCGATCACCGCCTCGTGGATTCGGGGGGCGCCGGCGACGAGGAGCGTGTCGAAATCCGCATCCGCCTCCCCGGGAGCCACGACATCGGCGATCAGGCGCCGGCCCGAGGAGGTGGTGATCGGGCCCGGCTCCGTCCCGACGAGCGTCAAGCTGTAGGCGCCCTGGCCGCCCTGGCCGTTCTGCGCATTCGCCTCGGCGAAGACGTCGAGGGGGCCGGCCACGTCCAGGAGCTGGACATCGGGCAGGGCGAGGACCGCGACTGATCGGGAGGCCATGCGGGCTCCGTGGCCGGGGTTGCCGGCATGTTGGCAGAAATCGTCGTGACACGGCGATTGATGACGGGCCGGGCGCCTCGTAGCCCGGAAGGGCAGTTATTGCCAAGGAGCTTCACGATGCCCCTCCCCGCCGATGTCGCCGTTCCAGACAGCTCGCTCGCCCGCGCGATCACCGAATTCGTCCGCGATACCGAGACCGCGCTGCTCTTCAACCATTCGAGCCGCGTCTATCAGTTCGGCGCGCTGGCCGGTCTGCACCGCGGCCTGACCTTCGACCGCGAGCTGCTCTATGCGGGCGCCATGTTCCACGACCTCGGCCTGATGCCGGACCACAGCAGCGCGGAGGAGCGCTTCGAGGTGGACGGCGCCGACGCCGCCCGCGCCTTCCTGACGGCGCACGGCGTGCCGGTGGCGGATGTCGACATCGTCTGGACGGCCATCGCGCTCCACACCACGCCCGGCATCCCGGTCCACATGCATCCGGTGGTGGCGCTGGTCACGGCCGGCGTCGAGATGGACGTGCTCGGCCTGACCTACGGCCGGTATTCGGCCGCCGAGCGCGAGGCGGTCGTCTCCGCCTTCCCCCGCACGCCGGATTTCAAGGAGGATATCATCCAGGCCTTCTACGACGGCGTCCGGCACAAGCCGGGCACCACCTTCGGCAACGTGAAGGCCGACGTCATCGCCGACAGGGAGCCGGGCTTCCGCCGGGAGAACTTCTGCAGCGTGATCCGAGCCTCGCGCTGGGCCGGCGGCGCGCATGAGCCGGGCTGCGGCTGCGGCCAGCACGGCTGAGGCGCATCGGGGGCCAAGCTCCCCTGGACTGGAACTCCTGGCCCTCGCGGCGGATCGGCTGGCCGTGACCCTCAGGCCGGCTTGTCCGGGGTCCCGCCGTCCATCCGGGGCGAACTGCGCTCGCCGAGCGGGCGCTCCTCCATGAGCGCCAGGAATGCGAAGGCCGCCAGGAGTCCCAGGCAGGCAGCCGCGAACACGTACCGGAAGGTCAGGGCGAGCTGCGCCGGGTCGGCGCCACGGATCAGGCTCTCCACGTCGTGACCCCCCGTGCCATCCGCTGCGCCGCCGAGCACGATTGTGCCGAAGGCCGCCACGATCAGCGCCCCCCCGAGGGACCGGAAGAAGTTCATCGAGGCGGTGGCGATCCCGAGCTGGGGCCGCGCCACCGCGTTCTGGATCGCGATGGTGGAGAGCGGCAGGATCGTCCCGATCCCCATCGAGAGCAGCGCGAACAGCAGCTCCATCAGCCAGAAGGGCAGGGCCCGACCCTGCCAGGCGATCACGGCGCAGCAGGCGAGGCTGACGCTCATCATCGCCAGCGGCACGCGCTTGTAGTGCCGGAAATGGATCATCGACCGGCCCGACAGGGTGGCGCCCGTGACGGTCCCGATCATCAGCGGCACGAGCGCCACGCCGGACTCGCTCGCCGAGAGGCCGATCACCCCTTCGAGGAAGATCGGCACGTAGATGGTCAGCCCGATGAAGGTGCCCATGGCGAAGCAGGCGGCCAGCGTCGCGCTGTAGACCACTTGGTTCCTGAGCACCTCGGTGGGGATCAGCGGCTCGGCCGCCGTGGCGAGCCGCGCCGCGAAGCCGGCCCCCAGCAACGCCGCCAGGGCGAGGAGGCCCAGGACCGGCGCGGAACTCCACGGGTAGCGCACGCCGCCCCAGCTCAGGGCCAGCAGCAGGGCGATCGAGCCCGAGACCATCAGGGCGGCCCCGGGCCAGTCCAGCCGGTGCTGGCGGTCGTGGCGCGGCAGGCGCTTGAGGTTGGCGTTGGTCAGCGCGAAGGCCAGGATGCCGACCGGCAGGTTGATCCAGAAGATCAGCGACCAGTGCAGGTGCTGGGCGAAGAAGCCCCCGAGCAGCGGTCCCGCCACCGAGGCGGCCACGAACACGCCCGCGATCACCACTTGGTAGCGCGCCCGCTCCTTGGGCGCCATGATGTCGGCCAGGATGGTCTGCGCGAGGGCGATCAGCCCGCCGCCGCCGATGCCCTGGAGGCCCCGGGCGAGCGCCAGCGTCACCATCGTGGGGGCGAGCGCGCAGGCGAGCGACCCGACCACGAAGGTCGCGATGGCGATCAGCAGCATGATCCGCCGGCCGTGGATGTCGCTCAGCTTTCCGTAGAGCGGGGTCACCGCCGTGGAGGCCAGCAGGTAGGCGGTGACGATCCAGGGGAGGTTGGCGGCGTCGCCGAGGTCGAGACCGATCGTCGGCATGGCGGTCGCCACGATGGTCTGGTCGAGGGCCGCGAGCAGCATCGCGGTCATCAACCCGAAGACGATGGAGCGGATCTCGCTGTCGCTGAGGCGGGTCTGCGGGGCGCCCGGCTGCGTCTTGGCCGGCGCCTGGATCTCGGTGAGGGCGACGGGAGTGGCGACGGGACTGGCGACGGGATTGGCCACGTGTCGGGGAGCCTTTGATCCGGGCCGTGCCTGCCGAGCATCCGGGACGGACGGGGCTTGGGGCGGCTTGGGGAGGTGCGCGCTTGGACCGCGGACGCCTGCCGGGCCGCCGATATCCGCGGGGGCCGGGATCGGAGCGGCCCTGCGTTCGGGCACGGGCGGTCCTTAGCGCAACGCCGGAGGACAGCCCATGGTGCCCGGCGCCGATCCGGCCTTCGCCCTTGACAGACGGCGCCGGCCTGTCGCTCTCCCGGCGGATGCCGGATGACAGGGATGAGTTGGCCATCGTGGGCGGCGGCCCCGCCGGGCTCGCGGCCGCCGAGGTGCTGGCCGAGGCCGGGCGCGGGGTTACGGTCTACGAGCGGATGCCCTCCGTCGCCCGCAAGCTGCTGATCGCCGGGCGGGGCGGGCTCAACATCACCCACAGCGAGGAGCGGGCCGAGTTCCTCGCCCGCTACCACCCGCACGGTTGTCTCGACGCCGCCATCACGGCCTTCCCGCCCGACGCGCTGCGGGCCTGGTGCGCGGATCTGGGGGAGCCGACCTTCGTCGGATCGAGCGGGCGCGTCTTCCCGCAGAGCTTCAAGGCCTCGCCGCTGCTGCGGGCTTGGCTCGCCCGGCTCGACCGCCTCGGCGTCCGGATCCGCACCCGCTACCGGCTCACGGCCCTCGGCGACGCGCTGCACTTCGAGACCCCGGACGGCCCGCACGCGATCCGACCGCGCGCGACCCTGCTGGCGCTCGGCGGGGCGAGCTGGCCGAGGCTCGGCTCGGACGGGCGCTGGGTGCCACTCCTCGAAGGGCTCGGCGTGGCGGTGACGCCCCTGGAACCCGCCAATGGCGGGTTCGCGGCGGCGTGGTCCGATCGGTTCCGGGAGCGCTTTTCCGGCGCGCCGCTGAAGCGGGTGGCGCTCGCCTGCGCGGGAACGACGGTGCGCGGTGAGGCGGTGATCACGGACTCCGGCATCGAGGGCGGTGCGGTCTACGCCCTCTCGCGCGTCCTGCGGGACGCGATCGCCGCCCGCGGCAGCGCGCGGCTGATCGCGGACCTGCGCCCCGATCTGACCCGGGACGCCCTCGCCCGCCGCCTGTCCGGCGGCCGGCCCGGCGATTCGACGGCGACCCGGCTGCGCAAGGCCGCGGGGCTCTCCCCCGTGGCGGCGGGCCTCCTGCGCGAGGCGGCCGGCGTCCTCCCGACGGATCCCGCGGCGCTGGCCGGTCTGATCAAGGCCGCGCCGCTGACCCTCACGGCCTCCGCTCCGATCGAGCGGGCGATCTCGACGGCGGGTGGGGTCCGGCTCGACGCCCTCGACGGACGCGCGATGCTGCGCACCCGTCCCGGCCTGTTCCTGGCCGGCGAGATGCTGGACTGGGAGGCTCCCACCGGCGGCTACCTGCTCCAGGGCGCGTTCGCGGGCGGCCGGGCGGCCGCCGCCGGGATGCTCGATTGGCTGCGCGAGACCGGCGGCTGAGGGGCCGCCCTCAGGGCCGCGTGCAGAACCCGACGATCCCGGCCGCCTCCGCCGGGCAGCCGGCGCCCTCCCCCTCGTAGACCGGCGTGCCGGCCTTGAGGCAGCGGGCGGTGACCAGCATCTCCCCGGCCTCGCAGGTGATGGCGCAGCCGCCCGCGCAGTCGGACCTGCGCACCGGCCGCAAGGAGGCCCCGGCCTCCCCCTTCGGTCCCGGCATGCCCTGAGGCCCAACCCCGCCCCGCGGGCCCGGGGCGCCCTGAAGGCCCGCGGGGCCCGCCTCGCCCTTCGGGCCCGGGGCACCCTGAGAGCCGGCTGGCCCCTGCGGGCCGGCCTCCCCCTTCGGACCCGTCTCCCCTCTCGGACCGGCCTCGCCCCGAGGGCCCGCATCCCCCTTCGCTCCTGTATCCCCCTGCGGTCCCTGGTCCCCCTTCGATCCCTGGTCCCCCTTGGCACCTGGCTCCCCGGGCGGCCCCCCGGCCCCCTGCGGTCCGGGTGGACCCGGAGGCCCCTCGGGGGCGCAGTTCGCCACCACCGCCTCGCGCTCGTCCGGCTCCGCTTTCAGCGTCACCACGCAGGTGGAGGGCCGGTACGGCAGCCGGAAGGTGAACCGCCCGCGCCGGTCGGCCTGGATCGAGATGTCCTCGTCCAGCACCACGATCGCGCCGGGCTTGCGCACGGAGCCTGAGATCCGCAGGTCGCCCGCCTCGATGCGCGCGTCGTAGACCATGATCGGCTGGCTCGGCGGTTGCGGGCGCCGTGGCCGGGCCGGCGCCGGCCGCGGCGCGGCGGACGGCGCCGGAGCCGCAATCCCCGGACTTTCCGGCTGCTGGGCGAGCGCCGTCCCCGAGAGGGCGATCAGGATCGTCAGGGTGAGGGCTGGGCGCATGCGCGGTCCATATCCGCCGCGTCACGCACGCGGCGCCGCGACATTGGTCTCGCCCCGCGAGCGCGGTCAACCGTGGCCGTGGGGACCGGAGGCGCCGCCCGATTCCACACGCGTCCACAACCATCCACAGGCCAAGCCGCTGCGCCAACGCGCGATTCCGGGACCTCGGCGAAACCGTTTGTGCGTGTTCCTGTTATGTTCCTATCGTCCGGCATGACCGGAGCCGACGAAGATGGGGCTGGACCCAGCGGACGACACCGAGCGGGCATCCGCGCGCGGCGATCCCCGGGCTCGGCTGGACGCCCTGCGGGCGCGCCTTGCGCCGCCGGCCAGCAGCCGGGGCCTGCGGCCTGTCCTGCCGCTGGGGCTCGCGGCCCTCGACCAACATCTGCCGGGCGGCGGTCTCGCCCTCGGGCCGCCCCACGAGATCGCCCCGGCCACCCCCGTGGACATGATCGCCGCCCTCGGCTTCGCCCTGGCGCTCTGCGCCCGCCAGCTCGCACGGGCATCCGAGGCGGCGCTGATCGCCGCCGCGCCCGGCCAGCCCCTGCCCTACGGACACGGCCTCGCGGGCCTCGGCCTCGATCCCACACGGCTGGTGCTGCTGGAGGCCGGCAGCGACGCGGAGGTGTTCCGCGCGCTGGAGGCGGCCCTGCATGCGGGCAGCCTCGCGGTGCTGATCGGCCTCCTGCGGGAGGGCCTGCCGCTGAAGCCGGGCCGACGCCTGCAACTCGCCGCGGAGGGGCCGGCGCCGCCGCTGCTGCTGATCCTGCGGCCGGCCGCGTGCGGGTTGCCCAACGGGGCCGCCACCCGCTGGCGGATCGCCGCGGCCCCGGCGGCGCGGGACCGGTTCGGAACCCTCGACAGGCCGCGCTGGCGGGCGCGGCTCGAACGCTGCCGCAACGGGCGGGGCGGAGACTGGCTTCTGGAGTGGGACCATGCCGCGCATCGTCTGCATCTGCCTGAGTCACTGGCCGGTGACGCGTCTGCGGCGGGCCGGTCTCGCGCCTGAGGGCGGACCGCTCGCGGTGGCGGCCGAGGGTCCCGGCGGCCTGCGGCTCCTGGCCCTCGACCCGGAGGCCCGCGCCCTGGGCCTGAACCCCGGCGAGCCCCTCGGCCGGGTCCGGGCGCGGATCGGCGTGCCGCTCCAAGTCTACCCCGCCGACCCGATGGCCGACCGGGAGGCCCTGCTCCGGCTCTGCCGCTGGGCCTCGGGCTACGCGCCCCTCGTGGCGCCGTTCGGTCCGGCCGAGGCGGCGGACGGGCTATACATCGACGTCGACGGGGCGAGCCACCTGCGCGGCGGCGAGACGAACCTCGTCGCGGACTTGGCGGCCCGGCTCGCGCGGGGGGGCATTTCGGCCCGGATCGCCCTGGCCGACACGCCCGGTGCCGCCTTCGCCCTGGCCCGCCACGGCGAGGCCGACCGGACCGTCGTGGCACCGGGCGGGTCCGCGGAGGCCCTGCGGGGGCTACCCCTGGAGGCCCTGCGCCTCGATCCCGACATGGCCGCGGGCCTGCGGCGGCTCGGCTTGCGCCGGGTCGGCGAACTCGACGCCCTGCCGCGGGCCCCCCTCGCCCGCCGCTTCGGCGAGGCGCTGCTGCTGCGCCTCGATCAGGCCCTGGCCCGCCGGCCCGAACCCCTGGCGCCCCTGTCGGACGAGGCCGAGTATGCCGCCGCCCGCGGCTTCCTCGACCCGATCGGGCGGCAGTCGGACATCGTCCGGACCGCCCGGGACCTGATGGCGGAGATCGCGCCGCGTCTGGAGCGGGACGGGCTCGGCGCCTGTGCCCTGCGGCTCGCCCTCCACCGGGTCGACGGGGCGGTGCGCCCCCTCGATCTCGGCCTGTCGCGTCCCGAGCGCTGCCCCGAGCGCGTCGCCGCCCTGGTCTCTTTGCGCCTCGACAGGCTGGGGTCCGGCCTCGATGCCGGGTTCGGCTTCGAGACGGTGGCGCTCACCGTCACGGTGAGCGGGGCCATGCCGGCCCGCCAGACGGATCTCGGCACCGCGACCGCGGGGGACGGGGTCGGGATCCTGGCCGACGCCTTGGCGCAGCGCCTCGGGCGGGTGCTGCTGCGCCTGGAGCCGGAGGCGAGCCATCTTCCGGAGCGGGCTGACCGGAGCTGCCCCTGGATGGCAGACCCGGGACAGGGATCACCGCCGGACATGGCCGGTGGCCGGGCGCCGGCGTACCTCCCTCCCTCCCCCGCAGGGAAGCGAGGGAGGGCTCGTGCCAGCGCGTCCCCGGTCGCGTACCCGGTCACCCCACCCTGGCCCGACCACCTCCCGCCCCGGCCCCTGGTGCTGTTCCCCCGGGGCGAGGCCGCCCTCGACGTGCTCTCCACCGTGCCCGAGGGGCCGCCCCGGCGCTTCAGCTGGCGCGCCCAGGTGCATCGCGTCGCCCATGCCGAGGGGCCGGAGCGGATCGCCGCCGAATGGTGGCGCGAGCCCGGCGCGGAGCGCGATTATTACCGGGTCGAGTGCGAGGCCGGGCACCGGCTCTGGCTCTACCGCGACGGGCCGCACGGGCCCGACCGCCCGGCCGCGTGGTACGTCCACGGGCTGTTCGCGTGAGCGGCCCCGGACCCGACTACGCCGAGCTCGCCGTCACCACGAACTTCTCCTTCCTGCACGGCGCGTCGCACCCGCAGGAATACGTCGTGCAGGCCAACGCCTACGGTCTCGCGGCGATCGGCATCGCCGACCGCAACAGCGTGGCCGGCGTGGTGCGGGCGCACGCGGCGGCGCGGGCACTCGAACCGGAGGGCACGGCGATCCGGATCCTGCCGGGGGTGCGCCTCGTCACCGAGGAGGGGTTCGAGGCCGTCACCTACCCGATGGACCGGGCGGCCTGGGGCCGCCTCTGCCGGCTGCTCACCTTGGGCAACCGGCGCGTGCGGAAGGGCGCGTGCCGCTTCTCCTTCGCGGAGATGCTGGACGCCGCAGAGGGGCAGATATTCATCGCCATGCCCCCGGCCCGGCGCCTGTCGGAGGGGTTCCGGGCGCGGCTGGAGGCGCTCGCCGCCGCGGCCCCCGGCCGGACCTTCCTCGGGGCCTGCCATGCGCGGCGCGGCGAAGAGCGGCGGCGCCTCGGGCTGCTCGCCGAGCTGGGCGCGGCCGTCGGCGCCCCGATGGTCGCGGTCTCGGACGCGCTCTACCACCATCCCGAGCGGCGCCCGCTCCAGGACGTGGTGGCGTGCATCCGCGCGGGGTGCCGGATCGGCGAGGCCGGTTACCGGCTGGAGGCCAATGCCGAGCGCCACCTCAAGCCCCCCGCCGAGATGGCGCGGCTGTTCGCCGACCATCCGGAAGCCCTCGCCCGCACCGGCGAGATCGCGCAGGCCTGCGAGTTCAGCCTCGCGCAGCTTCACTACGAGTATCCGGAGGAGCCGGTGCCCCCCGGGCGCACGCCGCAGGAATACTTGGAGGAGAAAACCTTCGAGCGGGCGCGCTGGCGCTACGCCGGCGACATCCCGGCCGCCGTCGCGGCGACGCTCCGCGAGGAGCTGCGGCTCATCGCCAAGATGGATTACGCCCGCTACTTCCTGACCCTGTTCGACGTGGTCGAGTTCGCCCGCGGCAAGGGCATCCTCTGCCAGGGCCGCGGCTCGGCGGCCAATTCCGCCGTGTGCTTCTGCCTCGGCATCACCGCGGTGGACCCGTCCAAGCACCGGCTGCTCTTCGCCCGCTTCATCTCGGAGAACCGGGGCGAGCCCCCCGACATCGACGTCGATTTCGAGCACGAGCGCCGCGAGGAGGTGATCCAGCACCTCTACGCCCGCTACGGCCGGGAGCGAGCCGCCCTCTGCGCCACGGTGATCCACTACCGCCCGCGCATGGCGATCCGCGAGGTCGGCAAGGTCCTCGGGCTGACCGAGGACGTGACCGCGGCGATCGCCGACACGGTCTGGGGCTCGTGGGGCACCGGCATGCCGGACCAGCACGTGCGCGAGGCCGGCCTCGATCCGGACAACCCCGCAATCCGGCAGGCCTTGGACCTCGCCCACCAGCTGATCGGCTTCCCCCGCCACCTGTCGCAGCATGTCGGCGGCTTCGTGCTCACCCGCGGGCGCCTCGACGAGACCGTGCCGGTGGGCAACGGCGCCATGGCGGACCGCACCTTCATCGAGTGGGACAAGGACGACATCGACGCGATCGGCCTGATGAAGGTCGACGTCCTGGCGCTCGGCATGCTGACCTGCCTCAAGCGCGGCCTCGATTTCCTGGAACGGGACCACGGCGTCACCTACGAGACCCTGGCCGACCTGCCCCAGGAGGACCCGGCCACCTACGCGATGCTGGCGAAGGCCGATTCCGTCGGCGTGTTCCAGGTCGAGAGCCGAGCGCAGATGTCGATGCTGCCCCGCCTCAAGCCGAAGGAATTCTACGACCTCGTGGTGCAGGTGGCGATCGTGCGCCCCGGCCCGATCCAGGGCGACATGGTCCACCCGTACCTGCGGCGGAGGTCGGGGGTGGAGCCGGTTGACTACCCCGCCCCGCATTCGGACCACGGCCCGGCCGACGAACTCAAGGAGGTCCTGCAGAGGACCTACGGGGTGCCGCTCTTCCAGGAGCACGCCATGCAGATCGCCATCACGGCGGCGGGCTTCACCCCGGCGGAGGCCGACGGCCTGCGCCGGGCGATGGCGACCTTCCGCCATGTCGGCTCGATCGGCGGCTTCGTGGAGAAGTTCGTCGGCGGCATGACCCGCCGGGGCTACCCGCAGGACTTCGCCGAGCGCTGCTTCGCGCAGATCCGGGGTTTCTCCACCTACGGCTTCCCGGAGAGCCACGCGGCGAGCTTCGCGCTCCTCGTCTACGCCTCGGCCTGGATGAAGTGCCGGCACCCCGACGTCTTCCTGGCCGCGATCCTCAACGCCCAGCCCATGGGCTTCTACCAGCCGGCCCAGCTCGTGCGCGACGCCCGCGCCCACGGGGTCGAGGTGCGGGGCGTCTGCGTCAACGCCAGCGACTGGGACTGCACCCTGGAGCCGGCCGGGGATCCCGCCTTGCACGCCGTGCGGATCGGCCTGCGGCAGGTGCGGGGCCTGCCCGAGGCCGCGATGCGCCGGCTCGTGCGGCTGCGGGCCAACGGCTATGGCAGCATCGAGGGCCTGCAGGCGTCCCTCGCCCTCCCCCGCAACGCCCTGGAGCGCCTGGCCGAGGCCGACGCGTTCCGCTCCCTCGGCCTCGACCGGCGGGCCGCCCTGTGGATGGTCCGGACCCTGGAGGGGACCTCGGCGCGCAAGGCCGCCAGGGCGGATGCGAGCGCGCGCCGGGCCCATCTCCTCGACGCGCCCCTGCCGCTCTTCGCGTGGCACGCCGATGACGGGCTGTTCCGGCACGAGCCGGCGGTGGATCTGCCGACCCTGGCTGCGTCCGAGGCGGTGGCCGAGGATTACGCCGCCACCGGCCTGTCGCTGCAGGGGCACCCGGTCGCCTTCTTCCGGGGGCGCCTCGCCCGGATCGGCGCGATCCCGGCCCGGGCGCATCTCGATCCCGCCCTGCCCCAGGGCGCCCGGGTCACGGTGGCGGGGCTCGTGCTGATCCGCCAGCGGCCGGGGACCGCCAAGGGCGTGGTCTTCCTGACCCTGGAGGACGAGACCGGCATCGCCAACGTGATCGTCTGGAAAACCACGTTCGAGGCCAACCGCCGGGCCGCCATGCAGGCCCGGTTCCTGGCCGTGCGCGGCCGGATCCAGCGGGCGGAGGGGGTGGTCCATCTCGTGGCCGAGGGGTTCCGCGATCTGACCGACGCGCTGCGCGACCTGCGCGCCGCCGGGATGAAGCTGCCCCCCGAGACCACTGATTTCGGCGTTCCCCCGGATCGGCGCCTGTATCCCAGCCGGGATTTCCACTGAGCCGGCGGGGCTCGGGAAGAGCCGTTCCGGAGTCCTGTCCGGGGGCGTTCGCCCCGGGCCCGACGGGCCTCGCGTCAGGGCCGGCGCCGCACGCGCTGCGGCGTTCTGTCAACCGAAAACGAGCCGTCAAGCCGATTGCCCCTGAACCCATTCCGTGAATCGGTCGTTGGAGTTGCCAATCACGTAAGCGCAACCACAAGCCGATTTCCGGAGGTGACGAACGCCGGGCACGGAAGAGCAGGTTCGATGGAACAGCCCGACGCTTGGCATCAGACGGACCGGCTCGACGCCGAGCAGGGCAAGGGCGATCCGTTCGCCGCCGCGGTCCGCGCGACCCGTATGGCGATGATCATCACCAATCCGCGCCTGCACGACAACCCGATCGTCTTCGCCAACGACGCCTTCCTGCGGATGTCCGGCTACGACCGCAGCGAGGTGCTCGGCCGCAACTGCCGCTTCCTCCAGGGGGAGCACACCGACCGCGGGTCCGTGGCGCTGATCCGCGAGGCGGTCGAGGCGCGGACCGACATCGCGATCGACGTGCTGAACTACCAGAAGGACGGGACGCCGTTCTGGAACGCGCTGTATCTCAGCCCCGTTGTCAACGAGGCCGGCGAGGTGCTGTTCTTCTTCGCCTCGCAGCTCGACGTCACCGACCGCATCGACGCGCACCTGCGGGTGCAGCAGGAGAAGGATCACTTCGAGGCCGAGGTCGCCCGCCGGACCCGCGACCTGACCGAGGCCCTGGCCACGCAGACCATGCTGGTCCACGAGGTCGATCACCGGGTCAAGAACAACCTCCAGATGATTGCGGCGCTCCTGTCCATGCAGACCCGGGCGATCACCGATCCCGCCGCCCGCACCGCCATGGAGGCCATGCTGACCCGGGTGGAGGCCCTGGGCACGGTCCACCGCCGGCTCTATCAGTCCAACAACGTCGAGCGGTTCGACGTGGCCGAGTTCGCCCGCGACCTCGCCACCGATCTGGTCCGCGGCTCGGGTACCGACCGCATCCGCCTGCACCTGGACCTGGAGGCGGTGGAGATCCCGGTGAGCAAGGCACCCCCGGTGGCGCTGATGATGAACGAGCTGATCACCAACGCCCTCAAGCACGCCTTTCCGGACGACCGCGCCGGCCGTCTCTCCGTGACGGTGGCGCCGGACGACACGTACTTCACCATCCGGATCGCCGATGACGGCGTCGGCATGCCCGTCCAAGTGATGGAGCACCGCTCCTTCGGCAAACGGCTGATCGGCACCCTGTGCCGCCAGCTGAGCGCCAGCATCGCCTGGCAGGCCAACGATCCGGGGACCGTCGTCAACGTCCGCTTGCCGCGCGAGATGGCCGGCAGTCTGGAGGCATCGTGAGCGAGCCGCTGCGCATCCTCGTGGTCGAGGACGAGGCCCTCATCCTGATGCAGATCGAGATGATGCTGGAGGAGGCGGGCCACCGCGTCGTGGGGACGGCCGTGACCGCCCGCGAGGCCATCGCGCTGATCCCCGAGACCAGGCCCGAACTGGTGCTGATCGATCTGCGCCTCGGCGACGGCTCCTCGGGCATCGACGTGGCGCATGCCGTGCGCGACCTCGGCGGCATCACGGCCGCGTTCATGACCGCCAACGCCCGCGCGATCCCCGAGGACATGGAGGGCGCCACCGCGGTGATCGCCAAGCCCTTCTCCGACACGGTGCTGGGCGCGTCCCTGGCCTATCTCAAGGATTGCGTGCGCCGGCCGCCCCCGGGGGCGGAGGTGCCCTCGGGCATGCGCGTCGCCCCGAATTGGCTGGCGAGCTTCGCCGAGATGCGGGCCTGACCCCTCGACAGGCTTGGCGCCCCGCGTAGAGTGCGCCCATGTCAAGCTTCGCCGTCCAGCGCCTCGTCCTCGCCGCCCTCGCGGGCCTGCCGCTCCTGGCGCTGCTGGCGCTCCCAGCCGGGGCCGATACCTGCGACGACCTCGCCCGCCAGATCGCGGGCGCCATCGGCGGCAAGGTCGGCAAGCGCGCGGGCCCGAGCATCGACATCCGCGTGGCCGGCCCGATCAAGCTCGACGTGACCTGCCGGGCCGAGCCGATCGTGCAGGCGACCTCCGCCGAGCCGTCCCCCTCGCCGACCTTCTTCCGCGACCTCTCGATGGCCTCCGAGATCCTGACCGGCGAGGCCGCCGCGACCGTCGAGCCGATCATCGCGAACGCCTACCGGACCTCGCTGTCGGAGCGGCGCAAGTCGTTCATCCAGCAGAACGGCTGGTCGGCCTCCTGCTACACGGACCCGGGCAGCACCACGATGCGCACCCTGTGCTCGGTGGGCCGGATTCCGCCGGGCTAGGCGCCCGACCGGCGGGCCCGTCGACGCGGCCTGGACGGCCCACGCCGATCGTCGCCGTCCCGCATCGCCGCGCGCGACGACGGGGCGGCGTCCCCCGCCGAGCGCCGCGGCGCGCCGTTCAATACTCGATCACGTCCTCGAGCGCGTAGTGCTTCACGGTCTTCCGGTTGGCGATCAGCTCGTCCACGGTCGGCTCGCCCTTGAGGGCGCGGGCGATGGCGAGCTTCGTCGCCTCGTAGTTGGTCCGGTAGAGGTCCTTCTGGTCGAGGCTGTCGTCCTCGGCGCAGCGCGGGTCGAGCCAGATCATGATGATCATGCAGAGCTCGTCGAGCCCGTCCCGCGGCAGCACGCCCTCGATGATGCAATCGACGATCGCATCGCCGGTGGCCGCCTGGACCACGCCGCCGAGCAGTTCGACGTACTCGGCCGTGTGGATGGTGGCCTTGGTGGTCATCATCGTGGCCGGGCGCACCAGCTGATTGAGGTCGCGCACCACGAACATCCGGGTGTGGCCCTGCACCTGCCCCATCATCGACGCGAAGGCCTGGCCCACGGGCCCGCGCACCGAGCCGATCAGCACCTCCGGCATCGCGTCGGTGTACTGGCCCTCCGCCGCCAGCACCGTGGCTTCGCCCGTGCGGAACCAGATCTCTTGCATGTTCGAACTCCACCTGATCGGAGCCCGCGGGAGACATCATCGCGCCGTCCGCGTCAATCGGCTCAGAGCAGGCCGATCCCGTCGAGCACGCCGACCAGCGCGAACGCGACGGTCACCCCGGAGATGGTGTAGACCACCCACTTGTAGGCCCCGTCCACGCGTTGCCCCTCCGGCAGGGCGCGGGTGGCCAGCAGGATCAGCAGGCCGAGCGCCAGCGGCAGGAGCAGCGCGTTCATCACCTCTACGGCGATGTTGAGCGCCACGAGATTCGGCACGAGCTGGACGGCGACCGCCCCCGCGGCGACCACGAGCGCGAAGGCGCCATAGAAGGCCGGCGCCTCCCGGGGGGACTGCTCCAGGGAATGGGGCTTGCCGGTCACGTCGCCGAAGCCCCAGGCCAGCGCCAGGGCCACGACGTTCAGCGCCACGAAGGCGGCCGCGATGATGCCCACCCCGAACACCACCTGTCCAAGCCACGGACCCAGCGCCGGCGTGAAGGCCCCCGCGAGGTCGCCGACCGTCTCCAGACCGGCCTCGCTGCCCCGCCCGGCCTTGCCGATCGTGGCCGCGGCCGCGATCAGGATCGCCCCCATCACGCCTTGCGAGATCACCGCGCCCGCGAGGGTGTCGAGCCGCAGGCGCCTGGCGTGCGCCCATCCGAGGCCTTTGTCGACGATCGCCGATTGCTGGTAGAAGATCATCCACGGCATGATCACCGCGCCGATATTGGCGGCGATCAGCACCCGGTACCGCCCGTCGCCCAGCGGCATGTGCCCGAAGGAGGCGACGATCTCCCCCGCGTCCGGCCGTGCCGCGACGGCGAGGCCGATGAAGACCAGTTCGAACAGGCCCACCGCGATCGCCACCGCCTCGACGCGCCGGTAGCTCCCGGTGAACACCAGACCGAGCAGCAGAGCGGCCGGCAGCCCCAGGCTGACGAGGCGCGGCACGCCGAACAGGTCGCCGATCCCGGCGATGCCGGAGAATTCCGTGACGATGGCGCCGACCCCGGCGACCACGAGGCCGCCGTAGGAGATCCAGGCCCAGGCCGGACCGTAATGCGCCCGGATCAGCTCTCCGTGGCCGCGGCCGGTAGCGGTCCCCAGCCGGACCGTCAGTTCCTGGACGACGTAGAGGATCGGCACCAGCAGGATCTGGAGGAGCAACAGCGAGTAGCCCCAGCGCGCGCCGCTCTGGGCCGCGGTGATCAGGCTCCCGACATCCGTATCGGCGAGCATCACCACCAGTCCAGGGCCGGCGGCCTTGAGGAACGCGGACAGGCGAGGCAGGGAAGCGCTGGGCACGGCTCGGGAACAGTCCCGGGTGCGGGCAGTTCCGGCGCGCGGCTGCGGCGTTTTCCCGGAACGTGCGGGAGGAGAGGGCCATGGCGGAGAGCGCGGATCGGGGCGGTGGCTGGAGTCTGCAGGCGAGCGCCGTGCCCGACGGGGTGCGCCTGGAACTCGCGCTGTCCGATCTCGGGGGCGGCCCCGTCACCGCCGCGATCATCCTGGACCGGGCCGAGGCCCGCGCCTTCGCCCGGGCCCTGCTGGCGGCGGCTGGCGACGCGGCCGAGCGCACCTTTCCGAAACCGGGGACCTGAGCCGGATCAGCGCTGGATCAGGCCCGGATTGCGGCCCGGCAACCGCGGGACCACCGTGCCGCGCTTCTCGACCGGCCCGTCGCACGCGTAGGCGAATTCGGACTTCAGCGCGTCGAACACGGTCTCGCCGGTGATCCGGCACTCCTCCCGCACGGTCTCGTCGAGATAGGCGCGGGCGGCGGTGCGGAAGCGCGTCACCCGGGTCGCTCCCGGCTCGGGGTCGATCCGCGCCTCACTCAGGTTGCAGCCGGCATACTCGCGCAGGGTGTTCGAGACGATCAGCATCCGGCGCAGTTGCCGGTTGTCGTAGACCTCGTAGGGTTCCTTGCAGCCGATCGTCACCACCTGAGGGGTCAGCGCGACGTAGTTCCGCGAGATGTAGGAGAACCCGGTGGTGCACCCTGCGAGCGCAAGACCTAGGGCGATCAGGCCGAGGGGCAGCAGAGCTGCGGGTCGTCGCATCCTCGTCATCCCAGCCTGATCCCGGCCGCGCCCCGGCTTCTTCCCCTCCGGCGGGCGGCGGTGTGCATTGAAACGGCTCCGCTTGCGCCGTCAATGCGTTTCTGGCCCGGATGCGCCCGCGGCGACGCGAGCGTGGCCATAACTCTCTTGCGGAACACTTGCGGAACGTTTAACGTGTTCGTGATTTGTTTCCGAGACCGCCACGAGGCGGTCCACAAGCCGCGAGGCCCCATCAATGCTCACGCGCAAGCAGCTGGACCTCCTGCGCTTCATCCAGAACCGCATGCAGGAATGCGGCGTCCCGCCGTCCTTCGACGAGATGAAGTACGCCCTCGACCTGAAGTCGAAGTCGGGCATCCACCGGCTGATCACCGCCTTGGAGGAGCGTGGCTTCCTCCGGCGCCTCCCGAATCGGGCGCGGGCCATCGAGGTGATCCGCATTCCCGAGAGCCTGACCCAGGCGGCTCCGGTCCAGCCCCCCGCCGCCGAGCCGCGCCGCTTCACCCCGAGCGTGGTGGAAGGCGGCAAGTCCAAGCAGGCGCCGCTCCCCGCCAATGCCCGGATGATCGACGAATCCGGCCGGGCCATCTCGATCCCCGTCATGGGCCGGATCGCGGCCGGTACGCCGGTCTCGGCGATCCAGAACCAGAGCCACGCCATCACCCTGTCGCCGGACTTCCTGGCCGGCGGCGAACACTATGCCCTGGAGGTGCGCGGCGACTCGATGGTCGAGGCCGGCATCCTCGACGGCGATCTGGTGGTGATCCGCAAGCAGGACACCGCCAATACCGGCGACATCATCGTGGCCCTGATCGACGACGAGGAGGCGACCCTCAAGCGCCTGCGCCGCCGCGGCTCCTCCATCGCGCTCGAGGCTGCCAATCCGGCCTACGAGACCCGAGTCCTCGGGCCGGATCGGGTCCAGATCCAGGGCCGTCTCGTGAGTCTCGTCCGCCGCTACTGAAGCGGCGCGGCCGGCGCGTCGCCGGGCCCGCTTCCGGCGCCCGCCCGGTCAGCGTCGGTGGGCGCGACAGAGTCATCCGCGCGGCTGCTGTCCGCCGCGGCGGTCATCGGCCGCTGCGGCGTCGGCCGCGGATCCGGGCGCAGTCGCCACGGCAGGCCCCGGTCGAGGCTGCGGGCATAGCGCGCGGTGAACCCCGCGGCCTCGGCCCTGAGGGCCACGGCGCCGCGTTCTGACAAAATCTTTCGGTCGATGACGAACGGGCCCGTGCAGGTCGGGGGCGCCGTGAGGCCGGTGATCAGCACCGCGGCGCGGGGGCAATCCTCGGCGAAGGCGCGCCGGTCCCGGATCAGCGCGACCGCCCGTCCGTCCGGCAGGCGCGCGGTGCATCCGAGCCGGTCGCAATGCCCGCCGCCGGTCGGGGCGGCCAGCGCGCCGGGGCGCCGCCCATCGCCGTCCGCCTTCAGCCACTGCTCCAACACGAACCCCGAGGGGCTGCCCAGCGCCGCGAGGCGGCCGTCCGGTCCGCGCACCGCAGCGCCGCCGCCCTGCCGGTCGACGTAGAGGTCGTAGCGATCCGGCAGGGCCGCGAGCCAGAGGCCCAGCAGGATGGGCGGCGCGGCGAGCCAGCGCAGGCGCGAGACCGGGAGCGTCGCCAGCAGGAGACCGGCGGTCAGCAGGATCAGCGCCGTTGTCCCGAAGGCAGGCAGCACGAGGGTGGCGCGCTCGAACCCGGCGATCCACTGCGCGATCGCCAGCATGCCGCCCACCGCCTGGCCCATCAGCCACCAGATCGGCCGGTCGAGGGCGAAGGGATAGGCGAGGCACCCGATCACCGCGGATGGCATCACCACCAGGGAGACGAGCGGCAGCGTCAGGGCGTTGCCCACCAGCCCGAACGGCTGGATCGTCTGGAAATGGTAGGTGGCGAAGGGCGCGGTGGCGACCTGGGCAACCAGGGTCGTGGCCAGGGTTCCGGTGATCGCCGAGAGGCCGGTGCCGACGAGCCGCCCGATGCGTCCTGCCCCGGGACGCACGAACAGCCGGCCGTCGATCAGCCGTGCGCAGGCGATCAGCCCGGCCACCGCCCCGAACGACATCTGGAAGCTCGGGCCGAGGAGACCCTCCGGCTCCCGGGCCAGGGCGACCAGGGCGGCGAGGGCGAGGTTGCGCATCGACAGCGCCGGCCGGTCCACCAGGATCGCGCCCAGCATGATCAGGGTCATAAACAGCGAGCGCTCGGCCGCGATGTCCCAGCCCGAGAAGGCGCAGTAAGCAGTGACGCCCAGCATGGCCAAGCCGGCCGCGATCTTCTTGATCGGCCAGACCAGCGCGCAATACGGCACCAGGGCGAGGACCGCCCGCACCAGCCAGAACACCACGCCGGCGGCCAGCACCATGTGCAGGCCGGAGATCGATACGACGTGGTAGATGCCGGCGGCGCGCAGCGCGTCGTTGGTCTCAGGCCCGATCAGGCCCCGCTTGCCGGTCACCAGGGCCGCCGCCACGGCTCCCGCCTGCCCGCCCTCGGCCTGTGCGATCCGGCGGGTCAGCGCGTTGCGCGCGTCGTCCAGCATCGCGGCGAGACGCAGGTGCAGGGGCGGCGGCTCGGTCGGCGCGCGGATCGAGACCGCGCCGACCAGCGAGCCCACCGCGCCGATCCCCTGGAAATAGGCGTCCCGGGCGAAATCGTAGCCGCCCGGCCGGGCGGCTTCCGGCGGCGGCAGCAGCCGGGCCGTGGCGGCCACGACGTCCCCGGGCCGCGGGATCGGTGTCCTGCGGAACGACACCCGCACCCGGGCGGGCCGTACCTCCGCCGCGAGGCCGGCGAAACTCTCCACCCGGATCAACAGCCGGGCTCCGACCTCGCGCTCGTCGAGGGCCTCGACCATGCCGACGAGCGGGCCGATGGTGATCCGTGGGAGGATCGGGGCGGCGACCTGCGAGACCCGCCAGGTCGCCGCCGCGAAGCCGAGGAACGCGGCCGCCATCCCCAAAGCCAGCGCCAGGGCGGCCGGCCGCGCGCCCAGGGCTGGGGTCGGCGCCAGGGCGAGGGCCGCGCCGACGAGGGGGGCGACCAGGATCGGCCTGCCGTCGGCCGCCACGAACTGGGCCAGGATGCCGGCTCCGAAGGCCACCGCCAGCCAGGGGAACAGCCGGCGCTGCTCGACCTCCCGGCGGATCCCCTCGCGCCGATCCGCCGCATTGCCGCCGCCCCGCTGCGCGCGACCTCTCATCGGCGGCCGGGCGATTCCGCGGTCGATTCTTAACGCATCCGCCGGCCCGTGCTACAGCCGACGCTTCGTGCTACGGGCGCCCTGCCGAGCCCCCTCGCCGCTCCTCCGCCCTCCCGCGACCCTTCCCCGAACATACCGGACCGATGTCCTCAGCCGTCGTCACGCGCTTCGCGCCCTCGCCCACCGGCTACCTGCATATCGGCGGGGCCCGCACGGCGTTGTTCAACTGGCTCTATGCCCGCCACACCGGCGGCCGGATGCTGCTGCGCATCGAGGATACCGACCGCGAGCGCTCCACCAAGGGCGCGATCGACGCGATCCTCGACGGCCTGTCCTGGCTCGGCCTCGACTGGGACGGCGACGTGGTCTTCCAGTTCGCCCGCGCCGAGCGCCACCGGGCTGTGGCCGAGGCGCTGCTGGCCGCGGGCTGCGCCTACCATTGCTACGCCACCGCCGAAGAACTGGCGCAGATGCGGGAGACCGCCCGCGCCGAGGGGCGCCCGCCGCGCTACGACGGCCGCTGGCGCGACCGCGACCCGTCCGAGGCCCCCGCGGGGGTCAAGCCGGTGATCCGCCTGCGCGCGCCGACCGAGGGTGAGACCGTGGTCGAGGACGCCGTCCAGGGCCGGGTGACCTGGGCCAACAAGGACCTCGACGACCTCGTCCTGCTGCGCTCGGATGGGACGCCGACCTACATGCTCGCCGTCGTGGTCGACGATCACGACATGGGCGTCACGCAGGTCATCCGCGGCGACGACCACCTCACCAACGCGGCGCGCCAGACCCAGATCTTCTCCGCCCTCGGCTGGGACGTCCCGAAGATGGCCCACATCCCGCTGATCCACGGGGCCGACGGGGCCAAGCTGTCGAAGCGCCACGGGGCGCTCGGCGTCGAGGCCTACCGGGATCTCGGCTACCTGCCGGCGGCGCTGCGCAACTACCTCGTGCGGCTCGGCTGGAGCCACGGCGACCAAGAGGTCTTCACCACCGACGAGATGATCGCGGCCTTCGATCTCGGCGCGGTGGGGCGCTCGGCGGCGCGGTTCGACTTCGCCAAGCTCGCCAACGTCAACGGCCTCTACATCCGCACCAGCGCCGATGCCGACCTCGCGGCGGCGATCGAGACCATCCTGCCGAGCGTCGGACCGGAGCGCGGCCTGTCGGCGCCGCTTCCGGCCGACCTGAAGGACAAGCTCATCCAGGCCATGCCGGGCTTGAAGGAGCGGGCCAAGACGCTGATCGAGCTCCTCGACAGCGCCTATTACCTCTATGCCCAGCGTCCACTGGCCCTCGACGACAAGGCCCGTGCGCTCCTCTCCGACGAGGGCCGCGCCCGCCTCGCCGGGGTCCGGCCGGCGCTCGAGGCGCTGGCCGACTGGAGCGCAGCCTCGACCGAGGGCGCCGTGCGCCAGTACGCCGAGGCGGCCGGCTGCAAGCTCGGGCAGGTGGCCCAGCCCCTGCGGGCGGCGCTCACCGGCCGCACCACCTCCCCGCCCCTGTTCGACGTGATGGCGGTGCTCGGCCGGGACGAGACCCTGGCGCGGCTCGGTGATCAGGTGCCGCAGGGCTGAGCACGCCGCCATCCGGGCCGGTCAGGGGAACCGCGGATCGCGGCCCGGATTTCGCTTGGCGGAATCGGCGTTGCGAATTCCCTTGGCGTCGGGGTCCGGTTGTCACCGACCCCGTTGCTGCTGCAGTGCCGTTTGGGTAACCCATACCTGTGAGCACCCGCAGCATAATGCGGGTGCTCAGGCCCCCGGGACCGGCTCGGGCAGCCCGAGGCCGGTATCCGCCACGTCGCCACAGAAGGGTCCACGATCCATGAGCGCACCCAGCACCATCACCGTGGACGGCAAGTCGATCGAACTGCCGGTGAAATCCGGTACGATCGGTCCGGACGTGATCGACATCGGCAAGCTCTACGCCCAGACCGGCGCCTTCACCTTCGATCCGGGCTTCACCTCGACCGCCTCGTGCGAATCGAAGATCACCTACATCGACGGCGACGAGGGCGTGCTGCTCTACCGCGGCTACCCGATCGAGCAGCTCGCCGAGAAGGGTGACTTCCTCGAGACCTGCTACCTGATGCTGTTCGGCGCCCTGCCGACCGCGGCCCAGAAGGCCGATTTCGACTACCGGGTCACGCGCCACACCATGGTGCACGACCAGATGAACCGGTTCTTCACCGGCTTCCGCCGCGACGCGCACCCGATGGCCGTGATGGTCGCCTCGGTGGGTGCGCTCTCGGCCTTCTATCACGACTCGACCGACATCACGGACGAGAGCCAGCGGATGATCGCCTCGATCCGCATGATCGCCAAGATGCCGACCCTGGCGGCGATGGCCTACAAGTACTCGATCGGCCAGCCCTTCGTGTATCCGAAGAACGACCTCGACTACACTTCGAACTTCCTGCGCATGTGCTACGCGGTGCCCTGCGAGGAATACGAGGTGAACCCGGTCTTCGCCCGGGCGCTGGACAAGATCTTCATCCTGCACGCCGACCACGAGCAGAACGCCTCGACCTCGACGGTGCGGCTCGCCGGCTCCTCGGGCGCCAACCCCTTCGCCTGCATCGCGGCCGGCATCGCCTGCCTCTGGGGCCCGGCCCATGGCGGCGCCAACGAGGCGGCGCTGAAGATGCTGATGGAGATCGGCACGCCCGAGAACGTCAGCAAGTACGTCGCCAAGGCCAAGGACAAGAACGACCCGTTCCGCCTGATGGGCTTCGGCCACCGCGTCTACAAGAACTACGATCCGCGCGCCCGGATCATGCAGAGCACCACCCACCAGGTGCTGAAGGAGCTCGGCAAGACCGACGATCCGCTGCTCCACGTCGCCATGGAGCTGGAGCAGATCGCCCTCAAGGACGAGTACTTCATCGAGAAGAAGTTGTACCCGAACATCGATTTCTACTCGGGCATCACCCTCAAGGCGATGGGCTTCCCCACCGACATGTTCACGGTGCTGTTCGCCGTGGCCCGCACGGTCGGCTGGATCGCCCAGTGGGCCGAGATGATCGAGGATCCCTCGCAGAAGATCGGCCGTCCGCGGCAGCTCTACGTGGGCCCGGCCCAGCGCGACTACGTGCCGGTCGACCAGCGCGGCTGAGGCGGGACCTGTCCCGGGACAAGACCGACGGGGCGGCCGAGCGGCCGCCCTTCTCGTTTGCGGAGGCGCCCGTGCTCCGGCTCCCCTACCGCCCGCCCTACGACTGGGCGGCGATCCGCGCCTTCCTGGCCAAGCGCGCGATCCCGGGCGTCGAAATGGTCGATCCCGGCGGCGCGACCTACGCGCGGACGGTCAGCGCCGCGGGCCGGCACGGCTTCCTGACGGTGGAGCCCGGCGACGGCTGCCTGCACGCGGCGCTCCGCGGCATCGAGGCCGGCGACGCCCCGACGGTTGCCGGACGCCTGCGCAGCCTGTTCGACTGCGACGCCGACCCGACCGCCATCGCGGCCTGTCTTGCCCGGGATCCCGTCCTGGCCCCGCTGGTGGCGGCGCGACCGGGCTTGCGACTGCCGGGGGCCTGGGACCCGTTCGAGACCGGCTGCCGGGCGATCCTCGGCCAGCAGGTCTCGGTGGCGGCTGCCATCGGACTCGCCGGGACGCTCGTGGCGGCCTTCGGGACGCCGCTGGCGGAGCCGGCCGGCGGGTTGACCCACATCTTCCCGGCACCGGCGGCGCTGGTCGAGGCGGATGTTGCGCGCGTGCTCAACATGCCGCGCGCCCGCGGGGCGGCGATCCGGGCGCTCGCGGCGGCAGCGCTCGCCGACCCGGACCTGTTCGCTCCGGCGGAGACGCTGGAGGCTGCCGTCCTGCGCTTCACGGTCATCCGCGGGATCGGACCCTGGACGGCGCAGTACATCGCCATGCGGGTGCTCAAGCTGCCGGACGCCCTGCCGGTCGGCGATGTCGGCCTGCTGCGGGCGCTGGAGACCGGCACCGGACGCCCGAGCCCGGCGGCGCTGCTCGCCCGGGCCGAGGCGTGGCGCCCGTATCGGGCCTACGCGGCGCAGCATCTCTGGGCGGCGGACGAGGCGGTCGTGAAGGGGCGATGACCGCGCCGCCGTCCCAGGTGAGCGGAGCGACGCCATCTGATCGGCGCCGCGCTGATGTTCGGCGCCGCGCGGGCGCTCGGCGCAGTCAGGCTCGGCCGCCCGCGTCCTCATCCTGGCATGCGGACTGGGATGCGTCCTGAGGTGCGGCGAAGCCGACGCCGAGGAGCCCTCCAGATGGCGCCGCGGTCCCTGGAGGGCTCCGTCGAAGCCTGCGCTGCGCTCCGGTCCCCACGATGAGGAGGTGGGCCGGCAGGTCCACACCCCTTCCGCCCGACAGGATCCTCAGCGCCCGAACCGCTCGAACTTCGGGAAGCTGCGCGCCATCATCAACCCGACCTCGGCGCGATGGCCGAGCCACTTCTCCAGCACCGATGCGTTGGCGAGCCGGCCCTCCGGCGAGCCGTCCTGCCACGGCAGGCCGTCGGCCAGCTTGAACACGTGTGCATCGAGCAGCGTCCCGCTGCGGCAGCGCTGGAGGCGCACGCCCTTGCCGCGGGCGAGTTCGGCCACTTCGGAGATCGGGAAGACCAGCAGCAGCTTCTCCGTGTTCACCACCGCCACGTGGTCGCCGTCCGCCGGCAC
This sequence comes from Methylobacterium sp. E-046, assembly GCF_022829625.1. Lineage (NCBI taxonomy): Bacteria > Pseudomonadati > Pseudomonadota > Alphaproteobacteria > Hyphomicrobiales > Methylobacteriaceae > Methylobacterium > Methylobacterium sp. E-046. Next base: position 245,734 of record NZ_JAKSYP010000290.1, on the reverse strand, counting down.
CAGCACGGCCGCGGTGGCGTCCCCGTCGAGGCCGAGCACGCTCTTGCCCTTGCGGGTGTTGGCCACCAGCGCGTCGGACGGCGCCATGAAGCCGCGCCCGTCCGAGCCCGCGATCAGCAGCTTGGTTTCCGGCCGGTAGGGCAGCGCCGCCACGATCTCGGTGCCGTCGTCGAGGTCGGCCATCAGCCGCACCGGGTCGCCGAAGCCCCGCCCGCCCGGCAGCTTCGAGGCTTCGAGGGTGAACACCTTGCCGTTCGTGGCGAGCAGCAGGATCTTCTGCGTGGTCTCCGTCGGGAAGGCGATCTTCAGGCTGTCGTCGCCCTTGAAGGCCACGCCCGTGAGGTCGGCGACGTGGCCCTTGAGCGCCCGGATCCAGCCCTTGGTAGAGACGATCACGGTGATCGGCTCGCGCTCGACCAGGGCCGCGGTGAAGTCGATGCCGCCGACATCCGGCGGGCTCGCCAGCGTCGTGCGGCGCTTGCCCAGCTTGGTCTCGGCCCCGAAAGTCTTCTTCACGGCGCGGATCTGCGCCTGGATCGCCTTCCACTGCGCCGGCTCAGAGGCGAGGAGGGCGTCGATCTCGGCCTTCTCGGCGGTGAGCGCCTCGAACTCGCGCTTCAACTCCATCTCCTCCAGCTTGCGCAGGGATCGCAGGCGAGTGTCGAGGATCGCGTTGGCCTGGAGTTCGGTCAGCTCGAACCGGGCCATCAGGGCGGCCTTCGGCTCGTCCTCCTCGCGGATGATGCGGATCACCTCGTCGAGGTCGAGATAGACGATGAGCAGGCCGCCGAGGATCTCCAGGCGGCGGTCGATCTGGCCAAGGCGGTAGCGCGAGCGGCGCTGCAGCACCACGCGGCGGTGGTCGACCCATTCCCGCAGGCACTCCACGAGCCCGATCACCTTCGGCACGAGGCCGCCGACCAGGACGTTGAGGTTGAGCGGGATCCGGGCTTCGAGTTCCGTCAGCCGGAACAGCGATTCCATCAGGATGACCGGATCCACCGTGCGCGAGCGCGGCTCCAGCACGACGCGCACGTCCTCAGCCGATTCGTCGCGGACGTCGGCCAGGAGCGGCAGCTTCTTCTCCTGCAGGAGCTCGGCCATCTTCTCGATCAGCCGGCCCTTCGGGATGCCGTAGGGGATCTCGGTGACGACGATATTCCAGGTGCCGCGGCCGAGATCCTCCTTGGTCCAGCGGGCGCGGACGCGGAAGGCGCCGCGGCCGGTCCGGTAGGCCTCGGCGATGGACTCGGCCGAGTCGACCAGGATGCCGCCGGTGGGGAAGTCCGGACCCTGCACGAACTTGGCGAGGTGCGCCGAGGTCGCCTCGGGGTGATTGATCAGGTAGAGCGCCGCGTCGCACAGCTCGGCGGCGTTGTGCGGCGGGATCGAGGTCGCCATGCCGACCGCGATGCCCTGGCTGCCGTTGGCGAGCAGGTTCGGGAACGCCGCCGGCAGGACGATCGGCTCCTCCTTCTCGCCGTTGTAGGAGGGCCGGAAATCGACCGTGTCCTCGTCGATCCCGTCGAGGAGCAGCCGGGCGACCTCGGTGAGCCGCGCCTCGGTGTAGCGGTAGGCGGCCGGGCCGTCGCCGTCGATGTTGCCGAAATTGCCCTGGCCGTCGACCAGCGGGTAGCGCTGGGCGAAGTCCTGGGAGAGCCGCACCAGGGCGTCGTAGATCGCTTGGTCGCCGTGCGGGTGGAAGTCGCCCATCACGTCGCCGACGATCTTGGCGCACTTCTTGTGCGCGGTGGTCGGATCGAGCCGCAGCAGCCGCATCCCGTACAGGATGCGCCGGTGCACGGGCTTCAGCCCGTCGCGGGCGTCCGGCAGCGCCCGGTGCATGATCGTGGAGAGCGCGTAGGCGAGGTAGCGCTCCTCCAGGGCGGATTTCAGCTCGACGCTCTCGATTCCGTCGCCGGACGGCGGCTCGAAGGGCTGGCCCATGACGGCTCCTCAATTCAACGTCTTCACCGCACGCCGTCATTCCAGGGCCGCGCAGCGGAGCCCGGAATCCAGAACCGCCGGCGCCCCGAGCGTCGGCACGAACGGCGATTCTGGATTCCGGGATCGCCTGCAGCGCCCTGGACCGACGCACGAGGGATATAAGAACAGAACACGAACATTACTCGGCCTCGCGGCCGAGTGCAACGAACCGGGTCCGCTCCTCGGGCATCCCGAGGCCGCGGGGACCCCAGACGTGCCGGTCGAGGAAGTACCCCGTCAAGGTAAACCCTTGCGCAACGCCGTCCGGGCCCGGGGATCCACCCGCGTGCAGGAAGGTCGGGAGCGCCAGCAGGCGGTCCCGGTAGGGTTCGCCCGCCGAGGCGCTGACCGCACGGCCGCTCTTCGGCGACACGTAGGCCAGGGCGTCGTTGCCGCCGGTGGCCGCACAGGCCGTCAGGTCGAGGCCGAAGCCGAGTTCCGCCAGGATCGCCAACTCGAAGCGCACCATCAGGGGGGGCGCGATGGCCGGGTCGTCCAGGTGCTCGACCAGGATCCCGGCGGCCTCGTAGAGGGCCGAATGCGGGTCGCGCTCGGGCAGGAGCCGCAGCAGGGCGGCCAGATGACTCATGCCGTAGAGGGCCAGGCTGGATCCGATCAGGCGCGAGACCCGGGATTCGAGGGGCTCCACCGCGTAGGATCCGAGCCCCTCGTCGAGGCGGGCCCGCCACGTCAGCCGGACCCGGTTGCCGGGCTGCAGCACGGGCTGCATGCGGCGCGAGCGTCCGCCGTGCACGAGGCCGAGATGGCGCCCGTGACCTTCGGTCATCGCCTCCAGGATGACGCCGGTCTCTCCGTGCCGGCGCAGGCCGAGCACCAGGGCGTCGTCGGACCATTGCATCGAACGTCGGGTCGCAGGGTGAGAGGGGCGCGGCGCGCGGCAGGCGCGGTCCGCTCGATCCCCTCCATATAGGAAGTCGCGCCGTCCGGCGCTGCCCGCGCTGGCCAGCCTGGGGCAGCCTTGACCGCGTAGCGATGCGCGATGCCGATCCGCGCCGCCCTCGCCCTCATCTCTTTCCTCGCCGCCATCCTTTCCCTCGCCTTGTCCGGGGCGCAGGCCGCGCCGCGGATGCGAGGACCCGCGGCCGAGGATGCGCCCTCCCCGGCCCTGCTCCGGCGGATCGCCGCGCTGGCGCTGAAACAGGTCGAGTTCGGCTCGGTCTCGCTGCTGCCGGTGCGCTTCGAGGGCAGCCGGATCGCCGGACCGATCGCGGAGTCCGGCCGGGTGATCTACTGCGTGTCGGGACGGATGTACGGCCGGACCTTCGGCAAGCCCGAACGTCCGAAGCTGGCGCTGCGCTACGACACCGACCGGCTCACGGTGATCGACGACGACGCGATCTGCACCGGGCACCGCACCCGGCCGTTCCCCGAACTCGACACCCTGGGCAACGCGCGGTGAGGCCGCCGCGTTGAGGGCCATGCCCGCTCCGACGCGCCTCCTCGACCTCAACCTCGACCTGATCGCCCGCGCCCACGCGGTCCCCGTGGCCGACGACCCGAGCGCCCTCGCCGTGCTGTCGGACGCGGAGCTGCGACCTGGCCTGGAGGACATCATCGCCGGGCGCGATGGCCGCGACCTCTGGGTCTTCGCCTACGGCTCCCTGATGTGGAACCCGGAATTCCCGGTGGCGGAGCGGCGGATCGGGACGGTCCGCGGCTTCCATCGCCGGTTCTGCCTGCTCCAGCGCCGCTTCCGCGGTACGCCGGAGCGGCCGGGTTTCGTCCTGGCGCTGGACCGCGGCGGCCTCTGCCGGGGCGTCGCGTTCCGCCTGCCCGGGATGGAGATCCGCGAAGCCCTGATGCCGGTCTGGCGGCGCGAGATGCGCGGCCGGGGCTACGTCGCCCGCTGGCTGCCGGTGGCGACCGAGGCCGGTCCGGTCTCGGCCCTGACCTTTCTGGCCAACCGCGCCAGCGACCGCTACGCCGGCCGCCTCTCGGATGCCGAGATCGCCGAGAAGATCGCCGCCGCCTGCGGGCATAAGGGACCGAGCGCCGAGTACCTGTTCCGGACCGTGGAGGCCTGCGAGCGCCTGGGCATCCGCGACCGGCACCTCTGGAACCTCCAGGCCCTGGTGGCCGCGCGGCTCAGAAGCTGCGTGCTGGTGTGAGACCGCATTCCGAGGCGGCTCCGAGGCGGCGCGGTCTTCGCGCCTGTTGCGCGGCGACCCGGAGCGCCACCAGGGCCCGCACGGTCACTCGGCCCTCGGTCACGGCGCTTCGCTCGCCATGCCCGGGAGCCTGCATCAGCCCGGGAGGTTTGGTCCGAAGGCCCAATAAGGTTCAGGCTCAGGCCCAAGCCCGCTTCATCGTGAGGACGACGCGGCCGCCCGCGTGCTCCGCATCCGGATTGCGCGGCTCCCGGATGCCGGGGGCACGGCCCGTGGTCACGTAGACCAGGAGGGTGAGGGCGAGCAGGATCTTCGTGCGCATGGCGACGCTCAAGCTTGAGCGAGCGTGCATAGGATCGATCGGTTTTTACGGAGTTGCTGCGATGCACGCGGACGTTTTTGCGGTGCGATTCCCGCGATCGTGGTGAACGAAGGGTTGCGGCCCGAGCGCGATCGTCTATGCCGCCGGCCGGACGATCACAGGCGGAGGATGGGATGCGGCTCCGGATCGGCGTGGCCCTGGCGGTGGTGATCATCGCGGCCGCGGCCCTCCTCGCGGGGCCGCTGAGCCGCGGGGAGCGGCTGTCCGACATCCTCACCGGGCGGACACCGCTTCTGGCAGGCGGTGCCCCGGCTCCCGCAGGCGGCACCGACCTGTCCGGCACCGCCTCCCTGGGGATGGACCAGCGCCCGGCGACCCTGCACGTCGCCTGCGATCCGGCCGGGATCGGCCTGGCGGCGGCGCTGATCGTGCCGCGCTACGCCGAGCTGGCGCCGCGCTTCGATTTCGCCGGGCTCGACGGCACGGGCGGCGCGGCACCGCTCACCGGGATCCTGGTCTCCAGCGCCGGCAGCGTCCGTTCCGTGCGCATGCCGGTGCAGGGCGTGCCGACCGGGCCGGATTCGGGCTTTACCCTGACGGTGACGGGATCCCGCCGCGGCGAGGATCCCCTGCGCGGGGTCGCCCGCTCGCTCACCCAGCCCGGGACGAAGATCATTTGGACGCAGGCGAGCCCGCGAACCGGCGATCCCACCCTGACGGCGACCTTTCCGATCGCGGAGTCCGAGGCCGCCGCACTGAAGGCCGCCCTCGGCGGCTGCCTCACGGCGCCGTTCTAGGGGCCCACGTCTCGGGGAAGCCTCCTCGCGACGAGGCCGGCGGCGAGGAACGTTGCCGCCGGCGGCCAGCCCGCCGATCCCGTCCGGCACCCGCCCCACGATCCGCGCCCGGCATGGACCCGGTCGCTGGTCATCGGCGTCACCAGGAGCGGCGGCACCGGGAAGCCCGGAACGATGCCGGACCGGTCGAGCGCCGGCATCGGGTCGAACCCGCCGCGGTTCGGACCAACCGCCGCGGTCAGGCCGCGATGGTGCCGTCGAACAGCTTGGCCTCGCGCGGCCGGGCGCGGCGTCCGCCGACCCGAGGAAGAAGGCTGTTCGTGGGTGAGGCCCGCCCCGCCTGTCCGCGGCTCGCCGGAGGCCACGCACGCAATCCGGACGCTCCGGCACCGTTCGGAAAAGCCGCCCTGGTGTGATGGCAGGCGGACCCCGGGGCCGGGCTTCAGGTTCCCGCTTCCCGCTGCCGGGATGGTCGTCCTGCGCGCAGGCGGAGGCTAGCTGACCTCCACCTGCACCACCCCCGGGACGGTCCGGAGCTGTCCGGCCAGTGCCGGGCTTGCCTGGAACTTACCCGGCAGCCGGATCTCCACCTCGCGCCCGCCACCGTCGAGCTTGAGGATCAGCGAGACCTCGCTCTCGCCCCGCATCGACAGGCGCTGCTGCACCGGCGCGACCCCGCGCGGGTCGCTCAGGTGGATGCGGATGCCCTTCTGGTGGCGGGCCACCGCCTGGTCGAGGGGCTCCGCGGTGAGGATGCGGGCGCGCACGTCCTCGCCCTCCAGGTTGGCCTGGAGCTGCAGCACCAGGGGACGGCCCGGTTCGAGGATGTCGCGGTACTGCCCGAGTCCCTCGGAGAAGATGATCGCCTCGAAGTGGGCCGTCCGGTCCGACAGGGTGACGATGCCCATCTTGTTGCCGGTCTTGGTGCGCCGCTCCGCCCGGTCGAGCACCGAGGCCGCCACCCGGCCGACGCTGGAGGTTCCGGCGCGGACGGCCCGGCAGAAATCCGCCCAGCTCTGCACCCGCAGCTTGTCCAGAAGGTCGCCGTACTCGTCGAGGGGGTGCCCCGACACGAAGAAGCCGATCGCCGCGTATTCGCGCTTGAGCGTGTCGGCCATCGGCCAGATCTCGTGGGGCGGGATCCGGAGCGAGACGTCGTCCGCCACCACGCCGCCGAACATGTCGGTGACGCCCGCGGACGCGGCCTCCGCCGCGCTGGCGGCGAGCTTCATCATCGGCTCCACCGCCGCGAAGGCCCGCGCGCGGTCCGGCTCGATGCAGTCGAGCGCCCCGGCCTGGACGAGGCTCTCCAGGGTGCGCTTGTTGATCATCCGGGGATTCAGCCGGCGGGCGAGGCAGGCGAGGTCCTTGAACGGCCGGTCGCCGCGGGCCTCGACCAGCGCCCGCACCGCCTCGCGGCCGACGCCCTTGATGGCGGCGAGCGCGTAGAAGATCTTGCCGTCGCGCACCTCGAACACCTCACCCGAGGTGTTGATCGAGGGCGGCTCGACGGTGATCTTGAGGCGCTGCGCGTCCTGGCGGAATTCCGCGAGCTTGTCGGTGTTGTCGATGTCGAGGGTCATGGCGGCGGCCAGGAACTCGACGGGGTGGTTCGCCTTCAGGTAGGCCGTCTGGTAGGTGAGCAGCGCGTAGGCCGCCGCGTGGCTCTTGTTGAAGCCGTAATCGGCGAACTTGGCCAGGAGGTCGAAGATCTCGTTGGCCTTGGCCTTGGTCAGGCCGCGCTCGGTGCAGCCTTTCAGGAAGCGGTCGCGCTGCGCGTCCATCTCGGCGCGGATCTTCTTGCCCATGGCGCGCCGGAGCATGTCGGCCTCGCCGAGCGAGTAGCCGGCCAGCACCTTGGCGATCTCCATCACCTGTTCCTGGTAGACGATGATGCCGAAGGTCTCCTTCAGCATCGGCTCCAGCTTCGGATCCGGGTACCAGGACGCCTCGTTGCCGGCGTCGCGGCCGAGCTTGCGCTCGCAATAGACCGGGATGTTGGCCATCGGGCCCGGCCGGTAGAGCGCCACCAGGGCGATGATGTCCTCCAGCCGGTCGGCCTGCATCTCGCAGAGCGCCTTGCGCATGCCGGCCGATTCCACCTGGAACACGCCGACCGTCTCGCCGCGGCCCATGGGCTTGTAGGTGTTCTCGTCGTCGAGCGGCAGGCTCGCGAGGTCGATGGCGATCCCCCGCTGCTTCAGCAGATCCGTGCAGCACCGCAGCATGGTGAGGGTTTTCAGACCCAGGAAGTCGAACTTCACCAGCCCGGCCTGCTCGACCCACTTCATGTTGAACTGGGTCACCCGCATGCCGGTCTTCGGGTCGCGGTAGAGCGGGACCAGCTCCTCGAGCGGCCGATCGCCGATCACCACGCCGGCCGCGTGAGTCGAAGCGTGCCGGTGCAGGCCCTCCAGCTTCTTGGAGATGTCGATGAGCCGGCCGACGATCGGCTCCTCCTCCATGGCCTGCTGGAGCTTGGGCTCGCCCTCGATGGCCTGGGCCAGCGTCACGGGGTTGGCCGGGTTCTGCGGCACGAGCTTGGTCAGCTTGTCGACCTGCCCGTAGGGCATCTCCAGGACGCGGCCGACGTCGCGCAGGACGCCGCGGGCGAGCAGCGTGCCGAAGGTGATGATCTGCCCGACCTGGCCCTCGCCGTAGCGCTGCTGCACGTAGCGAATCACCCGCTCGCGGCCCTCGACGCAGAAGTCGATGTCGAAATCCGGCATCGAGACGCGCTCGGGGTTGAGGAAGCGCTCGAACAGCAGGCCGAAGCGCAGCGGGTCGAGGTCGGTGATCAGCAGCGACCACGCCACCAGCGAGCCGGCACCCGAGCCGCGGCCCGGACCCACGGGGATGTCGTGGTCCTTGGCCCACTTGATGAAGTCCGAGACGATCAGGAAGTAGCCCGGGAACTTCATCGACACGATGACGTCGAGTTCGAAGGCGAGGCGCTTGCGGTAATCCTCCTCGGAGAAGCCCGGTGCCGTGCCGTGCTGCTTGAGGCGCAGTTCCAGCCCCGCCTCGGCCTGCCGGCGCAGCTCGGTCGGCTCGTCGGCCGAGACCGCCTGCACGCCCGTCTCGCCAGCATCCGCCAGGGCCTCGGCCATGGGCGGTGTCTCGCCCGCGGCCACGGCGCCGAAATTCGGCAGGATGGGCTTGCGGGTCCGCGCCCGCACGGCGCAGCGCATGGCGATCTCGACGGTGGCCTGGAGCGCGTCCGGCAGGTCGCGGAACAGCTCGGCCATCTCGGCGCGGGTCTTGAAGGCGTGGCTCGGCGTCACCCGGCGGCGTCGCTCGTCGGAAACGATCCGGCCCTCCGCGATGGCGAGCAGGGCATCGTGGGCGTCGTAATCGTCGGGCTTGGCGAAGAAGGGCTCGTTGGTCGCCACGATCCCGAGGCCGTGCCGCCCGGCGAGATCGAGGAGCGCGGTCTCGATCCGTCCCTCCTCCGGAAGGCCGTGGCGCTGCAACTCCACGTAGAGGCGGTCCTCCCCGAAAGCCTCCTTGAGCCGCTTGAGGCGGGACAGCGCCAGTTCGGGCCGGCCGGCCCGGAACGCCGCGTCGAGCGGCCCCGACATCCCGCCCGTGAGGGCGATCAGCCCGTCCGAGGCGCCCGCGAGCGCGCCGGCGTCGAGGCGGGGCGCCTCGCCCAGCGCCGTGTCGAAATAGGCGCGGCTCGCCAGCCGCAGCAGGTTGGCGTAGCCGGTCTCGTCCTGGGCCAGGAGGACGACGCCATGGCTCGTCGGGGCGCTGCGCTGGTGCGGGTCGGCCGCCTCGAATGCCACCGAGAGCTGCACGCCGGCGATCGGCTGCACCCCCTCCCCGGCCGCCTTCTCGGAGAATTCGAGCGCCCCGAACAGGTTGTTGGTGTCGGTGAGCGCGAGCGCCGGCTGCCGGTCGGCGACCGCGGCCTTGATCAGGGAGCCGACCTTCAGCGCCCCTTCGAGTAGGGAATAGGACGAGTGGACATGGAGGTGGACGAATCCGACCTCCTTGAGCTGGCGTGGCATGGCCGACCTTGTTCCGGGGTCGTGCAGCATCCCTGCTCGCCGGCTTTGAGTCGACGTGTGGAGGCCCCTGGCGGGACGATATCCACCGGTCGTGCCCTGGAAGCACCAGTTCGAGCTGCCCCTGTGGACAATCGGCATCGTGGGGCCGATCGCCTGTGCATAAGCCGCCCGCAGGGGGAACCGGGCGGCGATCGGAAAATTCCGGCTAACGAACCGGTGCCAAGGCTACCGTCCAGGCGCCCACCGCGGCGAACAGCATTCCGAACGCCATGAACTCGATCATTCCGGTCAGGACCATTCGCTTCAGCATCGCCGTGCCTCCTCTGTGCGCGGTCCATTATGTTCATGTTTTGTTCTAGAGGAAGGGGCTGGACGCGGCGCGTCGGCTGCTTCTCGTCGGCATGGTAAAAAGATCGTTGCTGCGCTTCGGCCGGGCTGGCATCACCCCCGCTGCGTACTGAATTCGTCATCGGATCGGGGGGTTCGGAGGAGCAGGTCATTCCCGCGATACGGACGGTCGGACGGATCGAGGTCGCGCTCGTGGCTGTCGGGACACACGGCGACGTGCTGCCGTTCATCGCGCTCGGCCACGCCCTCCGCGCGCGCGGGCACGGCGTCGCCCTGGCCGCGCCGGCACCGTTCGAGCCGATGGCCCGGCGGGCGGGCCTCGCCTTCCAGTCCCTGGGGACGGTCGCCGATTACGAGGCGGTGATCGGTGCGCCGGAACTCTGGCACCCCCGCTGGGGCTTCAAGCCGATGTTCGACTACGCCCTGCGGATGACCGAACCCACCTGTCTGTGGCTGGGTGCCACCCGGGCGCGGACCCGGGATCTCGTCGTGGTGGCGTCGCCGCTCAGCTGGGGCGCGCGGTTCGCCCAGGATCTGTACGATCTACCCACCGCCACGCTGCACGTGATGCCCTTCCTGATCGAGAGCCGGTTCGAGCCGCCCCGGATGCCCGGATTGCCGTTGCCGCGGCTGCTCCCGGCGCGCCTGCAGGCCTTCATCAACCGGGGCATCGACAAGGTCGTGGTGGGTCCGTTCACGCTGCCGCCGCTCAACGCGCTGCGCCACCACCTCGGCCTCGATCCGGTGCGCCGGCTGCGCCACTGGTGGAACAGCCCGACCCGCATGCTGCTGATGTTCCCCGGCTGGTACGCCGCCCCGCAGGCCGACTGGCCGGCCCAGGCGGTGCAGCTCGGCTTCCCGCTGGTCGACCGGTTCGGCGACGTGGCGGCCATGCCGCCGGACCTGGAGGTCTTCCTGGCCTCGGGCGATGCCCCGATCGTGTTCACCTACGGCTCGGCCATGCGTCAGGGGGCGGCCTTCTTCGAGACCGCCGTAGAGACGTGCCGCCGGATGGGGCGCCGGGGCGTCCTGCTCGCACCGCAGGGAGGCCAGATCCGCAAGCCGCTTCCCGAGGGGATCATCCACGTGCCCTACGCGCCCCTGAGCGCGCTGCTGCCGCGGAGCGCCGCCCTGGTGCACCACGGTGGCGTCGGAACGGTGGCACAGGCTCTCGCGGCCGGCATCCCGCAGCTCGTCGTGCCGGTGGCGTTCGATCATTTCGACGAGGGCCGCCGCCTCCAGGATCGGGCCCTCGGCATCACCCTGAGCCGCCGGGCGTTCCGGCCCGCCCGCGCCGCCCGGGTGATCGGGCGGCTGCTGAGCGACGCGGCGGTGACCCGTGCCTGCGCGCGGGCCAAGGCGCGCATGGCGGAGAGCCACGACGCCATTGCCGAGGCCTGCGCTCAGGTCGAGGCGCTGGCCGACGAGCGCGGGCGGACCGCGCCCGATCCCCGTGCCCCGGAGGGCGGCAGGCGGACACCCTGAAACTGCCGACAGGCAGACGTCGGAGCCGCGTCGCGGGCCCTGGTTTCTGCCTCAGGTCGGAGATCGGTGTGGGAGGCCGCAATCGGAGATCGGCCGCGGCGGTTTGCCTTCGAGGTCTCAAGGCGCCGCCGCGACCTCGGTGCGGACGCGCGGGTTCAGTGGCCCAGGAGGAGGCTCGCCGAGCCGATGAGCGTCGCGAGCAGGCCGCTCACGAAGGCGCCGATCATCGCGTAGGAGACAACCTTAAGCTTCATGTACGCCGATCCCCCGGCTCAGCAGCGGTAGCCGCCGGTGGTCTGCCCGTACTGCTTCACCGGGCGGGTCTGCTGATCGGCGTTGCCCTCCGCCGCGGAACTCATCGGGCAGCCCTCGTAGAAGGGCATGTCGTGGGCGCCGAGGCCGAGCGCGCCGGTGGTCTCGGGCGCGTAGGGCACGAAGCCGGTCCAGCGGCCCCGGTTCTCCGCCATGGCGGACGAGAGCGGTGCGGCACCAAGGACAAGCGCGGTGAGGGCGATGGCGATACGGTTCTTCATGGCAGGGCTCCAGAGATATCGCAGTACAGGCCGGTTGTTCGGCTCTGTTTTGTCTTGCGTGATTGCAATGTAGTGAGCCGATGTCTTTCGCGGCGTGACGCGCCGCACGCGGCAGGATGGATTAAAAATCGCGGCGTTTCGGGCGCGTCTCGGGCCCGTCTCGCGCCCTCGTGGCGGGGCCGGACGCGGTTTGCCGCGACGGTGAGAGCCGGCCCACATCGAGGAGGGACACGGCGGTCCGGCACACGGGATCCGGAGATCCGCGGAACGGATCCCCGAGCAGCGCTTCGCCCCAGGCGGTGTCCGATCGAGACCCGCGATCGCCGGGCGCCCGTCCGTCATCGGGGACGCACGGCATCGGCGCGCATTGCGCCGCCTTATCGGCTCGCTTCGCCGGCACCGCCGTCCGGGACTGGTGTGAGGGCCGGGCCGATGCCGGCGCCCGGTACGGTCCCCGGGGCGTGTCGCAGCCTAATCGAGCGGCGTGATCAGCCCGTCGCGGATGGTTACCCGGCGGTCCATGCGCGCGGCCAGCTCGAGGTTGTGGGTCGCCACCAGGGCGGCCAGTCCGGAGGCCCGCACCAGGGCGAGCAGCACCGAGAAGACGTGGCCGGCCGTGCCCGGGTCGAGGTTGCCGGTGGGCTCGTCGGCCAGCAGCAGCCGCGGACCGTTGGCGACCGCCCGGGCGATGGCGACGCGCTGCTGCTCGCCGCCCGACAGTTCGGCGGGGCGGTGCGGCAGCCGGTTCTTGAGGCCGAGGAAGCCGAGCAGTTCGGTGGCGCGGGCCTTCGCCTCCGCGCTCTTCAGGCCGCGGATGAGCTGCGGCATCACCACGTTCTCCAGCGCCGAGAATTCCGGCAGCAGGTGGTGGAACTGGTAGACGAAGCCCATCTCCTCGCGCCGGAGGCGGGTGCGTTCCGCATCCGGCATGGCGGCGGTGGGCTGGCCGCCGATATAGACCTCGCCCCCGTCCGGCCGTTCCAGCAGCCCGGCGAGGTGCAGCAGGGTCGACTTGCCGGCGCCCGACGGCGCGACCAGCGCCACGAGCTCTCCCGGCCAGATCGCGAGATCGGCGCCGCGCAGGATCTCCAGGGCGCCCTCGGCCTGAGGGTAGCGCCGCTCGACGCGGGAAAAGAACAGGGCCGGAACCGGCGGGTCGCCGGTCGTCTGGCTCGGATCGCTCATGGGTGGTGGCCCGTCAGCCGTAGCGGAGGGCCTGCACCGGATCGAGCCGGGCGGCGCGCCAAGAGGGATAGAGCGTCGCCGCGAGCGACAGCAGCAGGGAGGTGATCACCACGGCGGTGATCTCCTTCGGATTCATCTGGGCCGGGATCTCGGCGAGGAAGCGCACGGTCGGATCCCAGGCCCCCGGAAACAGCACGTGCTGGATCGGCTTGATGTTCAGCGTGATCAGGACGCCGAGGGTCAGCCCGCCCAGCGTGCCGACGATACCGATCAGCGCGCCGTTGATCAGGAACACGCGCATGATCGTGCCGGGCGTCGCCCCCATGGTGCGCAGGATGGCGATGTCGCTCGACTTGTCGCGCACCAGCAGGATCAGGCCTGAGACGATGTTGAGCGTCGCCACCACGACGATCAGGCTGAGGATCAGGAACATCACGTTCCGCTCGACCTCCAGCGCCCCGAAGAAGGTCCGGTTGCGCTGGCGCCAGTCGGTGAGCAGGATCGGGCGCTCGGCCGCCATCTCCAGGGGCTCGCGCATGTCGCCGACATGGTCGGGATCGTCGACATAGATCTCGATCATGCTGACGTCGCCGTCCTTGTTGAAGAAGGCCTGCGCCTCAGCCAGCGGCATGAACACGAAGGTCTGGTCGAACTCGGTCATGCCGACTTCGAACACCGCCTTGACCGTGTAGCTCTTGGTGCGCGGCGCCGTCCCGAAGGGCGTGGACGAGCCCTTGGGCGTCACCAGCGTGATCGTGTCCCCGGCCTGGAGGCCGAGGGTATCGGCGAGCCGCCGGCCGATCAGCACGCCGGTGCCGTCGTCGAAGCCCTCCAGGGTGCCGCCGCGGATCGACGAAGACACCGCCGCCAGCGCGTCGAGGTCGGCGGCGCGCACGCCGCGGATGATGACGCCCGAGCCGCCGTACTGCGACGAGGCGAAGGCCTGCCCCTCCACCAGCGGCACCGCCGCGCGCACGCCCGCTACCTTGGACAGGCGCTCCGAGAGGTCGGTCCAGTCGTTGAACGGGCGGTCGATCGGCGTCGCGAACAGGTGGCCGTTGATGCCGACGATCTTCGACAGCAACTCCGCCCGGAAGCCGTTCATCACCGACAGGACGATGATCAGCGTGGCGACGCCGAGCGTTATGCCGAGCACCGAGAAGAACGCCACCACCGAGACGCCGCCACCCCGGCGGCGCGCCCGCAGGTAGCGGCCGGCAAGGATCCACTCGAACGGCGCGAACGGCGGGGTGCCCGCGCGGAGCGACGTCGCAAAGGTCTTCACCCGATCCAGCGCCGCTGATGCCGCCATCGGATTGACTCAGACGCGCCGGATGCGTGCCAGCAGGTCGACGGTCGCGAGGCTCTCGCGCTCGCCGCCGGCGCGCCGCTTCAACTCGACCTTGCCCTCGGCCAGACCCTTGGGCCCGACGATCACCTGCCAGGGCAGGCCGATCAGGTCGGCGGTGGCGAACTTGGCGCCCGGGCGCTCGTCGCGGTCGTCGTAGAGCACTGACAGGCCGGCGGTCTCCAAGTCGGACTGGATCTGCGCGCAGGCCGCGTCGGTGCCGGCATCGCCGACCTTCAGGTTGATCAGGGCCACGTCGAAGGGCGCCACGGAATCCGGCCAGATGATGCCGGCCTCGTCGTGGCTGGCCTCGATGATCGCCGCCACCAGCCGGCTGGGACCGATGCCGTAGGACCCCATATGGACCGGCCGCTCGATCCCGTCCGGACCCGCGACCTTGGCGCCCATCGGCTCGGAATACTTGGTGCCGAAATAGAAGATGTGCCCGACCTCGATGCCGCGGGCCGCGAGGCGGCTCGCCTCCGGCACCTCCGCGAAGGCCTCCGGCTCGTGCATCTCCTCGGTGGCGGCGTAGTGCGAGGTCCAGGCATCGACGATGCCCTGAAGGCCGGCGACGTCGTCGAAATCGACCGTCTCGGGCGGGGTGTCGAAGCCGAGATAGGCCTGGTCGCAGAAGACCTCGCTCTCGCCGGTCTTGGCCAGGATGATGAACTCGTGGGACAGGTCGCCGCCGATCGGACCGGTATCGGCGCGCATCGGGATCGCCTTGAGGCCCAACCCCGCGAAGGTGCGCAGGTACGCCACGAACATCCGGTTGTAGGCGTGGCGCGCCCCCGCCTGGTCGAAGTCGAACGAGTAGGCGTCCTTCATCAGGAACTCGCGCGAGCGCATCGTGCCGAAGCGCGGCCGCACCTCGTCGCGGAACTTCCACGAGATCTGGTAGAGATTCTTGGGCAGGTCCTTGTAGGAGCGCACGCTCGCCCGGAAGATCTCGGTGACCATCTCCTCGGCGGTGGGCCCGTAGAGCATCTCGCGCTCGTGCCGGTCCTTCAGGCGCAGCATCTCCTTGCCGTAGGCGTCGTAGCGGCCGGATTCCCGCCACAACTCGGCGGATTGCACCGTCGGCATCAGGATCTCGATGGCACCGGAGCGATCCTGCTCCCGGCGGATCACCGCGCAGACGCGCTCAAGGACCCGGAGGCCGAGCGGCAGCCACGCGTAGATGCCGGCCGATTCCTGGCGGACCAGGCCGGCGCGCAGCATCAGCCGGTGCGAGACGATCTCGGCTTCCTTGGGCGTCTCGCGCAAGGTCGGCATGAAGTAGCGGGAGAGACGCATGTCGTCAGAATCTTGGAAGTGGATCCGGCCGGGAGGAGCCGCGGCGCGCCGGCACACAACACGCCGGAGACGCAAATTACAAGCACTACGGGACCAAGGCGCGGCGTAATCGCGGCGAAGCGGTGGCGCCGGGGGTATGTCGGCCCGGGGGCTGCCCATCGCGGAAGCGGTCTGCCCATTTGCCGGCAAGAAAGCGCAGATTTTTCTCGCAGACCCGGTGACAACACGAATTGTTGTTCCTATAAGCGTCCGGCGATGTTTGCGACGCCCGGAAGAGGTGGCGCAAGGTCCGAGTCTTGGGAGGAAAAGCGACCACCCCGCAGCCAATGCGAGGGATATTCAAAGGTCGATACACTGAAGCTTGAAAAGCAAGGCCTTCGGCCTTGCTTTTTTTATTCTTGGCGGCAGTCCGCACCGGTCCCGGTCCGGCAGCGCCTCCGCCCGAAGCCGCTCCCGACCGCCCTGTGGAGAGCGGTCAAAGCGTGCAGAACCCATGCCGGCGTCTACATTTCGACAGTGCGGGCCCCGTCCTTAACCCGGCAGGCTCTTCGGCCGCGCATGGTCGCTCGCGAACGACCCGTGCGAGCCCGCCATGCACTTCCAGATCCGCCAGGATGGCAAACGCTGGTCCTGGGTCCTGCTCAGCGACGCCCACGAGCCGATCGCCGCGTCGGACCAAGCCTATCCGTCGGCCGCCCAGGCCTCGGCGGCGGCCCTCGCCTTCGCCCATCTGGTCGCCCGGGCGGGCAGGTCCCTGACGGTGACCCCCTCGGGGCCCCTGCTCTGAGCCGCTCTACAGCCCGGTAAGCGGGAACACCGCCAGGGCGATCAGGAAGGCGGCCCCGGCCACGAGGGTCGTCCAGATCGCCTTCTCGCGCAGCCGCGGCGCGGCCGGCGCGCCCGGATCCTGCCCCGGCACCACGTGGCTGGCCCGGGTCTCCGGCTGGTTGCGCAGCGGCAGGACCGCGAAGAGCAGCGTCCACCAGACCACGAAGTAGAGAGCGATCGCGCCGCCCACCGTCAGCTTGAACAGGCTCACCCCCGCGGCCACGAAGGCGGCGACCAGCGCGGTGATGACGGCGAGCGTCATCGGCGTCGAGCGGGTGAGCGTGGTCATCATCCGTCTCAGACCTGTTCGAGCTCGACCAGCGTGCCCAGAAAATCCTTCGGGTGCAGGAACAGGACCGGCTTGCCGTGGGCGCCGATCCGCGGCTCGCCCGTCCCGAGCACCCGCGCGCCGTCAGCCTTCAGCTTGTCGCGGGCGGCCAGGATGTCGTCCACCTCGTAGCAGACGTGATGGATGCCGCCGCCCGGATTGCGGGCCACGAAGGCCTCGATCGGTGAACCCTCGCCGAGGGGGGACATCAATTCGATCTTGCTGTTGGGCAATTCCACGAACACGACCGTCACGCCGTGCTCCGGCTGCGGAAGCGGCGGCGTGATCGTGGCGCCCAGCGTGTCGCGGTAAACCGCGCAGGCGGCGTCGAGATCCTGCACGGCGATGGCCACGTGGTTGAGACGACCGATCATGGTGGTTCCTCCCCTAGCGCGCACCGATCGGCAGGCTGCGCCGTCCCCGTTCCCCGCGCGCATCCGGAGGTGCCGGCGCGCAGCGGAGGCCTCGCGAGAGCCGTCCGGGGATTGCGCTGCCGGCCCGAGAGCGCCTGAGAGGCCCACTCGCGCGGGCCTCTCAGGAGGGGGGACGGGTGCTGGACCTGCCGCGATACGTCGTCTGGCTTCGTACCTTAAACTTCCACGACCTGCACGTGGCAGGCCGGCTTCTTGCCCCAGACCTCGTTGGCGGCGGTGCGCACCGCCCGGTCGACCGTCTTCTCGACGCTCTCCGAGTCCTTGAGCTTGCCCCGCGACATCCCCGACAGGGTCCGGGAGACCGCGTCGACGACCGTCTCGATCAGCGGCTCACCCGACCGGCCCCGGTTCGGCAGGCCGATGATGTCCACCGCCGGCTCGCCCAGCACGACGCCGTCCTCGTCGATGGCGATGGCCACCGAGACGAGGCCGGCCTGCATGAGCTTGCGCCGCTCCGGGATCGCCCGGTCCTTCTCGTCGATCAGGACGTCGCCGTCCTTGAACAGGCGGCCGGCCTTCACGTTGTCGATCACCGCCGGGGTGCCGGGGCTCAGGCGGATGAGGCTGCCGTTGCGGGCCTTGACGACGTTCTGCACGCCCTGCGCCCGGGCGAAACGGGCATGCTCGTCGAGGTGCAGCGCCTCCCCGTGGACCGGAATGGCCGTGCCGGGGCGGGTCCAGCGGTACATCTCGACCATCTCGTCCCGGCGCGGGTGGCCGGAGACGTGGACGAGTTCGGTGCGGTCGGTGATCACCTCGACCCCCTGCTCGATCAGGTCGTTGATGATCGATCCGACATCGCGCTCGTTGCCGGGGATGGCCCGCGAGGAGAAGATCACCTGGTCGCCCGGGGCGAGGCTGATATCCGGATGGTCGCGGCGGGAGACCCGCGCGAGCGCCGCCCGCGGCTCGCCCTGCGAGCCGGTGAGCAGGGCCACGACCCGCTCGCGCGGCAGCGACTTCCACGAATCCGCGCGGCGGAACTCGGGCAGGCCGTCGAGGTAGCCGCATTCGCGGGCGACATCGATCACCCGGTCCATGGCGCGGCCGACCGCGATGACCTCGCGCCCGCAGGCGACGGCAGCCTCGGCGACGGCGCGGATGCGGGCGACGTTCGATGCGAAGGTGGTCACCGCGACCCGGTGGGGCGCGTCCGCGATCAGCGTCTTCAGGGTCTCGGCCACGGTCTTCTCGCTGGGCGAGAAGCCCTCGCGCACCACGTTGGTCGAGTCGCAGACGATGGCGAGGATCCCCTCGTCGCCCAGGGCCGTGAAGGCCTCCGGCGAGGTCACTGAGCCGGCGACCGGCGTCGGATCGATCTTCCAGTCGCCGGTATGGAGCACGAGGCCCGCGGCGGTGCGGATCGCGATCGCGTTCGATTCCGGGATCGAGTGCGAGACCGGCACGTATTCGAGTTCGAACGGTCCGACGGTCACGCGCCGGCCGGGCTTCACCTCCCGCAGGTCGACCTTCGGGGCGCCGGGCTCGGACAGCCGGCGCGTCTCCAGCAGGTTCTTGGCGAAGCGGGTCGCGTAGACCGGCGCCTTCAGCCGCGGCCACAACTCCGAGATCGCGCCGATATGGTCCTCGTGCGCGTGGGTGATGAAGATTCCCAGCAGGTCCTTGCGCCGCTCCTCGATGAAGGAGAGGTCCGGAAACATCAGGTCGACGCCCGGCATCTTCTCTTCGCTTGCGAAACCCATGCCGCAATCGACCATGATCCACTTGCGGCCCTTCTCCGGCCCGAAGCCGTAGAGCGCCGCATTCATCCCGATCTCGCCCACGCCGCCGAGCGGCAGGAAGACGAGCTCCTCCTGTCCCTTAACCATGTCTGTCGTCGTCCAAACTCAGGCCGCCGTCGCGGCCGATCCGAAATGCACCTCGCCCGCCGTCACGGTATGCCGGTTCCCATCGGGGGCGAGGATCACGAGCCGCCCCCCCTCGTCGATTGTCTCGAACACGCCCCGCAGGATGTGCCCGCCGCTGTGCACCGCGATCTCCGATCCGAGACCGGCCGCCCGCGCGAGCCAGTCGGCGCGCAGGGCAGCGAAATTCCGTCCCCGGTCCCAGGCGCGCGCCCGCGCGTCCATCCGGTCCGAGAGATGTTCCAGTAGCGCCTCGGCGCCGGCCGCGTAACCCGTCGCGGCCAAGCTCGTCGCGCCGCGAACCTCGGGAGCTGCCGCGACGTTCACGCCGAAGCCGACCACGACGGCGCGTCGCCCCCCCGGCAGCATCTCGGCTTCCAGGAGCAGGCCCGCGAGCTTGCCCCCGTCGCGCAGCACGTCGTTCGGCCACTTCAACTTCAGAGATCGGGCGGCAGGGGCGGAAACGGTATCCGGCAGGGTGCCGCAGGCCGCCACCAACGCCTCGATCAGCGCCAGGCCCGCCACGAAGCCCAACTCGGCGAGTTGCGCGGGCGGGACGCCGACCACCGGCCAGAGCACGCTTGCCGCGAGGTTGCCGGGCAGCGAGGCCCAGCCGTTGCCGCGCCGGCCACGGCCGGACTCCTGCCGGTGGGTGACCACCCACAGCGGCCCGGTCTCGCCCGCGCGCGCCTGCGCCATCGCCTCCGAGTTGGTCGAGCCGAGGGTGTCGTGGACGTGCAGGCGGTGACCCCGGGCGCGTGCCCCGGGTCCGAGTCGGTAGCTCAAGACCGTCCTAGAACAGCGACCGGGCGGCCCGACCGGCGGCGCCGACCAGCGGTCCGGGCAGCAGGAAGAACAGCACCACCACGACGCTTGACAGGGCCAGCACCACGCGCAGGCCCGGCGCCATCGCCTCGTAGGGCTCCTTCGGCTCGTCGAAATACATGATCTTGACCAGCCGCAGGTAGTAGTAGGCGCCGACCACGCTGGTCACGACGCCGATCACCGCCAGCGTCACGAGGCCGGCCTTTATGGCGGCCGCGAAGACGTAGAACTTCGCGAAGAACCCGGCCAGAGGCGGGATGCCGGCCAGCGAGAACATCATCGCGGCGAGGCAGAAGGCCAGCCACGGATGCGTGCGCGACAGGCCCGACAGGTCCTCGATCTTCTCGAACATCACGTCCCGGCGCCGGAGCGACAGGATGATCGCGAAGGTGCCGAGCGTCATCGCAAGGTAAATGATCATGTAGGTGACCAGCCCGCTGATGCCCTCCTCCGAGCCGCAGGCCAGGCCGATCAGCGCGTAGCCGATATTGGCGATCGACGAGTAGGCCATCAGGCGCTTGATCGAGCTCTGGCCGATGGCCGCGAACGAGCCCAGCGCCATCGACACGACCGAGACGAAGATGAAGATCTGCTGCCAGATCGCCGTCACGTCCGGCATCGCGCCGATGAACACCCGCACGGTCATCGCCACGGCGGCCATCTTGGGCGCGGTGGCGAAGAAGGCCGTCACCGGGGTGGGCGAGCCCTCGTAGACGTCGGGCGTCCACATGTGGAACGGCACCGCCGCCATCTTGAAGCAGACGCCCGCGGCCAGGAACACGATCCCGAGCACGATGCCCAGGCCCGCGTTCTCGTTCAGGGCCGAGACGATGCCGGGGAACGAGACCGTGCCGGTGAAGCCGTAGACCAGCGATGCGCCGTAGAGCAGCATGCCGGACGAGAGCGCGCCGAGGACGAAGTACTTGAGGCCCGCCTCGGTGGACTTGACGTCGTCCCGGTGGAACGCCGCGATCACGTAGGCAGCGAGCGACTGCAGCTCCAGACCGAGATAGAGGGCGATCAGGTCGTTGGCTGAGACCATCACCATCATGCCGATGGTGCAGAGCACGATCAGCACCGGAAACTCGAACCGGTCGATGCGCTCGCGCTTGAAGAAGTCGTGCGCCAGCAGGATCGTCGCCGAGGAGCCGAGCAGCACCAGCGACTTCATCACCTTGGAGAACGAATCCGAGACGAAGGCGCCCGACAGGGTCGTGACCCGCCCGTGCACCGGCTGGGAGATCACCACCGAGAGGGCGACGAGGAGCAGGATCAGGGCGCCGACACTCACGGTCTCGGCGGAGCGGTCGCCGCGCCAAGCCCCGTAGAGGATCAGGACCATCACGCCGATCCCGAGGATCAGCTCGGGCAGGAGCGGGGCCAACGAGGGCAGGACGGAGTGGACGGTGGGCATGTCTTCCGTCTCAGCGCGGGACCGGCAGCGCGGCGGCCGCGGTCTGGGTGTTGGACAGGGCGGCCTTCATGCTGGTCATCAGCGCGTCGGTCGAGGGCGCGAACACGTCGAGCACGGGGGCAGGATGCACGCCGTAGTAGATCGTCAGGGCCACCAGCGGCGCCAGGATGATCTTCTCGCGGGTATCGAGATCCATGATGCCCTGGAGGTTCGGCTTCTCCAGCTTGCCGTAGACCACCCGCGCGTAGAGCCACAGAGCGTAGCCCGCCGACAGGATGATGCCGAAGGTCGAGAAGAACGCCACGTTCGGGTTCGCCTTGAAGGCGCCCAGCATCGCCAGGAACTCGCCGACGAAGCCGGAGGTGCCGGGCAGGCCGACATTGGCCATGGTGAAGATCAGCATGGCCACCGCGTAGAGCGGCATCCGCTTCACGAGGCCGCCATAGGCGGCGATCTCGCGGGTGTGCATCCGGTCGTAGACGACGCCGACGCAGAGGAAGAGCGCGCCCGACACGATGCCGTGGGAGATCATCAGGAACAGCGCGCCCTGGATGCCCTGCTCGTTCAGCGTGAACAGGCCCAGCGTGACGAAGCCCATATGGGCCACCGACGAGTAGGCGATCAGCTTCTTGATGTCGGTCTGCATCATCGCGGTGAGCGAGGTGAAGATGATCGCGATCACCGACAGCGCGAAGACGAGGGGCGCGAAGTCGTGGCTCGCCACCGGCAGCATCGGCAGGGAGATCCGGATGAAGCCATAGCCGCCCATCTTCAGGAGGATGCCGGCCAGGATCACCGAGCCGGCGGTGGGCGCCTCCACGTGAGCGTCGGGCAGCCAAGTGTGGACCGGCCACATCGGCATCTTCACCGCGAAGGAGGCGAAGAAGGCGAGCCACAGCCACGTCTGCATCTGCGCCGGGAAGCGGGTCTGCAGCAGGGTCGGGATGTCGGTGGTGCCGGCCTGCCAGTACATCGCCATCACGGCGAGCAGCATCAGCACCGAGCCGAGCAGCGTGTAGAGGAAGAACTTGAAGCTCGCGTAGATCCGGCGCTGTCCACCCCAGATCCCGATGATCAGGAACATCGGGATCAGGCCGGCCTCGAAGAACAGGTAGAACAGCAGCAGATCGAGCGACGCGAACACGCCAATCATCGTCGTCTCAAGGACCAGGAAGGCGACGAAGTACTCCTTCACCCGGAAGTGGATCGAGTGCCACGAGGCGCCGATGCAGAACGGCATCAGGAACGTGGTCAGCAGGATCAGCGGCATCGAGAAGCCGTCGACGCCGAGCTTGAACCGGATCGTCTCGGCCAACCACGGATGGCTCTCCACCAGCTGGAAGCTGGCTGACGCGGCGTCGTAGCGGTTCCAAGCCACCAGGGAGAGGAGAAAGGTGACGACCGTGGTGGCGAGCGCGGCCCAGCGGCTGTTGCGGGCGACCGATTCCTCGTCGCCGTTCAAAGTCAGGATGAAGGCCGCGCCGCAGAGCGGCACGATCAGCAGGCCGGAGAGGATGCCGAGGCCGAGCATGTCAGTGAGCCCCCTTGGGCAGGCCGGACATCAGGTACCAGCTGATCAGGCCGGCGACGCCGATGAGCATCACGAAGGCGTAATGGTAGAGGTATCCGGTCTGGAGGCGGACCACCCCGCGGGTGACGTCCACGACGCGCGCCGCGATGCCGTTCGGCCCGAGGCCGTCGATGATCCGGCCATCGCCCTGCTTCCACAGGAACAGACCGAAATCCTCGGCCGGGCGGACGAAGATCCGATCGTAGATCTCGTCGAAGTACCATTTGTTGAGCAGGAACCGGTAGAGGGACGGCTGCTGGGCGGCGAGCTGGCCCGGCAGTTCCGGCCGGCGGATATACATCCAGAAGGCGAGCACGAAGCCGAGGATCAGCATGATCAGCGGCGAGTACGACACCAGCGCCGGGACCTCGTGGATCTCGTGCATGATGTGGTTGTTCGGGCCGTGCGCCAGGGCATGGCCCCAGAACGCGTCCATCCCCTCGCCGATGAAGCGGTCGTGGAAGATCAATCCGGCGAACAGGGCGCCGAAGGCGAGGATCGCCAGCGGGATCGTCATCACCAGCGGGCTCTCGTGGGGCGTGTGATCGCCGTGGTGGCCGTGCCCGTGATGATCGTCCGCGACGAGGTCGCTCGTGTGGGCCGGTTCGATGTCGTGGCCCTTGTCGTCGTGGGCGACGCCCTCGGTGTGACCGGGCGCGCCGTCGGCCTCGTGCGCCATGGTCGAGCGTGCCACCGCGGGGGCGTCGTGGTGGTCGTGCGCCGCGTGGGCGCCCCAGCGGGCCGGACCCTCGAAGGTCATGAAGAACAGGCGCCACGAGTAGAACGAGGTGAAGAACGCCGCCACGACCACGCACAGGAAGGCGAGCGTGTGGCCCGGCCGCGTCGACGCGTAGGCCGCCTCGATAATCGCATCCTTCGAGTAGTATCCGGCCGTGTAGGGGAAGCCGATCAGCGCCAGCGAGCCGATCGCCATCATGACGCTGGTGTAGGGGATGTAGCGGCGCAGGCCGCCCATGTTCCGCATGTCCTGCTCGTGGTGCATCGCGTGGATGACCGAGCCGGCCCCGAGGAACAGCAGCGCCTTGAAGAAGGCGTGGGTGAACAGGTGGAACACGCCGGCCGAGTAGGCGCCGACGCCGAGCGCCACGAACATGTAGCCGAGCTGCGAGCAGGTCGAGTAGGCGATCACCCGCTTGATGTCGTTCTGCACGAGCCCGATCGTGGCCGCGAAGAACGCCGTGATGCCGCCGATCACCGTCACCACGATCAGCGCGTTCGGGGCTTCCTCGAAGAGCGGCGACAGGCGGGCGACCATGAACACGCCGGCGGTAACCATGGTGGCGGCGTGGATCAGCGCCGAGACCGGGGTCGGTCCCTCCATGGCGTCCGGCAGCCACGTGTGCAGCAGGAACTGGGCCGACTTGCCCATGGCGCCCATGAACAGCAGCAGGCAGGCCAGGGTCAGGGCGTTCCAGTCGTAGCCCAGGAAGTGGAAGGTCAGCGTCTTGATCGCGTCGACCTTGCCGAAGATCGCGTCGAACGCCACCGAGCCGGTGAGCACGAAGACGAGGAAGATGCCGAGCGAGAAGCCGAAATCGCCCACCCGGTTGACGATGAACGCCTTCATGGCGGCGGCGTTGGCCGAGGGCTTCTCGTACCAGAAGCCGATCAGCAGGTAGGAGGCGAGGCCCACGCCCTCCCAGCCGAAGAACATCTGCACGAGATTGTCGGCCGTCACCAGCATCAGCATGGCGAAGGTGAACAGCGACAGGTAGGCGAAGAAGCGCGGCCGGTGCGGATCCTCCTCCATGTAGCCCACGGAGTAGAGGTGCACGAGCGTCGAGACCGTGGTCACCACCACCAGCATGACCCGGGTCAGGGTGTCGACCTTGAAGGCCCAGTCGACCTGCAGGTCGCCGGCCGAGAACCAGGAGGCGACCTGCACCCGCTCGGCGTGGCCGCCGTCGAGGAACACCCCCCAGGCGATCAGCGCCGTGAAGGCGAGGAACGCCGTGGTGATGTACTCGCAGGCCCGCGCGCCGATGTACCGGCCGAACAGGCCGGCGATCAGGAAGCCGATGAGCGGGAAGAAGACGATCGCGTGATACATCGCTCTCTTGCAGTCCGTCCTCCGGGCCGGCCGTTTAGGCGGCGTCCGGATGTGAATCGGGGCGGCGGGGAAGGAGGCCCTAGCCCTTCATCATGCTCACGTCCTCCACCGCGATGGAGCCGCGGTTGCGGAAGAACACCACCAGGATGGCGAGGCCGATCGCCGATTCGGCGGCCGCGACGGTCAGCACGAACAGGGCGAAGACCTGTCCGGTGATGTCGTTGAGCTGCGTCGAGAAGGCGACGAGATTGATGTTGACCGAGAGCAGGATCAGCTCGACCGACATCAGGATGACGATGATGTTCTTGCGGTTGATGAAGATGCCGAGCACGCCGAGCGTGAACAGGATCGCCGCGACGGTGAGGTAGTGGCTCAGGCCGATCATCGTTCGATTCCTCCGGCGGCCATCAGACCTCGACACCCTGGCGCGACGGGACCTTGCGGGTCTCCACCGCCATGGCCTGGGTGCGGGCGTTCTGGACCGCGATGTTCTGGCGCTTGACGCCCGGCCGGTCGCGGAGCGTCAGCACGATCGCGCCGATCATGGCCACCAGCAGGATCAGGCCGGCGAGCTGAAAGAAGTAGGCGTATTCGGTGTAGATCACCCGGCCCAGAGCCTGGGCGTTGGTGAGGTTCTCGGCGGCCGCGACGTTGCCGAGGGGCGCCTGGACGAGGCCCGGATCGATGCTCCACGAGCCCACCACCAGCAGCAGTTCGACCAGGAAGATCGCCCCGATCAGGCCGCCAACCGGCAGGTATTGCTGGAAGCCCTGACGCAATTCGGCGAAATCGACGTCGAGCATCATCACCACGAACAGGAACAGCACCGCCACCGCGCCCACGTAGACGACCACGAGGATCATCGCGAGGAACTCGGCGCCCATCAGGACGAAGAGCCCGGCTGCGTTCACGAAGGCGAGGATCAGGAACAGCACCGAGGCGACGGGATTGCGCGAGGCGATCACCATGAAGCCCGACGCGACCGTGATGCTCGCGAACAGGTAGAAGAATGCGGCTGCTGCGGTCATGCGCTGGTCGGGATCGGCCGCCGAAGCGGCCCCTTCTGCCGTGCGTTGAGACGGTTCGCAGCGGGCGGCCCGTCTATAGAACCCGGTCGGCGGGGGCACAACAGCGTCCCCGACATGGCTCTAGAGCATCGCGCCGGAAACCGGAACCGGTACGATGCTCTAGAGCCTTGATACTGCATCATCTTCCTTCGAGGGGCGGCGGCCGCCCGTCGGGACGATGTCTCAGCGATAGGGTGCGTCCATCGCGATGTTGCGGGCGATCTCGCGCTCCCAGCGGTCGCCGTTCAGCAGGAGCTTCTGCTTGTCGTACAGCAGCTCCTCCCGGGTCTCGACCGAGAATTCGAAGTTCGGGCCTTCCACGATGGCGTCCACCGGGCAGGCCTCCTGGCACATGCCGCAGTAGATGCATTTCACCATGTCGATGTCGTAGCGCGTCGTGCGGCGGGTGCCGTCGTTGCGGCGCGGTCCCGCCTCGATGGTGATCGCCTGGGCCGGGCAGATCGCCTCGCAGAGCTTGCAGGCGATGCAGCGCTCCTCGCCGTTGGGATAACGGCGCAGGGCATGCTCCCCGCGGAAGCGCGGACCGCGATGGCCCATCTCGAACGGGTAGTTGATCGTGGCCTTCGGCTTGAAGAAGTAGCGCATGCCGAGGACCATCCCCGACACGAACTCCTTCAGCAGGAGGCTTTTCGCAATCTGATCGAGCTTCATGCCGCGATCTCCGGTTCCGTGCGTCAGGCGCCCGGGGCCAGGCCGGTGAGCTTCAACACGAAGGCCACGACCACCACCGAGACGAGCGAAATAGGCAGGAAGACCTTCCAGCCGAGACGCATGAGCTGATCGTAGCGGTAGCGCGGCACGATCGACTTCACCATCGCGAACAGGAAGAACAGGAAGCTGGCCTTCAGCGTGAACCAGATCACGCCCGGCACCCAGGTGAAGGGCGCGAATGGGATCGGCGACAGCCAGCCGCCCATGAACAGGATCGTGCCCAGCGCGCACATGCTCATGATGGCGACGTACTCGCCCAGCATGAACAGCAGGTACGGGGTCGAGGAATACTCGACCATGTAGCCGGCCACGAGCTCCGACTCCGCCTCCGGCAGGTCGAAGGGCGGGCGGTTGGTCTCGGCCAGCGCCGAGACGAAGAACACCACGAACATCGGGAACAGCCACAGCCAGTACCAGCCGAAGATGCCGAGGCTGGTGTCCTGCGCCATCACGATGCGCGAGAGGTTGAGCGAGCCGGCGCAGAGCAGCACGCAGATGATCACGAAGCCCAGCGACACCTCGTAGGAAATCATCTGCGCCGCCGAGCGGAGCGCGCCGAGGAACGCGTATTTCGAGTTCGACGCCCAGCCGCCCATGATGACGCCGTAGACGCCGAGCGACGAGATCGCGAAGATGTAGGTGATGCCGACGTTGATGTCGGCGATCGCCCAGCCGTCGGCCAGCGGGATTACCGCCCAGCTCGACAGGGCCAGCATCGCGAAGACCAGCGGCGCCAGCAGGTAGATCGCCTTGTTGGCGCCCGCCGGGATGACCGGCTCCTTCAGGACGAACTTGAGCAGGTCGGCGAAGGACTGGAACAGGCCGAACGGCCCGACCACGTTGGGGCCGCGGCGGAGCTGCACCGCCGCCCAGATCTTCCGGTCGGCGAGCAGTGCGTAGGCGATGAACACGAGGAGCGCGGCGAGGAGCACGAAGCTCTTCAGCGCGATCAGGAGCACGGTCCCGAGGATTTCGAGCGACGTCATCGGTCTGGAGCTCCTACTCGGCCGCCGCGAGCGGCCGCGCCTCGGCGGCGCGTTCGCGGGCGAGGCGCGAGCACTCGGCGAGGATCCGCGAGGCGCGGGTGATCGGGTTGGTCAGGTAGAAGTCGGTGATCGGCGACGCGAAAGCCGGTCCGCCCGCCGTGCCGCCGAGTCCGGCGAGCTTCTCCACCGCCTCCGCGACGGTGCCGGCCTCGACGGCTCCGACCGCCGCGAAGTGCGGGTGGGCGGCGTAGAGCGCCCGACGAAGGGCAGTGAGCGAGTCGAAGGGCAGGCGGTGGCCCAGCACGTCCGACAGGGCGCGCAGGATCGCCCAATCCTCCCGAGCGTCCCCCGGCGGGAAGGCGGCGCGGTTGCCCATCTGCACCCGGCCTTCCGTGTTCACCCAGGTCGCCGACTTCTCGCTGTAGGCGGCGGCCGGCAGGATCACGTCGGCGCGGGCGGCGCCGCGGTCGCCGTGGGTGCCCTGGTAGATCATGAAGGCGCCCGGCGGCACGTCGCGCTCGTCGGCCCCGAGGTTGAACAGGACGTCTAGCGCGCCCGGTTCCAGCATCTGCGCGAAGGTGAGGCCGCCCTCCCCCGGCACGAAGCCGAGATCCAGCGCCCCGACCCGGGCGGCGGCGGTGTGCAGCACCCCGAAGCCGTTCCACTCGGCCGAGACCGCGCCGATCGCCTTCGCCAGGGACGCGGCGGCGGCCAGGATGCCGGGGGCGACGTTGGCGCCGACGATGACCATCGGCACCTTGGCCTCCTTGAGCACCTCCAGGAAGCTGTGCTCGCCGCGGGCGAGGCCCGCGAGCGAATCGGGGCCGGCGCCGATGTAGTGGCTCGGATAGGTGAGGTCGACCGGCTCGCCGATCACGCCCACCGCCAGCGGTGCCATGCGCCAGCGCTTGCGGATGCGGACGTTCAGCAGCGAGGCTTCGGTGCGCGGGTTGGCGCCGACGATCAGGATCGCGTCCGCGGCCTCGATGCCGGGGATCGTCGGGTTGAAGATGTAGGAGGCGCGGCCGAAAGCCGGGTCGAGGCCGGCATCGGTCTGGCGGCAGTCGAGGTTGGGCGAACCGACACTCCGCATCAGCTCGCGCAAGGCGAAGATCTCCTCGACGCCCGCGAGGTCGCCGACGACCGCGCCGAAGCGCTTCGGATCCGCGCCCTTCACCTTGGCGGCGATGGCCTGGAAGGCCTCACCCCAGGAGGCCGGCCGCAGGCGGCCGTTCTCGCGCAGGTACGGTCGGTCGAGGCGCTGCATCCGCAGCCCGTCGATGTGGTAGCGAGTCTTGTCGGAGATCCACTCCTCGTTGATCTCCTCGCTGATCCGCGGCTCGATCTGCATGACCTCGCGGCCCCGCGTGTCGATGCGGATGGACGAGCCGACCGCGTCCATCACGTCGACCGACTCGGTCTTGTTCAGCTCCCAGGGGCGGATGTTGTAGCTCTGCGGCCGGTGCACGAGGGCGCCCACCGGGCAGAGGTCGGCGACGTTGCCCTGGAGCTCCGAGGCCATCGACTGCTCAAGGTAGCTGGTGATCTCCATGTCCTCGCCGCGGCCGATGGCGCCGAGGTCGGGCACCCCCGCGACCTCCGCGAGGAAGCGCACGCAGCGGGTGCAGTGGATGCAGCGGTTCATCGCCGTCCGCACCAGCGGGCCGATGTGCTTCTCCTCGACGGCGCGCTTGTTCTCCGTGTAGCGGGTCGAGTCGACCCCGTAGGCCATGGCCTGGTCCTGCAGGTCGCAATGGCCGCCCTGATCGCAGATCGGGCAGTCGAGGGGGTGGTTGATGAGGAGGAACTCCATCACCCCCTCGCGGGCCTTCTTGGTGCCCTGCGAGCGCGTCAGCACCTCCGGCGGCTCGCCGTTCGGGCCGGGGCGGCAATCCTTCACCGCGTAGGCGCAGGACGCCACAGGCTTCGGTGCGCCCTTCAGCTCGACGAGGCACATGCGGCAATTGCCGGCGATCGACAGGCGCTCGTGGAAGCAGAAACGCGGGATCTCGGCCCCCGCGGCCTCGCAGGCCTGGAGCAGCGTGTAGTCGGCGGGGACGTCGACCTCGGTGCCGTCGACGAGAATTTTTGTCATCGGATCGTCTCGTAAACTGGCCCAAACGCGGGAGGCCGGATCCGACCCACGCCCTCATCCTGAGGTGCGAGGCGCAGACGAGCCTCGAAGGAGATGTCCAGCCCGCCGCGCGGTCCCCGGAGGCCTCCTCGGAGGACCACCGGGGCGAGCACCTCGGGCTGAGGCTGCGGGTTGGACGACGGCATGGCGCTTCTACTCCGCGGCCATCGGCACGGGCTCGCTGTGCGGGTTCGCCGTATAGCGGTCGATCCGCTTCTCGATCTCGGGGCGGAAGTGTCGGATCAGGCCCTGGATCGGCCAGGCCGCCGCGTCGCCGAGCGCGCAGATCGTGTGCCCCTCGATCTGCTTGGTGACCTCGAACAGCATGTCGATCTCGCGCTTCTGCGCGCGGCCCTCGGTCATGCGCTGCATCACCCGCCACATCCAGCCGGTGCCCTCGCGGCACGGCGTGCACTGGCCGCAGGATTCGTGCTTGTAGAAGTACGAGATCCGCGTGATCGCCGCGACGATGTCGGTGGACCGGTCGAGGACGATCACCGCCGCGGTGCCCAGGCCGGAGCCGAGGTTGCGCAGGGTGTCGAAGTCCATCTTGGCGTCGACGATCTGCTCGGCCGGCACCAGCGGCACCGAGGAGCCGCCCGGGATCGAGCACAGGAGATTGTCCCAGCCGCCGCGCATGCCGCCGCAATGGCGGTCGATGAGCTCGCGGAAGGTGATGCCCATCTCCTCCTCGACGTTGCACGGCTTGTTGACGTGGCCGGAGACGCAGAAGAGCTTGGTGCCGGTGTTGTTCTTGCCGCCCAGCCCCGCGAACCACGCCCCACCCCGCCGCAGGATCGTGCCCGCCACCGCGATCGACTCGACGTTGTTCACCGTCGTGGGACAGCCGTAGAGGCCCATATTGGCGGGGAACGGCGGCTTGAGCCGCGGCATCCCCTTCTTGCCCTCCAGGCTCTCGATGAGGGCCGTCTCCTCGCCGCAGATATAGGCCCCGGCGCCGTGGTGGACGTAGATGTCGAACGGGTAGTCGTGCACGTTGGACTGGCCGACGAGGCGGGCCGCGTAGGCCTCGTCCACGGCCTTCTGGAGGGCGTGCTTCTCGGCGACGTACTCGCCGCGGATGTAGACGTAGCAGGCATGCGCGTTCATCGCGAAGCAGGCCAGCATGCAGCCCTCGATCAGGAGGTGCGGATCGTGCCGCATGATCTCCCGGTCCTTGCAGGTACCCGGCTCCGACTCGTCGGCGTTGACCACGAGGTAGTGCGGGCGTCCGTCCGACTTCTTGGGCATGAACGACCATTTCAGGCCGGTCGGGAAGCCCGCGCCGCCGCGGCCGCGCAGGCCCGAGGCCTTCATCTCCTCGATGATCCAGTCGCGGCCCTGCTCCAGCAGGAACTTGGTCCCGTCCCAGGCGCCGCGCTTCTTGGCGGCGTCCAGGCCCGGGGATTGCAGCCCGTAGAGATTGGTGAAGATGCGATCCTGATCCGACAGCATGTCAGGTCCTCACTGAGCCGGCGCCGACAGGGCCTTGGCCTGCCCCACCCAGTCCTCCCGGTCGATGCGACCAGGGAACGCGAGGTAGGTGCCGACCCAGGTGATTTCGTCGCGGCTCCACGCGGCGATCTGGTCGAAATGGTAGATGCCGAGCGCGTTCAGGCGCTGGCTGTTGCCGGGACCGATGCCCCTGATGCGCGTCAGGTCGTCCGGCTGGCCGGCGCGTGCCGCATCCAGCCCGGCGGGGCGCTTGCCGACCGCATCGGCCTTCTGTTCGGGGCTCGCGTCCTTCGGCAGGGCCGCGAGGGCACCGGCAACGCGGGCCTCCTCGGCCTCGGCGGCGACCTCGCCCTCGCTGGCGCCCGAGGCCTCGGGCTGCTGCGGAACCGCGTCGCGCTCCGGCACAGCCTGATGTCCCTGCTCCCCGGCAGCGGGCTCGCCCTCGACGACGCGCTTGGCGGGCGTCTCGATCACGTCCGCATCGCCCGGACGGGCGGCGCCGTGCTTGGCGGTGGAACGGCCGCGCTCGGCCGCGTCGGCGCGGTCCTCGGGCTTCACGGGCGTCTCCCCGTCGGCCGCGCGCTGGGCCGGGGCGTCACTCACGGTCCGTTCCACCGGCCGGCCGGCATCGGGCCGCGCCGGCTTCGGGTTCTCGGCGGCCTGCTGCGTCGCGGAGGCCGCCTCGCTGGTCTTGGCGGCCGGATCCTCGGCCTTGCCGGCCTCCTCGAAGCGCTTGCGCCACGCGCCGACGCGGGACCCGTCGTAGAGCGTCGGGTCGGTCAGCGTGTTGGCGCCGCCCAGCGGCTCTGAGGAGACGCGCTCGGTCTGCGAGCCGATCGTCACCGGCCGGCCGGCGGCGAGGTCGTCCATCAGCGCGCCGAGGGATTCCGGCGTCAGATCCTCGTAATAATCCTGGTTGATCTGCACCATCGGGGCGTTGCAGCAGGCGCCGAGGCACTCGACCTCGAGCCAGGAGAAGTTGCCGTCGGCCGAGACGTGCCCCGACGGTCCGAGCCGGGCCTGGAGCATCTCCTTCAGCCCGCGCGCGCCGCAGGAATCGCACGGGACCGTGCCGCAGACCTGGATCCAGAAGCGCCCGACCGGCTCCAGGGCGAACATCGTGTAGAAGGTGGCGACCTCCAGCACGCGGATGTTGGGCATGCCGAGTTCGGCCGCCACGGCCTCGATGGCGGCGCGCGGCAGCCAGCCGCCGTTCTGCTCCTGCGCCTTCCACAGGAGCGGGATCACCGCGGAGGCCTGCCGTCCTTCCGGATACTTGGCGATCTGGGTCTTCGCCCATTCGGCGTTCTCGGGCGAGAACGCGAAGCTCTCGGGCTGGTCCGAGGCGGGGGCGAGTCTGCGGTTTGCCATCGCTTTTGTCTTACCGATCCACTTCGCCGAACACGATGTCGAGCGTGCCGAGCACGCAGGAGACGTCGGCCAGCAGGTGGCCGCGGCACATCCAGTCCATCGCCTGCAGATGCGCGAAGCCCGGCGCGCGGATCTTGCAGCGATACGGCTTGTTGGTCCCGTCCGACACCAGGTAGACGCCGAACTCGCCCTTGGGCGCTTCCACGGCGGCGTAGACCTCACCCTCGGGCACGTGGAAGCCCTCGGTGTAGAGCTTGAAGTGGTGGATGAGCGCTTCCATCGAGCGCTTCATCGCCCGGCGCGGCGGCGGCGCGAACTTGCCGTCGAGCGCCGCGATCGGACCCTGACCGGCGGGCTCGCGCAGCTTGGTGATGCACTGCTTCATGATGCGCACCGACTCGCGCATCTCCTCCATGCGGATCACCTGACGGTCGTAAGTGTCGCCGTTCTTACCGACAGGGATGTCGAATTCCATCTCCTCGTAGCACTCGTAGGGCTGCGCCTTGCGCAGGTCCCACGGAATGCCCGAGCCCCGGACCATCACGCCCGAGAAGCCCCACTCCATCGCCTCGTCCACCGACACGATGCCGATGTCGACGTTGCGCTGCTTGAAGATCCGGTTGCCCATGACGAGGGCGTCGAGGTCGTCGACCACCTGCAGGAACGGGTCGCAGAACGCCTCGATGTCGTCGATGAGCTTCGGCGGCAGGTCCTGATGGACGCCGCCGGGGCGGAAGTAATTGGCGTGGAGCCGGGCGCCGGAGGCCCGCTCGTAGAAGATCATCAGCTTCTCGCGCTCCTCGAAGCCCCAGAGCGGGGGCGTGAGAGCGCCGACGTCCATCGCCTGCGTGGTGACGTTGAGGAGGTGCGACAGGAGCCGGCCGATCTCGCAGTAGAGCGTGCGGATCAGCTTGGCCCGGCGCGGCACCTCGATGCCGGCGAGCTTCTCGATCGCCAGGCAGAAGGCGTGCTCCTGGTTCATCGGCGAAACGTAATCGAGCCGGTCGAAATAGGGGGTCGCCTGCAGGTAGGTCTTGTACTCGATGAGCTTCTCAGTGCCGCGGTGGAGCAGCCCGATATGCGGATCGACGCGCTCGACCACCTCGCCGTCCAGTTCCAGCACGAGGCGCAGGACGCCGTGCGCCGCCGGATGCTGGGGGCCGAAGTTGATCGCGAAGTTGCGGATGTTGTGTTCGGTCATCGGACGGCCCCTTCTCAGGCCGACTTCTTCTCGTCGCCCGGGAGCACGTAATCGGTGCCCTCCCAGGGCGAGAGGAAATCGAAGTTCCGGAATTCCTGCGTGAGCTGCACCGGCTCGTAGACCACCCGGGCCTCATCTTGGTCGTAGCGGACCTCGACGAAGCCGGTGAGCGGGAAGTCCTTGCGCAGCGGGTGCCCCTCGAAGCCGTAATCGGTGAGCAGGCGGCGCAGGTCGGGATGCCCCGAGAACAGGATCCCGTAGAGGTCGTAGGTCTCGCGCTCGTACCAGTTGGCCGCCGGGAACACCTCGATCACCGAGGGGACGGGCGTCACCTCGTCGGTCTGCGCCTTCACGCGGATGCGAAGGTTATGACGCAGGGAGAGCAGGTGATAGACCACGTCGAAGCGCTTCTCGCGCTGCGGATAATCCACGCCGCAGATGTCGATGAAGTTGCGGAACGCGCAGGACGGGTCGTCGCGCAGGTAGGTCAGCGCGTAGACGATGTCGGAGGCCTGGACCACCAGCGTCAGCTCGCCGAACGCGATGGCGTGCGACACCACCGCCGGTCCCAGCGCGCCGACGACCCGCTCGGCCAGGGCCGCGACGGCGTCGTCGCCGTAGACAGGCTGGGTGTGGGGAAGGATCGAGATGCCGTTCGTCATGGCCGCTCCTCAGCGCTCGATCGTACCGGTCCGGCGGATCTTCTTCTGCAGCAGCAGCACGCCGTAGAGCAGCGCCTCGGCGGTGGGCGGGCAGCCGGGCACGTAGATGTCCACCGGCACCACCCGGTCGCAGCCGCGGACCACCGAGTAGGAATAGTGATAGTAGCCGCCGCCGTTGGCGCAGGAGCCCATCGAGATGACGTAGCGCGGCTCGGGCATCTGGTCGTAGACCTTGCGCAGCGCCGGGGCCATCTTGTTGGTGAGCGTGCCGGCCACGATCATCACGTCGGACTGGCGGGGCGAGCCGCGGGGCGCGAAGCCGAACCGCTCGCAATCGTAGCGCGGCATCGACATCTGCATCATCTCGACCGCGCAGCAGGCGAGGCCGAAGGTCATCCACATCAGCGAGCCGGTGCGGGCCCAGTTGATCAGCTCGTCCGTGGTCGTGAGCAGGAAGCCCCGGTCGGCCAGCTCGTCGCTGATCGACAGGAAGGTCGGATCGTCCGCGCCGATCGGGCGGCCGGTGTTGGGATCGATGATCCCCTTCGGCTGGGGCGCGATCGCGGGGGCGCGGTTCGTATCGGTGATCAGGGCCATCGGCGACTCAGGGTCCGGTGCGGGCGGGGGCTGACGGGGTTCAATCCCACTCGAGGGCGCCCTTGCGCCACTCGTAGACGAAACCGACGGTCAGCACGCCGAGGAAGACGATCATCGACCAGAAGCCGAACCAGCCCAGGTCCCCGAAGGTGATCGCCCAGGGAAACAGGAACGCGACCTCAAGGTCGAAGATGATGAACAGGATCGCGACGAGGTAGAAGCGCACGTCGAACTTCATGCGGGCGTCGTCGAAGGCGTTGAACCCGCATTCGTAGGCCGAAAGCTTCTCCGGATCGGGATTCTTGAAGGCCACGATGAAGGGCACCACCAGCAGGGCCGTTGCGATGAACAGCGCCACGCCGATGAACACGATGAGCGGCAGGTAATCCGCCAACAATCCGGTCATGCCAGGGCCTCGCGAGACGTAGAAAACCGCGGTGCGACGCCGATCCGGACTCGCCCGTGGAATTGTTCTTATGCCAGGATGCGCGCGGCCGGAGGCTTAGTCGAGCCGCCGCCCCATGACAATGGCTTGTCGCGTCGCACAATGCGCGCTGTCAGCGCTTCCCTGAGATGGGAATGGGCGGCCTGCCTGCAACACGACGGAAGCGCGCAGGCTCATGAGCCCCGAGGCCGGCGAATCCGCACCGGATGCGCTTGACAGGTCCCGTAGCGGCCCATAAACCCCGCCCCGTCGCCGGGCGAAACGCCCCTTCGAGGCGACCACGCCGTGCGGGCGTAGCTCAGTTGGTTAGAGTGCCGGCCTGTCACGCCGGAGGTCGCGGGTTCGAGCCCCGTCGCCCGCGCCATTCCCGTCGAGCGCTCGGCTCGAATCCCCACCAATCGCCGTACCGGCACATCCGGCATCATCGAACGACCTGCCGCGTCGGCGGGGTGTGTCCGACGATCTGACGCGATTGGCCATGTGCCGGCGTCGGGATCGGCATGCCGACAGATGCGCGTCACACCGGCATGGTCGGCGATCGACCCGGGCGCGCTTGCGGCCGTGATGGTCGCGTGACGCATCCCCGTCCCTTAGCACCGGCCGCGGGCGAGCGCCGGATGACGAGCCTCCGCCGGTTCCCCCTTGGCCCGAGGTGGCATGGGTCGCAAAAGCTCGAGCCGCCGGGACCGCTCCCCGCCGGGCATTCCTGCCTGTGTGCCGGACGCGGGCGTGGACGACACGGTCGCGTCCGGCAGAACGCGCTTCGCCGCCTGTCCTGGTCCTCGTCCGCCTGCTTCCGGTGACGTCGAACCGTCTGACCTGCAGGCGGGCCTGCCTGTCCGAGCGATCTCGGGCGGCTCATGAAGCTGGCCGCCCGTGTTGTTCGGTCAGATCGTCACCCACGGGCGATTCTTGGGATCCGGCGCGTGAGGTGTGAAAGGAACAAACAGCCGCTCGAAGGCGAAATCGCTCTTATTGCTCACCCGATCGTCTCGGATGAAAACGGCGTTGACACCGTTCGACCAAACCAAAGTATACCCTTTGTCCTTCGCGACCTTGTCCAGGGCGCGCAGGCTGGCGCCGTGATAGACTGTTCCATCCCACCTGTGCGTTACATCGAATTGAATCGATATTGACGGGTCAGCCCCGATCCCGCCGTTGTATTCTAGTATAACAACTTTTGGTCTGGCCTGGAGTGACAGCCAGATCCAGAGTTCCTGGCCGTCAACGTCGATCGACATGAAGTCCAGATCGTCCGGCAATCCATATTTTCTATAGAGCGTATTGATGTTGAGTGGCGTAATGAATTCTTGCCTGACGTCGTATTTTGGCGGGTATTGTGCGCCGTCGAGGAAGATGCCCTTCCAGCCCTGCTCCCTGAGGTGAACAAAATTGCCCTCCAGGCCGTCCTCGATCGGGTGATTCCAGGCTGGTCCGATGCCGAACTCGAAGAACGTGCCCGTGTTGATCCCCAGGCATTCAGATATTTTTTCTATAATACCGTCTTCGCCGAGCTGTGATCGTACCTTGCGCTCAAATGCAGATAGATCGGGTACAATATAGGGCATGGCGTATCGCCTCTACTGGCGCTAACGGTAAGCCGGACGGGGACGAGCTGTTGCACATATTCCGAGACTGTGGAAGTTCTCTGGGCGATCCTCGCTTCATCGGCCGGGCCGGACGCGGTGCTGACGGGCTCTGTTGCGCAGCCGGGACGACGTGCTACCGTCGGTGTTCCAGTGACGAGACGAGGCCCGGGCCGAGCTGAGCGATCCGCCATGATCGTCGCAGCGGTGGCGGGGGCCGTTCGATCGAGGATCGCCGACTGGTCCGAAGAGGCTGAAGCGGTCCGGGGGAAGGGCTCATCAGGGATCCAACGTCAACCGTCGGCACGGCCATGGTGCGCGGGCCGGCCCTCTCCGCGTGGTCGACGATCCCGGCCCTGCCGGGTGTGAACGCAAAGGCGGCTGTTTCGACCCGGCAGCGACGGGTGGCGTTTCCATCCGGCCTGTCACGCTGAGCACCGCACGTTCGGGCCCCTCCCCGGCGTCACGTCCGCGTCCGTCGCAGATCCGAGCCGGCATGCCCTGTCGCGGTTCGGGTCCGCCGGCGTGCCCGGCCTTCTCCGTCGTTTCGCATGAACCGCCGGGGATCAGGCGACCTCCGGCGGTGCGGTCGCCTTCGCTCGGGCCGAGGGGTCGGCCGCGGTCCGGCCTCCGCGAAGGCTCAGTGCGATGCCCGCCAGGATCAGGCCTCCGCCGACGAGGATGTCGGCGCTCAGCGGTTCGCCCACCACGAGATGCGTGCTCAGGATGCCCGCCACCGGCACCAGCAGGGCGAAGGGCGTCACGGTGGCCGCCGGGTAGCGGGTCAGGAGCCCGCTCCAGAGCCCGAAGGCGAGGAGCGTCGTCGGGTAGGCCTGGAAGGCGACCGATCCGATCGCCCCCCAGCTGGGATGCGTCAGCCCCGCCAGGGCGCCCGGTCCCTCGATGATCAGCGACAGGATCAGGAGCGGCGGCGTGGTGGCGAGGCTGCCCCAGACCATGAGCGCCAGCCGGTCGACCCGGCCGATCCGCTTCACGATGACGTTCGCGCTGGCCCAGGCCAGGGCCGCGCCAACGACCAGGAGCAGCGGGCCCAGCGGGGCGCCTCCGCCCCGTCCGAGCGCCACCGCGGCGACGCCCACGAGGGCAATCCCGCCCCCCAGCATCTGGAGGCCACGCGGACGCTCCTTCTGCACGGCCCAGGCGAGCGCGACGGTGAAGGGCACCTGGACCTGGATCAGCAGCGACGACAGCCCGGCCGGCATCCCGAATCGGATCGCCGTCATGAGCAGCCCGAACTGGCCGACCCCGAGGGCCATCCCGAACCCGGCCACCAGCGCGACGGGGGCCCGGGGAGGCCGGATCAGCAGGGCCGCCGGCAGGGCCGCGAAGCCGAAGCGCAGGGCACACAGCATCAGCGGCGGGACCGTCTCCAGGCCGACCTTGATGGCTACGAAGGCCAGACCGAGGATCGTGACCACCAGGATTGCGGCGAGCCCGTCGCGCAGCGTCATGCCCCGATCCTATGCCGCAACCACGCGCTTCACCAACGCTGGGCCATGCGGGCGTGGCGGCGCTCGTCGCGTCGGTTGACCAGCAGGTCGATGGCGTCGCCGGTGCCGGGCAGGCAGGCATCCGCCACGTCCTGCGGGGTCAGGCCGATATCCTTCAGCTCGCGGGCCGTAAGAGTCGAGAGCCGCTGCAGCACGCGCCGGTTCATCGCGGTGCGCGACAGGGCGGCCCGGATCTCCGCGGCGGCTCCCGAGACCGCGCCGGCCAGCCGGGCGAGCCAGGATGGCGGGGTTGCGGCGGTCTCGGTCAGGCCATGGTCCATGATCCCCTCCTCCATCATCTCTGGGGCAGGGCGATCCTGGCCGTTGGGGACTGGCGGCGACAGGAACACTTCGGTACGGTTTAGAAGAATTGTCCGGACGGGAGAGCAGTACGGATGCCGGTCGCGGCCAGAAGCCCGGGAACCCGCGTCGACGCCGTGGTCGGCGAGATCCGCGAGCGGATCGCGGCGCGGCGGCTCGTCCCGGGCGTGCGGATCCCGTCGGTGCGCGCCTTCGCGGACGCCATGGGCGTCTCGAAATCGACGGTCGTGGAGGCCTACGAGCGGCTCGCCGCCGAGGGGGCCGTGGTGGCCCGGCCGGGCTCGGGCTTCTACGTCGCCGGCAAGACGCGGCCGCTCTCGCTCCAGGCGATGGGACCGCGGCTCGACCGGATCGTCGACCCCCTCTGGATCACCCGGCAGGCGCAGCAGGCCGGCTCCGATCAGCTCAAGCCCGGCGCGGGCTGGCTGCCCGATTCCTGGATGCCCCACGAGGCGATCCGGCGGGGCCTGCGCCGGGTGGCCCGGGCCGACCGCGCCGAGATGACCAACTACGACCGGCCGCTCGGCTACGAGCCCCTGCGCCACCAGATCGCCCGCAAGGTCGGCGAGAAGGGCGTCGGCGCCGAGCCCGATCAGATCGTGCTGGTCGAATCGGCCACGCAGGCGCTGGACCTCGTCTGCCGCTTCCTGCTGCAGCCCGGCGACACCGTGCTGGTGGACGACCCCTGCTACTTCAACTTCCTGGCACTGCTGCGCGCCCAGCGGGTCGCCGTGGTCGGCGTGCCGATGACGCCGGAGGGGCCGGATCTGCGGGCCCTCGCCGCGCTCCTGGAGCAGCACAGGCCGCGCTTCTACCTGACCAACGCGGCGCTGCAGAACCCGACGGGGGCGAGCCTCGCGCCCACCGTGGCGCACCGGCTCCTGAAGCTGTGCGAGGCGCACGACGCGCTCATCGTCGAGGACGAGATCTTCGGCGACTTGGAGCCCGACGCGGCCCCCCGGCTGGCCGGGTTCGACGGTCTGGAGCGGGTGATCCAGATCGGCAGCTTCTCCAAGACCCTCTCGGCCGCCGCCCGCTGCGGCTGGATCGCGCTCCGGGCCGACTGGGTCGAGCCGCTGG
Organism: Methylobacterium sp. E-046; assembly: GCF_022829625.1. Lineage (NCBI taxonomy): Bacteria > Pseudomonadati > Pseudomonadota > Alphaproteobacteria > Hyphomicrobiales > Methylobacteriaceae > Methylobacterium > Methylobacterium sp. E-046. The sequence continues at coordinate 205,806 of NZ_JAKSYP010000290.1, read as the reverse complement.
TCGACCTCAAACTGGCCCTGAGCCTCGGCAACGGCCATGTCACGGCGGCCCTGGTGCACACGCTCATCAGCGAGGGCGCCTACCGGCGTCACCTCGCCGAGACCCGGCGCCGCATCGCCGGCGCGATGGTGCAGGCCTCCGCGGAGCTGCGCGGCTGCGGCCTGGAGCCCTGGTCCCAGCCGCGGGGCGGCTTCTTCCTGTGGATGCGTCTGCCGGACGGGCGCGACGGGGCCGAGGTCGCCCGCCGGGCGCTCGCCCGCGGCATGGTGCTGGCGCCGGGCACCTCGTTCAGCCTGTCGGAGGCCTGGAACGGCTACATGCGCTTCAACGTGGCCCATTGCGCCGATCCGCGCATCCGTCCGATCCTACGGGAGGCGCTGGGCTGAGCGCGTCCGGTCAGGCCGGGAGAGCCAAGTCCACCCGCAGGCCGCCGAGATCCGACCGCCCGAGGCTGAGGCCGCCGCCGTAGAGTTCGGCGAGTTCCAGGGTGATCGGCAACCCGAAACCGTGGCCTGGCACGCCCTCGTCGAGGCGACGCCCCCGCGCCATGACGGCGGCCGCCGCCGCCGGGTCGAGGCCTGGCCCGTCATCCTCAACGGACACGGACACCGTGCCGTCGCGCAGCCCCGCGGAGACCCGCACGCGGCTCCGGCACCAGCGGCAGGCATTGTCCACGAGGTTGCCCAGCATCTCGTCGAGATCCTGGCCCTCGCAGGCGGCGGAGAGAGCCTCCGGTACGGCGAGGTCGATCGCCACGCCCTTCTCGGCGTAGAGGCGCACGAGGGCGTCGCGCAGGTCGGTCAGACGCGGCGCCAGCGGCATTCGGCCCCGGGCCGAGCCGGCCAGGGCCGCGGCCCGGGCGCGGCGCAGGTGATGCCGCACCCGCCGGTCCATGTCGTCCACCTGCCGGCGCAGCGCGCCGTCCGGGTCGCGGGCGGGCTCCGCGAGCGCCATCGACAGGGTTGCCAGCGGCGTCTTGAGGGCGTGGGCGAGGTTGGCGACGTGGCCGCGGGCCCGTTCCAGGGTCTGTGCGTTCTGGTCGAGAAGCGCGTTGAGTTCCACGACCACGGGCGCGATCTCGGCCGGCTGGTCCGCCGGCACGCGCTCGCGCCGCCCGGCCCGCACGGCCGCGAGATCCGCCCGCAGGCGCGTCAGCGGCGCGAGGCCGAGGCGCACCTGGACGGCCAGCCCGGCGAGTAGGCACAGGCCGAGGATGCCGAGCGCCACGGCGAGGCTGGTCAGCGCCTCGCGCAGGGGCCCGCGCAACTCCGCCTCGGGCGCCGCCACCACGATCGTGGCGGGCGGAGGCCCCGGCACGGTGAGCACCCGGGCGACGAGCGGCTCACCGCCCGGGCCCGTGGCCGAGGCCGGATGCGGCCGGTCCGGGTCGTCGTCCGGCCCTGGATCGGACAGGCGGATGTCGCCGCCCCGCAGCGAGCCGGAGCGGATCGTCTCGGAGCCGCGGCGCACCTCCCAGGCCCAGCCGGGACCCGGCCGGTCGAAGGGCGGCGCATCGAGGGTCTGCGGGAGGAGCCCGGCCTCGAGCCCGGCCCGCAGGGCGGTGATCTGCGCGTCGAGCCGTCCGTCGAGCTGCCCGCGCACGAACCGGTGCAGGATCACCCCGATGGCGAGGCCGGCCACCACCAGGGCCGCCAGGACCAGCACCAGGGCCGCCGCGAGCAGGCGGGTGCGCAGCGAGCGCCGCCGCGTCGCCCCCGCCATCAGGCGGGATCCGCGTGCAGGCGGTAGCCGTGGCCGCGCACGCTCTCGATCCGGGCTGGCGCGATCTTCCGGCGCAGCCGCGTGATGATCACCTCGACGGAGTTCGAATCGACGTCGGCGTCGCCCTCGTAGACCCGCTCGATCAGGTGCGGGCGCGGCACCACGGCCTCGCGGTTCAGCATCAGGCAGGACAGGACACGCCATTCGAGGCCGGTGAGCCTGAGCGGCAGGCCCTCGTGCTCGAAGGCGCCGAGCCCCGGATCGAAGCTCAGGGGGCCGCAGGCGATCCGGCTCGCCCCGCCGCCCTGGGACCGGCGCACGAGGGCGCGCAGGCGGATCACCAGCTCCTCCACCCGGACCGGCTTGACGAGGTAGTCGTCCGCCCCCGCCTTGAAGGCCGCGACCTTGTCGCTCCAGCCGTCCCGGGCGGTGAGCACCAGCACCGGCAGGGTCCGTCCGGCCGCTCGCCAAGTCCGCAGCACCGAGACGCCGTCGCCCTTCGGCAGGCCGAGATCGAGCACGACGGCGTCGTAGCCCTCGGTCTCGCCGAGATGCTGGGCGTCCTCGCCGGTGGCGGCGTGGTCGAGCACGAAGTTCTCCGCGCGCAGCACCTTGGCGACCTCGGCGGCGAGCGCCGCGTCGTCCTCCACCAGCAGGATCTTCACCCGTCCCATCTCCCCCGTCTGGCCTTCGATCCCCGGTCGAGGCCCGATCCGTCCGCGCCGGGACATCCGGTCGCGCTCGCCCTCTCCGGCGGCGCGAGCGGGGCGCGGTGTCCCCGGGGCGGCTCGGAGACCGGGCGCGCATGGCGCCCGGATCCCACGGCCGCAAACGACGCCGCCGCCGAGACTTAGAGCCGTTTTCTCATGTCGCCCGTGCACACGGAAGCGCGGGGGCGGATCCCAGGCACCCGCCCGGTATCGCGCATCGCGGACCCGCATCGGCTCCTGCCGCCAAGCCCTTGCGCCCGCACGGGTTCCCCAGGGTGCGGTCTAGGGCGGCCGGTTTAACCGGACCTGAACCGGACGGTTCAGGCCGGATTGGATGCCGCCCCTTACGAAGGCGCCACGGATCGAACGGATCCGGACCCTTCAGAGGCGACACATCATGAGCAGCGACAAGACGATCGACGGCACGGGGCGGGAGATCCCGGAGCCGGCCCCCGGCCCCGCCGGCTCGCGGCGGATTGCGGTTCCCCGCCGGACCTGGGTGGTGGGCGCGGTGGCGGCGCCCCTGTTCCTGGGCGCCGTGGGCCTGTCCCTGGCGCAGGGGACGACCTTCGAGCCCACCCCGGTGGAGCCCGTGGCGATCCAGGCGCTGGCACCCTCCGGCGCGACCGCGATCAGGGGCAACGTCGCCGAGATCTTCGGCAACAAGTTCGTCGTCCAGGACGGCACCGGCCGGGCGCTCGTCGAGACCGGCCGCGCCGGCGAAGGCGGCGGCCTCGTCGCCAAGGGCGAGGCCGTGACCGTTCAGGGCCGGTTCGAGCGGGGCTTCCTGCACGCCAGCGTCCTCACCCACGGCGACGGGCGCAAGGTGGTACTCGGGCCGGCGGGCGGGCCGCCGACCGGCAGCCTCGACTGGGCCAAGGATCGGATCGGCCTCGGGCCGACGCCGGACCTCCCGGCATTGACCGCCTCGGTTCAGGCCGCCGGCTACAGCGACGTGCGCGTCACCGGCCGCGGCCCGCGCCACATCGAGGTGGCGGCCAAGGATCGGGACGGGCGCGAGCGTCAGCTCCATGTCGGCTTCGACGGCCAAGTCCGCGAGCGGCCGATGCCGTAGGTCGGCCCGCGGCGGGGCGGCATGCAACCCTTCCCGCCCCGCCGCGTCCTCCTGTCACCGAATCGACAGGAGTTGCGCACCGTGGAACCGATGAAGCCGATGAAGCCCATGGAACCGATGAAGCCCATGGAACCGATGAAGGGAATGGAGCCCTGGTGGCCGAAGGACCTGGGCCAGCCCGCGACCAGCGGCGCGCAGAACGGGATGAAATACGCGTTCTTCCCGGACAAGCACCGCCTGCTGATCGACCGCGACGGACAGGTCTCGACCTACGACAGCGGCGACCACCGGATCGGGGGGGTCTCGCAGGCGGATGGAAGCGGCCAGTCGCTGACCTTCTCCAGCCAGAACGGGGACGTGGATCTGGGCACGCTGAAGAAGCTCGGCTGAGCCCGGCGTGGACAGGCCGGGGCGGCGCCCTTAAGCCCGGGCCCGCCATGCGATCCCCCCCGCCGACCTGTCCGACGCCATGCGCGCGCTGACCGATCTCGTCCGCGCCATGCGGGCGCCGGACCGGCGGCGCCTCGCCCTGATCGCCCTCGGCCTCGCTGTCGCTGCCCTGCTGGAGGTGGTGGGCGTGGCCGCGGTGATCCCGTTCCTGACGCTGGTGGGCGACCCGTCGGCGGCGACCCGCATCCCCTACCTCGCCCAGACCAGGGCGTTTCTCGGGCTCGCCGACGAGCGCAGCTTCCTGCTGGTGACCGGCGGCGCAGCGCTCGCGGCGATCCTGGTCACGGCGCTGGTGAATGCCGGGCTGACCTACGCGCAGCTCCGGTTCACCCATCTGGCCGGCTACGGCTTCAGCCGGCGGCTGCTGTTCCGCTACCTCGACCGGGAGCGGCTGTTCTTCGCCCGGGCCAACAGCGCCGAACTCGCCAAGAACGTGCTCTCCGAGACCGACCGGCTGGTGGTCGGCGCCCTGACCCCCGCCACCGTGCTGGCCTCGCGGGCGAGTTCGGCACTGGCGGTGATCGCCTTCCTGCTGGCCTACGCGCCGCAGCTCGCGCTGATCCTCGGGGGCGGCTTCGGCGGGCTCTACGTGGGCATCTACCTCGTGATGCGCGCCCGGCTCGCCCGGCTCGGCAGCCGCACCGTGGCCGACAACGAGGCCCGCTTCCGCATCGTGCAGGAGACGTTCGGGGCGCTCACCGAACTGAAGCTCTACGGCCGGGCGGAGGCGTTCGCCTCCCGGTTCGATGCCCCGGCCCGCGCCTACGCCCTCGCCACCGCGGCGAGCCAGCTCACCGGTCAGATGCCGCGCTTCGTCATCGAGGCCCTGGCCTTCGGCGGGGTGATCGTGGTGGTGCTGTTCGCCCTGGCCCAGGGGCTCGACGTTGCCGGGATCCTGCCGCTGCTCGGCCTGTTCGCCTTCGCGGGTTACCGCATGCTGCCGGCCTTCCAGAACATCTTCACCTCGGTGGCGCTGATGCGCTTCACCCTGCCGGCGGTGCGGGTGATCGTCGACGAGCTCGCCGACGAGCGCACCCCCCTGCCCCGCACCGCGGAGCGCCTGCCTTTCGCGCGGGAGATCCGGCTCGAAGGGATCGGCTTCGACTACGGCACCGGCCGGCCGGCGCTCTCCGGCATCGACCTCACGATCCCGGTCAACACCACGGTCGGGCTCGCGGGCCGCACCGGCTCCGGCAAGTCGACGCTGGCCGGCCTGCTCCTCGGCGTGCTGAGCCCGACCGCGGGGCGGCTCACCGTGGACGGCCGCCCCGTCGATGCCGGCGCCCTGCCCGCTTGGCAGAACCGGATCGGCTACGTCCCGCAGGAGGTGTTCCTGGTGGACGGCACGGTGGCGGAGAACGTCGCGCTGGGCCTCGATGCACCCGACCTCGCCGCCGTCGAGCGGGCGGCGCGGCTCGCCGGCGCCCACGACTTCATCGCGGCCCTGCCGCAGGGCTACGGGGAGCGGGTCGGGGAGCGCGGGGCGCGGCTGTCGGGCGGCCAGCGCCAGCGCATCGGCATCGCCCGGGCGCTCTACCATGATCCCGACGTGATCGTGTTCGACGAGGCGACCTCGGCCCTCGACGACGAGACGCAGGCTGCGGTGATGCGGGCGCTGCGCGCCCTGTCGGGCCGGCGGACGCTGATCCTCATCGCCCACCGCCTCTCCACCCTGGAGGGCGCTGACGCGGTCCACGTGCTGGAGGCCGGCCGCCTCGTCGCCTCCGGCCCGCCCGAGGCGGTGCTGCCGGGCCTGGGTACGGCGGCGTGAGGTGCGGCCCTTGCGCCCCGCGCCGCATCCGTTACCTCGGCTCTCCGAGGATCAGCGGGAGAGTCCTGTGAGCACGCGCATCGACCTGACCGCTTCGGACGGCACCACGGCCGCGCTCTCGACTCACGGCGCCGAACCGGTCTCCTGGCGGGTCGGCGGACACGAATACCTCTGGAGCGGCGATCCGGAGCACTGGAATCGCCACGCCCCCTGGCTGTTCCCGGTGGTGGGCGCCTCGGCCGGCGGGCACGTGACGGTCGGGTCCGCGCGCTACCCGATGGGCCAGCACGGCTTCGCCCGCGACCTACCCTTCGCGGTGGTGGCGCAGAGCGCCGACGCGGTGACCCTGCGCCTCACCGACGGACCGGAGACCCGGGCGCATTACCCCTTCGCCTTCCAGCTCGATATCGCCGCCCGGGTCCGCCCGGCCGGCCTCGACCTCGACGTGAGCGTGACCAACACGGGGGACGTGCCCCTGCCCTACGCCATCGGGTTCCACCCGGCCTTCCCGTGGCCCTTCGCGGGCGGCAGCCGCGCCCGGGACGGCGGCTACGCGGTGGAGTTCGAGCAGGCTGAGCGCCCGTTCGCACCCCAGGTCGGGCCCGGTGGACTGCTGCTGCGCGACGAGCAGCCGATCCCGATGACGGGGGCGACTCTGCCCCTCGATCCCGCGATCTTCACCGAAGCCTTCGTGATTCGGAACGCGCGCAGCCGCCGGATGCGTTTCGCGGGCCCCGATCGGACGATCCGCATGGACATGGCGGATTTCCCCCACCTCGCGATCTGGACGAAGCCGACGGCGCCGTTCCTGTCGCTCGAATGCTGGACCGGCCATGCCGACTGGGCCGATTTCTCCGGCGACCTCACCGAGCGCGACGCCCAGCGCCGCCTCGACCCGGACGCAGCGGCGCACCACGGCGTCCGGCTGACCCTGGAAAGCTGAGGCCTTGCGCGTCTGGATCGCGCGCCCCGAGCCCGGTGCGACGCGGACCGGCGCGGCGCTCGCGGCACGCGGCCACGCGCCCCTCGTGGCGCCGGTCCTGGCGGTGCGGCCCATCGGCGGGGCGCCGCCGGCCGGCCCCTTCGACGCGCTGCTGCTCACCAGTGCCAACGCGGTTCCGGCCTTGCGGGACGCCGCGGCCCTGCGCGGACTGCCGGTCTTCGTCGTGGGCGCCCGCACGGCCGCGACGGCGGCCCGCGCCGGCCTCAGTCCCGTGCGGGAAGGGCCGGGGGAGGCTGCCGGGCTCGCGGCCCTGGTGGCGGAGGCGCTTCCGGCGGGTGCGCGCGTGCTGCATGCCGCCGGCGCCGAGCGGAAGGCCGAACCCGCGGCCACGCTCACGGCGGCCGGATTCCAGGTGGCGACCTACGTGGCCTACGCGGCGGAGGCGCTGCCCGGATTGCCGGGCGCGGTCGACGGCGCCCTGTCGTGCGGCGACCTCGACGCTGCCTTCCATTACTCGCGGCGCAGCGCCGCCGTCGCCCTCGCCCTCGCGGATGGAGCGGGTCACGGCGGAGCTTTCCGCGGCCTGAGGCATTACTGCCTATCGGCGGATGTCGCCGCGCCCCTGGAAGCGGCCGGCGTCCCGATCCATTTCGTCGCGGCGCGACCGCGCGAAGCGGAGCTGCTCGACGCCCTCGGACCGCACCCGTAAGGGTGCGGTGACAGGGAGGCCGGGCCACCGTATCCCGCCCTCGCACACCGGGTCACCGCGGTGCTAGGGGGACACGGCGACGCATGAGAGTTGGAGGACCTGCCCGTGACGCCACCACCCAGCGACGCCGACAAGCCCGGATCCGGCAACCGGAAGCCGGATGCCGGATCGGGTCGGCCCGGGCAGCCGAATTCGCCCGGGGGCGATGCCAAGGTGACCCCCGCCCCGGCGACCCCCGCCCCGGCGTCCACCGCATCGATGGCCTCCTCATCGACGTCGTCGGCGACCGGTGGCGTGAAGCCGGCCGCCCCGGGTTCGACCGCGAGCGCGCCGCAGGGGGCCGGGCAGGGATCCGGCCAGGGATCCAGCCAGGGCTCCGGGATGCCGCCCAGGCCGGCGACCGAGCCGGTCGTGGCCGCGAAACCGGGCTCGACCGATGCGAAGCCTGATGCCGGCAAGCCGGGCTTCGGCGCCACGGGGCCGAAGCCCGCGACCGGACCCACCGCCCAGCCGATTGGCAGGCCCGACGCCGTGAAGGCCGACACCACCAAGTTCGACACGAAGACGGAGCCGCCCAGGGCCGGCATCGCCGGATCGACGGGGGCCGCCGCCAAGCCGGGCTCGGCCACCTCGTCATCGACGGCATCGACGGCCTCCGGTGCGTCGGCCGCGGGCCCGAAGGTCGGGACCGAGCCGCCGAAGGCCGGCCAGCCGAGCGCGGGTCCTCAGGCGGGCACCCGTCCGGGCGGACCGACCTCCGGTGCCGCCGGCACGGTGGCGGCCGGTGCGGTGACGGCCGGGCCGATCATCGACATGAAGGCCAGCCGCGTCCCCGATACCTCCACCTCCGGGAAGGATGCGGGGAAGGATGCGGGCAGGGATGGGGGCAAGGGCGGGAAGGAGCCGCCGAAGGGGCCGGGTCCGGCAGCGGCTGCCGCCGCCGGTTCCACGGCCGGCGCGGTCCCGTCCGCTCGGGCCCGCGCGGGCTTCGGCTCGCTGGCGGCCGCCGGCCTGCTCGGCGGCGTGATCGGGGCGGGCCTCCTGTTCGGGGCCGAGAAGGCCGGGATCGGTCCCGATCCGCGCCTGAACGCCCTCGATCAGAAGCTGACCGGTCAGATCGCGTCCCTCGACAAGCGCCTCGACGGGCTCGCCCCCCGCGACGCCGTGGGCGCCCTCGACAAGCGGGTCGCCGCCGCAGAGGCAGCCGCCAAGCAGGCGTCGGAGAAGGGCGGCGTCCCGGTCGCGGCGTCGCCGGACGGGCAGCCGTCCTCGGCGCCGGCGACGGCCGTTCCCGCGGATCTCGTCGCACGCCTCGACAGCCTCGATCAGCGCGTGGCCGCGCTTCAGGAGGAGCCGGGCCGCGACCAGCCGGCCGAGTCCAAGCTCAACGCGGTCCAGGACGGCGGCAGGCCGCTCGCCGACCTCGACGCCCGCGTGAAGGCCCTCGAGGGGAGCGGCGCCGACAAGGGCGCGGCCGAGGATGCAGCCCGGAAGATCGCCGCGCTGCAGGGCGAGGTCGAGCAGAAGACCAAGGCGAATGCCGAGGCGGACGCAGCGCTGGGTCAGCGCCTCGATTCGCTGCAGCAGGCCCTCGACGCCCGGGTGAAGGCCGCCACCGAGGCCGTGCAGGCGGCGACGCAGGCGAGCCGCACCGCCGCGGAGGCTGGCCAGACCCAGGCCGCTGAGACCGCGAAGGCGGTCGACCGGCGCCTCCAGGAGCAGGCCGACAAGATCGCCGCCCTCGACAAGAGCGTGGCCCAGCGCGCCGAGGCCGGCACGGTCCAGGCGGCCCTCCGGGTCGTCGTGGCCGACCGCGTGGCGGCGGCTCTGGAATCCGGCATGCCGTACGCGGAGCCGCTGGCGACCCTGCGCCGGCTCGATCCCGGCGCGGACGCGCAGGCCCAGGCGCTCGCCCCCTTCGCCGACACGGGCGCTCCGACGGCGTCCCGCCTCGCCGACGCCCTCCGGCCGGTCGCCGAGCGGATCGCCGCCAAGCGGCAGGCGCAGCGGGCCAAGAGCGCGGCCGAGACCGGCGATTTCCGATCCAAGCTCCTCAGCATGGCGGACGGGCTCGTTCAGGTCCGCAAGGTCGACGCCCCGGCGGCCTCGGAGACCTCCGAGGATCCGGAGCACAAGGTCCAGGCCGCCCTCGACCGCAACGATCTGCCGGCGGCCTCCGCGGCCTTCGCGGCGCTCCCGGCCGAGGCGCAGGAGCAGGCGGGGGATTTCGGCGCCAAGCTCAAGACCCGGGCCGAGGCCGATCAGGCCGTGCGGACGCTGCTCGACAGCGCCTTCAAGGCCCTCCCGACCCCCGCGGCGTCCGCGGGCCGCTGAGACCGTGATGGCATCGATCCGCGCGCCGCGCGGCCGCGACCTCTCCGGGCGGGCGCGCAGGCGCTCCGCCCCTCCCGCACCCAGCGGCGGTCGCCCGCCGGCCGCCGACAGGAGATACTGACCCCATGTGGCGCGCCCTCGCCTTCCTGGCCCTGCTCGCACTCGCCGCCTTCGGGGCGGTCTGGATCGCCGACAGGCCCGGCACCGTCACCGTCGTCTGGAACGGCTACCAAGTCGGCACCAGCCTGGCGCTCGCCCTCGTCGGCGTCATCGCCGCCGCGATCGTCCTCGGCCTCCTCTGGGCGATCGTGCGCGGCGTGATCGGCCTGCCCGAAGCGCTGGTCCGGGGCTCCGCGGATCGCCGCCGGGCCAAGGGTCTGTCGGCCCTCTCGCGCGGCATGGTGGCGGTGGGCTCGGGGGATCCCCTGGCGGCCCGGCGCTACGCCGGGGATGCCGAGCGGCTCCTCGGCACCGAGCCCCTGACGCTCCTGCTCAAGGCGCAGGCTGCGCAGATCTCGGGCGACCGGGACGCCGCCGAGAGCGCCTTTCAGCGCATGGTCGACGATCCGGAGACGCGGGTGCTGGGCCTGCGCGGCCTGTTCGTGGAGGCCCGGCGCCGGGAGGACGAGACTGCCGCCCGCGCCTATGCCAGCGAGGCGGCCCGCCTCGCCCCGAGCGTCACCTGGGCCAACGACGCGCTCCTGGAGGCGCAGAGCGCGGACGGCGACTGGGGTTCCGCCCTGGAGACCATCGAGCGGCGCTCGTCCCTCGGCCTGATCGACAAGGCGAGCGCCCGCCGCCAGCGGGCCGTGCTGCTGACGGCGATCGCCGGCGAGCGCGAGGCCGGCGAGCCCGAACTCGCGGCGGAGCGCGTGCTGCAGGCGGTCAAGCTCGCCCCGGAGCTCGTGCCGGCGGCCTGCATCGCGGGGCGTCTCCTGTCCCGCCGCGGCGACCTGAAGAAGGCGTCCCGCGTCGTCGAGGCGGCCTGGAAGGCGAACCCGCATCCCGACCTCGCCAAGGTGTATCTCGGATTGCGCCCCGGCGATTCGGTCCGCGACCGGCTCGCCCGGGCCGAGACCCTGGCCAAGCTCTCCGTCTGGCATCCGGAATCCCGGCTCGCTCTGGGGCAGGCCGCCCTCGACGCGCGGGACTACAAGCGCGCCCGCGAGGCCGCGAAGCCCCTGCTCGCCGACCGACCGACCGCGCGTGCCTGCCTGCTGATGGCGGCGATCGAGGAGGCCGAGCACGGTGCCGCTTCCGGGCAGGCCCGCGAGTGGCTGGCCCGGGCCGCCCGCGCGCCGCGCGATCCCCTGTGGATCGCCGACGGCGTCGCCTCCGAGACCTGGGCCCCGGTTTCGCCGGTCACCGGCCGCCTCGACGCGTTCGTGTGGCGCGAGCCGCCCAACACCCTGGCGGCCCCCGAGCCGGCCGTGGAGCCGGAACCCGACGCGTCCGGACCCGTCCTGGTCCCGGCCAGAACGGTCGAGGCGTCCACGCCACCGATGGCGTCCCAGCCCCCCATAGCGGCCAAGCCGCCGATGGCGCCGAGCGCCGTCGCGCCGCTCCCGACCCTCGTCCCTGCGGCACCGGGCGCCCCCAAGGCATCCGGGAGCGATTCGGTCTCGGCCGGGATGGCCGCGGCGGCACCGGGCGACGCCAAGGCATCCGGCAGCGATCCGGTCTCGGCCGGGATGGCCGCCGCGGCGCTGCCGGCCTCCCAAGCCGCCGGGGTGCGCAGGACCGGCTGACCGGTCCTGCGACCTTCCGAGGGTCGCGCATCGGCTCGCGCGTCGCTCTTCTCTCCCTTGCTGAAAGGGATAGCCGCCCGTCTGTCGGAGCTGCGCCAACCGGCGACGCGGTAGGGTCGGGTTGCCGAGAGCGGGATGGGGCGCGCGCCTGTCTCTCAGGGCCCGCGCGTCCGGCGGAGCGGCACGGCTCGGATGGCGCGCCGCCGTCGGGCCCGCCCCGGCGATGGTGAGCCCGGCAAATCTATGTTCATGTCACAAGGTTCGGTCATCGGTATTTGTTGGAACGTCTCTACCGTGTAGCGTGTGTATTCAGACGCCGACCGAGGATACGACCATCCGTCCACCCGCTCATGCTCCGGACAGGCTTCGGGACCCGTCGGCTCCGGCACGGATCGGGCGCCGCGCGGGGCGGGCCCGATGATCCTCGACGATGATGGCGAGCCGCGGCGACAGGTCGGCGCGTTGCCGTTCCGGCTCGGTCGGGATGGGAAGACCAAGATCCTGCTGGTGACGTCGCGGGAGAGCCGCCGCTGGGTCATCCCGAAGGGCTGGCCGATGAAGGGCCGGAAGCCGTTCCAGGCTGCGGCCCGCGAGGCTTTCGAGGAGGCGGGCCTGCGTGGCGCCGTCCGCAAGCGCCCGATCGGCCATTACCTGTACCAGAAGCGCCTCAAGAACCTCGACGCCGTCCTCTGCCAGGTGAAGGTGTTCCCGCTGAAGGTGCGCAAGCAGCTCAAGCATTTTCCGGAGGCGCACCAGCGGGAACTGCGCTGGTTCACCCCCGCCGAGGCAGCGGACGCGGTCTCCGAGCCGGGCCTCGCCGCGATCATTCGTGCCGCCTGCCGCACGTAATGCGTCCCGCCGCGCAACACGGCGTTGCCAACGCGGCGGCGATCCGTTATGGCCCCACTCGACCGGACGGACTTGCCCCTGCGGGGCGCCCGGGTCACCTGCTGCGGTAGCTCAGTGGTAGAGCACTTCATTGGTAATGAAGAGGTCGAGAGTTCAATCCTCTCTCGCAGCACCAGAATTCCCCTCGAGATGACAGTAGGCTAGGGGTTAGGCGACTCTCAGACGATAGGCGCACGCTTGCACGGCGGTCGCGAACATTGTCCCGTCGAACCGCCGGACCTGGGAAGGTCCCCAAATGGGGGGCCATCTAAGCCCACATACGCCTTCCGATCCTGTCGCCCGGTCGAAGGGTGGGAGCATTCAGCGTCCGGTCGGTGAGCGGGACGGCGCTCGCGTCCATGCAGCGCTGCGGACCGAAGGACCAAGCACCGCCGGGCTCCGTCAGGCCATGGGCGATACCCCCCTGAAACATTTTTGGCATACTGCGCGGACCGGTGGTCCTGCGGGGGGGGGGGGCAGCGCGGAGCACGGATGGCACTGAAGTCCGTCCCTTCGGCCCGTATCGGTTCGCGCGGGACCCCTTCCTGCGCGGGGGGACGTGTTCGCTTGGCTTGTCAGCGGGCGTGATGCGGAGGGGATCGGCCCGCGGGCGATAAACAAGAACGATCCCGCGGCCGTTCGATCCCGCGATGGGACGTAGGGCGGGCCTCCGGTCAGCTCCTGCCCACGAACCCGGCCGCCGGCATCACCCCCGATGGGCCCAGGATCGTTCTTCGGCGGGTGTGGACGTTCAGGGATGGGCAGAATGCAGCCGTTCGGGGCGCGCGCTTTACCAACCCGAGGCTTCCGCTCCCTCCGGGGGCCGAGCCAAGGAACTCGGGGCAGCCCGTGCGTGGGTCTGGCGTCTGCTGACCGGCCCCGGATCCTCAATCGCGCGCTGGGAAGCCCCGTGAGGGCCGTGGGGTCGCCGGAACGCCCCTATGCTCCAGGATCAAGCGAGGGGGCTACGGAGCGACGATCTCGAACTCGATGCCCCCGTTCTCATAGGTCGCGTCCCACTCGCCGCCATCCTGTAAGTGGAAGCCGAAGCCCAGGGCCCAATCCAGCCAATCCGTCTCTTCCATCCAGTCATACAGGTCGGCCGTGGACGCCAGCACCCGGTCGAACATCATCTGAAACTGAGCGTAGCCGGAAATGGTGGGGAGCGGACCATTTTCGAAGCTGCACGAAAACAGTCTTATACTCTGCGCCTCGATCGCGCCTTTGGGATTCAGAAGGCCGCCGGAGTAGTGTTCGGGCTCCGGTTCGATCCTGGCGTAGAGCAGAGGTTCGATGGTGCGCCTGACGAAGGCCCACTGATCTTTCGGCCACGACGTCCGCCTACCCCAATCCTTCCATAATCGTTCGCACTGGATGAGGGCTGGTGAAAGGAAGGCCGTGGGATCCTCCGAGAGATCCGGAGAACCATTCTTCAGCGAAGCGAAGACGGTGTTAGCGTGCATTCGAACATTGTATCATGGAGCCGCTCTGTTCCATATAACTATCGAACAGTGATTGCAGGCCTGATGATCTCGTAATCGGCTCGTTTCAAGACCCGGCGCGTAAGAAGGTCATCGGTCGCGGAATAGGGGCGGAACTCCATGATCCGCTTGCCTATCATTCCGGCACCAAGCGCATTCAACTGGTCGACCGTCGCGGTGTTGAGGTCGACGCCGCCCCCGGGCGTTGCGGATTGTGCGTCGGGGGCCGTCTGCGTTCTCAACCCTGCGAGGGACGGATTGTCGCTCTGCCTTCCGGGAGCGCCCGGATCTGCGGATGCATCGGGGTTCATCTTTTGACCCGACGGACCGGCGGCGGACGACGCTGCGCTCGGTGGAACCGATGCCATTCCCGGTCCGGATGGCGCTCCTGGCGCGATGGCGCGGATCGTCTGGCCTTTCGCGTCCACAGGGGATCGTTGCCCCTGGGGCATGGGCATCGTGGCCGATGCCCTCTTGTCCTGGCCACCCTGCGGGCGCGGCCCGAATCCGATCCACAGTGACGCCAGAACGACGGCAAGCACTGCCAGACCCGCACTGATGGACAGCGTAGTTCGGAACATTGCCACCCCGTGTTCGACTGACCCGGAGAATGCCGCGCGGCTATGGCACCTTCAGGGCAATCGAAGCCGAAGCGCGCCAATCGCTTGGGCGAGACCGATCACGGGAGGCCTTCGGGTTCTCGCGAGGACGGCCAGCAGGAACCCCAAGGGTCGGTCACGGTCCCGACCGGCGGGGTGATCTGCAGGAGCTACGGAAGACCTTCATGAACCGTCCCAGGTCATAAGGGCGTCACGGTCAGGCACTCACAGTGTAAGGCCGCGATCTGACCAAATTCGACGCTCGATACGCGCCCGCGTCCGCTGGACGGGAAAGAAGTGTCCGAAGGATCGCGTCAGAAATCAGGGTGCCGCCTCGGAGAGGCTGGAATGAGCGAGGCACGATGGTGCCGCATCGGACTCGTCACCAGCAGGACATCGAAATCACTGTGGCGTATAACATTACCTCGACCGAGTGGAACTGCGTTCTAAGGGATCGGAAATTTGGCGCTGGCTGAATCTGATGGCTGTCAGCTCAACATAGTTCCAGGAAAACCACGCTAGAACGAGAATCACGGGCAGCGACGTCAGCAGGACGGAGTACCACGTCGCCGCGTCACCGAGATATAAAACGACCATTTGTTGAACGGGCCACGCATATATGTACATGCCATACGATAAGTCGCCCCTCGCGGTTACCCACGAAAAGCAAGTTCGGGTAGAAATCGCCAGATATATCGTCGCGTACGATCCAATGATCGTGAAGAGCACATTAAATAACGATGTCGAAAGCGAGATAAGCAAGACCAACAAGCTGATCATGGCGTATGATTGCTTCCAGGCAATCCTATCGTGCCACAGATAGATTATGGCGCCGCCCATGAAGGTGGCCAACAGCAGCGCCTGCCTGCTCTCCTGTATGAACAAATAAAAGAGTACCGCCGCTGCCCAAACTGCGATGACTGTGAACCTATTCAAATACCCAATGATACCGAGGAAAAGGACACAGATATAGAGCTTGAATTCGGGACTTAAGCTCCACAACGACCCATTGAAGATTGGGCCGATTGGATTGTTCGTAAAGACTCCCGGCAACTCGAAGCGGGTCCCTGTCAGTGATAAATTGATAATCGTATACAGAACAGTTTCGCGATGGAAAAAATAGTCGGCCGGCGAAAATGTTGTTATCAATGAACCGACAAGAACCGACGATACGATAACTACAATCAGACCAGGTATAATGCGAAAAATTCTCGCTTTAAGATAGCGTATCGGATCCGGATTTCGAACGTAGCTTTGTGTGATCAGGTAGCCGCTGATTGCGAAGAAGACCAACACGGCGATAGAGCCAAGCTCGGTCTGGTCGTTGCTGAATTCCTCGAGGGGTTGCTTGACGGTGGACCCGTAGGCGATCGGGAAGGCGTGCGAGACGATCACGGCCAACGCCGCCAAGAATCTCAATATATCGAAATTGTTCTGACGGCTTCGGCGATGGGTGGCGTTGTCGCCACGCTGCGATGCGAGGTTCATGACGGATCGGGGGCTTTCGTCGTCCCGCACGAAGGACGTCCGCGAACTCATGCGGGAGGCGCAACACGGCGGGTCGGCCTCCGCGGAGGTCCGTGACACAGTCGCCGATGATTGCGTGGTCCGGCGGATCGGCGGCCGGAAGAGCCACCCGGGTTTTCACCGGGTCCTGACGAATACGACTATTCATACATCAGGTCGGCAAGGCGATGCAATATCCTGGCGGCATACGCCGCACGCGCCGCGCATATACTTGGCAACGGCTATCGACCGCCACGTCGTCACGGGCGGTATCGGGGAGCGCGGGTCCATCCTGATGCCTTTGGGAACCCTGTGCGACCTTCAACGATGGACCCCTCTCCACTCGCCCGGGCCGCCCTGATCGACACCGGCGGGATCCACGCCGTCCCCGGCCGCCGCCTGCACGGCGTCTGTCGGCGCGGTCACGGCCATCGGCCTAGGTGGGCGTGACGTGCCGGGCCGGCGCTGGGCCGCGTGCAGCTTCGAGCCGCGGCTGCGCCCGTGTCCCCCCCGGGGCGACGCGAGCGTCGTTCTCGGGTCTCGAACGCCGGGTGCGGCCGCCGCGCGCCGCCCGGCCTCCTCGGGCAGCAGCGTCAGGTTCGGGAACGATCAGCGGCCCTTCGTCATCGCTGACATCGCACGGGTGGCGCGGCGGGACTGCATCGCCGCGAACTTGGTGCGCCAACAGGTCCGTCACATCTCTGACACCCCGCCAGTCGCTCGGCCTGTCCTCCGAGGCTCCCATTGACGGTCGCGCAAAGCTCTCCCACAGTACGGGTGCGGGGTTGCCTGAGGGATGGTTGAGCTTGCTTGGCGCGACGGGCGATTGATGGTTGGCTTCGATAACTTTCGAGTTCAATCCTCTCGCGCAGCACCAGCCATCTCTCCGATTGGACAGGCGATCCGGCGATGCCACCTGTTTCGTGACGAAACCTGTCGCGGGCTGAGCTGCCGCTGAAGGGGACGCGCGGACGTGAATTCCACAGCCCTGTTCACGATGCTGGGCCTCGTCCTCGGCTGGGCCGTGCTGGCCGTCGCCGCCCTCGCCACCGGCCGCTACGCCACCTTCGCGTTCCTGATCCTGACCGTGATCGGCCTCTACCTCTACGTGCCCTGGGCGCGGCTGCGCGCCAGCGGGATCGAAGGGTCCAGCCGGCCGGTCCGGTTCTGGACGAATGCCGCCATGCTGGCTGTCAGCCTCGCCGCCTGCCTCGCCTTCGCGATCATGCTGGCCCGGCGGCTCGGGTACCTGTGAACGCTGCCGGATCGGGACTTCCGGCTTCTGTGAGCGCGCGGTCCCGCGGGGGTGCGCAATGCGGTGGATCGCAGCCGACCCGACGGCCCGTCCGAGCCCTGCCCGAGACCCGGCTTCGGCCCCGCCCTCCGCGATGGGGACTCGTGGGCCGCACGTCGCTGACCGGAGAGGGATGAGCCGGCCGTCGCACCGGCCTTTCGGGACCCGATTGACGCGCACGGAGGTCGGGCCCAGCGCGGCGGTGGGCTCGTTCCGCGTCAGGGTTCGACGACGATCAGCAAAGCCTGGTCCGTCAGCCGTGCCGTCGCGGGGTCCGCTCGCTGCGCTTCCCACACCGCCCTGGCCGCACAAACCTGTCGGGGCGGGAGCCGGAACGGTGCATGCCAAGATCAGGGCCGGCCTTGGGTCGCCGTGGCGCGGCAGACTAACATAGATCGCTGTGTCTTGATCTGTGTTGTCGTCGTCGTTCGTGCCTACAGGCCGCAGAGGTGAAAATTTTTCCCGCGCTTATACATTGAATGAACAGGTAAAATTCGGGTTTGGCGAGTCTTGATCGTCCTGAATGCGTCGAGAGACCGAACCGCCGACCGGAGGCCGGGTTGGACAGGAGACGCGGCACGATGCTCCCATGGAGTACGGAGCCGGCGGCCGATCGTGCGGGAGCCCTGGGCACCGCGCCTCTCACGAGGAACCGACATCATGTACTATCACGACAAGCGACTTCAGTACCCGGTCCGGGTCGACAGCCCCGATCCGATCTACGCCCGCATGCTGCAGCAGGCGATCGGCGGTATCGAGGGAGAGATCCGGGTTTGTTTCCAGTATTTCTTCCAGGCGTGGGGTAATCGCGCGCCGACGACCAAGTACCGCGACATGCTGCTCCATACGGCCACCGAGGAGATCGGCCATATCGAGATGTTGGCGACCGCCGTGGCGATGAACCTCGAGACCGCGCCGACCAAGGTGCAGGAGGCCGGCGCCGCCGATGCCATCGTGGGCGCCGTGATGGGCGGCGAGAACCCGCGCCACATCGCCGAGGGCATGCTGCACAAGACGCTGCTCTCCGCCGGTATGGCGGCCTTCCCGGGCAATTCGGACGGACTGCCTTTCGACATGAGCCACATCTACGCCAGCGGCAACATCGCGGCCGACATGTACTGCAACGTCGCCGCCGAGGCGACCGGCCGGACCCTGGCGGTGCGCCTCTACAACGCCACCAACGACGCCGGCATGCGCGACATGTGGAGCTTCCTCATCGCCCGTGACACGATGCACCAGCAGCAATGGCTGGCGGTGATCGAGGAACTCGGCGGGGCCGCGGGCACGCTGCCGATCCCGAACTCGTTCCCGCAGAGCGAGGAGAACCAGAAGTTCAACTACAACTTCTTCTCCACGTCGGCCGACGGTTCGCCGCCCCCGGCCGGCCGCTGGACGCAGGGCCCCTCCCTCGACGGCAAGGGCGAGTTCAGCGTGGTGCAGAACCAGCCGATGGGTGAGGAGCCGGTGCTCGGCCCGGCCCGGCCCGACAGCGGCGCGCAGTCCCAGCAGATCGGCTGACGCGACGGTGCTCCGGCGCCGCCGTCACGGTCGGACGCCGGGGTACCGCCTCCTATGATCCTCGCCAGAGCCGCCGACGACCCGGGTCATCGGCGGCCGGAGCCGAACAGTCGGGGCGCAGAGCGGTGACAAGGGGCACATTCGTGGACGGCCGCGTCTGCCTCATCCGAAGCGATGAGGATCGCGCACCGCTGGTCCGGCGCCTCGGGCGGATCGAGGGCCAGGTCCGCGGCCTCCGCGCGATGATCGAGGCGGATCGGCATTGTCTCGACGAGATCCAGCAGATCCGGGCAGCGACCGCCGCGCTGCGGGAGGTCGGCCTCCTCATCATCGGTCAGCACGTCGCCGAGGGCCTGAACCTCGCGCGCCACGAAGCAGATCGCGCGGCGGTGATGGAGGATCTCTTGCGCGTGCTGCGCGCCGCCATGGCGGAGACCGGGTAGTGTCGGCCGTACCCCGGACGGCCGGGCGCTCCGGGGCTCAATGCTTCGTCAGCGTCGCCACGACGGTGCCCTGCTCCAAGGTCTCCGAGAAGCGGGCCAGCCGGCTGCGGCTGGGCTCGTTCAGACCGCCGGCATGCGCGAAGGTCGTCAGGGCGATGCCCACCAGGAAGCGGGCCTCCTCCACGGTGACGGCCCGCCCGCTCAGCGTGCTGGCCGCGCCGCGCACCGCGAGGACCGCTTCCCGGAAGGCGGGGTCGTCTTCGAGTTCCGTCAGTCGGTTCATGCGTGTGGTCCCGTGCTCCATGGGGTGTTCCGGTGTCGTCGCCGCCGTCTCGCTCGCATCGGCGCGACGGTCTGGCGTCGGGCGCCGCAGCTTCGGCGCGCCGGTGGACAGATATTCGATCGGGAAATGCGAGTTGAGCGCATTTCCGCGGCCCGCAGATCTTTCGTGACTGCCAAGCATAGCATCATGGATCAATCTTAACTTCGCTGTTTCGGCTGATCTATGTTGCGGCAAGGTTTCCGTATTCGGGGGCTTATAGCTGAGCCCATGCTCTCATCCCACTCAGGTGATCGGCTGTCATGCTCGCACCCTCGCTCGACGATAGTACAATCGACACGCAGGCGCCCAGGCTTCCCGACAGCGTCCAGTATCATCTCGGCCATCTGCTCGCGGCGAGCTACGCCCAGGACCTGGACGAACCACCGGTCGCGGACCGCTTCGCCGAACTCCTGGCTCTGCTGGATGCCGCCTTCGGCCGGGCGCGGGACGGCCACGAGAAGTCGTTCCAGGCGGCCCTCCTGGGGATGGTGCCGAACCTCCAGCGCTTCGCGCGCTCACTGCTGCGCAACCATGTCGGCGCCGACGATCTCCTGCAGAACACGCTCCTGCGGGCGTGGCGCTCGCGCGCGAGCTTCGCGCCGGGGACCAACCTGGAGGCGTGGCTGTTCACCATCATGCGCAACCAGTTCTACAACGAGCACCGCAAGCGCGGTCGCGAGGTGCAGGACGAGGACGGCGCCCAGGCGGAGCGGATGGTCTCGCTGCCCGAGCAGGGCGGACATCTCGACCTGAGCGACGTGCGCTCCGCCCTCGATCGTCTCGCGCCGTCGATGCGGCAGGCGCTGGTCCTTGTGGCGATCGAGAACCTCACCTACGAAGAGACCGCAGCGGTCATGAACTGCCGCATCGGCACCGTGAAGAGCCGCGTCTGGCGTGCCCGGACGCAACTCGCGGAGATGCTGGGCTACGATGGGCTCGAAGTCGGCAGCGACGACGTCATGCTGGCCGCTGCGGGTCCGAAAGCCCGGAGATCCGCGTCCGTCTCGTGATCGCGGGTCGGTCGGCGCCGCGTCGTTCTCGCAACGCTCACGGATCCGCCTGTCCCGCATGCCGCGAGCGCTCATCCACGGATCCGTCGTGCTCGCCCTGCTCCTGGGCACCTGGAACGCCCCGGCGCAGGCCGGATCCGAACGCGCGATGCGCCGGTGGCTCTCGGATCTCGTGACACGGATCGACGCGGGGGACCGGGCCGCACGGCCGTCAGGCTCCGCGCGGCCGACCGGTACGGTGGTGGTCCACGTGAGGATCACCCCGGACGGCGCCGTGCAGCAGGTTGAGGTCGAGCGCAGTTCGGGCAGTCCGGACCTCGACCGTCGGGCGCTCCGCGCCGTCCAGGGGGTTGGCCGCCTCCCCGCGCCGCCCTCCGCCCTGCTAGACCTGTCGGGGGTGGCCGATCTCAGCATTCCGGTGGAACTCGGCCGCTGAGCCTCCAATCGCGCGGCCCATCCCGACCTCGCCCCGGCCGGGACCTTCGTGCACGGCCTGCCCGGGCCGCAGATGCGCCGGCCCGACCGATCAGGCGCTCGCGTGCGTCGCGGACGCCCCGCCGATCGGGCCTTGATGCCGGTCGGCGGCCTGGTCTCGACCGTTAGGCCCAGGATGGCCGGCCTATCGTGAACGCGCCACGGCTACACGCCTGCTCGAGCGCATCCTTCACCGCCCGCGGCGTCGGGCAGCCGGGGAATTGATTTCATCAATTTGCGCTATCGATCCAATCTGTTTGGATCATGTTGCTGTGCAGCGTAGATATCTCTCGACCCCGGGCACAGGCTCGGAAGACCGAGAGGAATGAGGATCATGACCGTTCGTACAATCGCCCTCCTCGTCATCGCTGCCGGCTCCATGATCGGCCCCGCGCTGGCCGATGAGGCCGTT
This sequence comes from Methylobacterium sp. E-046, assembly GCF_022829625.1. Classification (NCBI taxonomy): domain Bacteria; kingdom Pseudomonadati; phylum Pseudomonadota; class Alphaproteobacteria; order Hyphomicrobiales; family Methylobacteriaceae; genus Methylobacterium; species Methylobacterium sp. E-046. Next base: position 184,397 of record NZ_JAKSYP010000290.1, on the reverse strand, counting down.
CACCTGACCCCCCCGCTCTATCGCGAGCAGGCGCGCCCCACGGCCTCCGTCCGGCCGGCTTCTGAATTGGTCACGACGCCGCGCCTCGTGCCGACCGCGGCCGAATCCCGGCGCGTGGTCGCCACCGCCGTGTCGGCCGAGTGATGGGACGCGCCGGACCGGCGCCGTCGGGGCATCCGGTGGCGCCGGACGCGGAGGCGGGTCGATAGCCGCCCCCTCATGCGGACCGGAGCGCGGGTGGGCCAGCATTCCCAGGCGCGATCACAGATCCGCGGCGTGCGCCCGCCTCAGGGAAGCGGATGTCGGTCGCCCAATACGCATCGTTGCTATGCCCTGCACGAGCATGTCGGCCTAAACAAAACGTGTATCCTTCGCGAAAACGGAGGAAACGATGGCCTACAAGATCACATTCCGCCGAGGCAAACGGATCAGCTCTTCCAAGCTCTGGCCGTGCGACCTCGAAGCCGCTGTCGCGCACGCCAAGGCGCAGCTCCCGATCCAGCGCGAGCAGACCGGCGCGACGTCGGTGAGCGTCTCGTGCGAGCGGACCGGGGACGTGATGTTCACCTTCACCGAGCAGCCCGAGCCCGCGGAGTTGTAGGCCGCTCGTGTCGGCGCGAGACCGGCGCAACGGGTTCTGGCCCGATGGTGACACGGTCGAAGATGCCGCCGGCGCGGTCCTGCAGCGCCCCGGCGCGGCCGCACATCCCGAGGCGGGACGCGTCCCCTCGATGCCGTCCGCTCCGTGCAGCGCGGTCGCCTCCCGGGGCCGGTCCTGCGCCCCGTCCCCTCGGAACGCGGGCGTCGCGCGGTGGCTCGAGCAGGACGTTTCCGTACGGGCGGCCGCCGGATCCGGCGAGATGGTCGAGGCGGGCGTAACGCGTCCGGATGCGTTCCGTCTGATATCCGGCGGTCTGTCGTTCAACCGGCGGTAGGAGGTCGTCCGGCTCGGGGGCCGGGAGCGCGGACTGAGATTCGTCCCCGCAGATCCACGTCTCTCTCCGGCATAGCGCGACTCGAGGATGTCGACGCCGCCCGCTTCGACTGGTCTGTCCCGCGACTTGCGCGATTTCCAATTCCGAGCCGGGCTAAACTGGCAATAATCGGTGCTGGCTCAGCCCCTCTTGGACATGATACGTCTCGGCAGAAGGTCCTGCGCCGGTGATGGATGCCTGCCAATCCGCTCAAGCCGCGCGCTGGCTTCTCGATCGCCACCGCGGCTTTCGGGGAGCCCCTCCGAACGATCGATTGCGTCGTCCTGGTCGAAGGCCGGCGCGGCGCCGTGATCGAGCTGTCCAACCCGGAACGCCTTCCGGACGAGTTCCTGCTGATCGCAACGTCCATTCAGATCAGGCGGCCCTGCCGGGTCGTCGAGCGGGGGGCCGATGGCGTCCGGGTGGAGTTCATCCGCGCCTGAGGCGGATTCGCGACGCAGATCGGTCCGTCGTCGCACGGGGCCGCTGTCTCCGGGAACGTCCCACGCTGCCGGACGCTTCGGTCCGGACGGGCGCAGCGGCGCCGACGCCAGCCGCTACATCACGGGAGTACGCGATGACCGGCGGGAATCACGGTGTCGATCGGAGCCTTTCGGACGCCGCCGGGCGCGAGGACGCCGGCAGCGAGCGGCGGCGCGAGGCTGACGATCCACCGGCTCAGCCTTCGGATGACCCGGCCGCGGATGGGAACCCCGGCGTTCCCGAAGCCGAGGAGCCCGGTCTCATCGGCTCGATGCGGGGCATGTAGGCGCGCAACCGCACCGATGGGCGGGTGCCAGGGAGATCCCCGCCCCCGCTGGGAGCGGCGGGTATCCGTCGCCGCCAAGATCGAGATCGACTCAGCTGCTCGACCGGCGCGCCCACTCGGAAGCCGAAGACGCCCTCCCCTTGGCCGGCGGCGCCGAGCCGGTCATGCGCCGGCGGAACGGGCGAATTGCCGGGCCCGGCGGCCCGGTGCGGGACGAGGCCCCTCGACAGGAGCCTCGAAACCCATGCAACGATCGACGCCATCGTGCGGGCATCGCGCTTGGCCGAGACGCCCTCACGGGGCAGCCATTCCTGGGCGGCCGAAGCGCGGGTGCCTTCGATGATCAAGCCAGCCACCGCGGGCAGCCGCCTCGTCGATCCCGCTGTGACGGCTGCCATCGCGCCCAGCCAGATCGTGGACGCGCAGTTCATGATCCTGCGGCCGCAGGTCGTCTGAGGCCACCGGAGATCGGTGGGGAACCGAGGCGGATGGGGCGGCGCGGTCTGGGGGCGTGACCCACGCCGTCATCCCGGGGAGCGCAGCCCGGGATCACGCAGCGGGTGCGATGAGAAGGCAAAGGCGAAACCGGATCCCGACGCATCGGCCGCGACCCGGAATCCCGAGGGCTCAGCGGCTCTTCTTGTAGAGTTTGCTGGCGATCTCGAAGATCTCCTCCGGCGCGTAGTTCGGCGCGAAGGCCCCGTAATTGCCGTCGAGTTCCGGGATCTTGCCGCCCTCGGGTAGCCCTTCGACCACCTCGAGATTGCCCGGGGGATCGCCTGGCAGCGCCACCTCATCGTTCGACCAGACGCCTGCCGCCTCCCGGTAATCGTCAGGGCTGAAGCGGTAGAGGCGCCGGTGCGAGCCCTCCTGCAGGTACTTCTGGCACTCCGGGAGCTTGTCGAGGACGATGTTCGGGGTGGGCAACATCTTCTCGATCTCGACGCCGGTGAGCTTCTTGAGCGCCAGCGCGTAGGCGTGCGCGTGGACCGAGCCGCGTACCAGGAGGTAGCCGCAGACCTCGCGGCCGGTGGGATCCTTCAGGGTCTCGTAGACGCGCAGCTTGTGCAGGCGGGCGCCGCATTCCAGGTGGAAGTTGTGCAGCAAGTCGATGATGATGTTGCCCGTCGTTGTGACCATGTCGACGTTCCACGACTGGGCGTTCGAGTTGATCGGTGTCGCGCCGCCGCCGTTGCTCAGGAAGCTGCCGGCCAGCCGGATGTCCTGCATATCGTGGAACGGCGCCTTCGAGACATCGACCTCCTCGGTGTCGTCGCCGGGTCCGTTGTTGAGCATGGCGATGCCCGTCGAGACCAGCTCGACGTGACCGAGTTCCTCCGCGAAGATGCTCGACACGAGGCTGTAGAACGGCCGCAGCTTCGTCTTGTTTCGGAAGTTGAAGCTCTGGAACATGTAGTTCCCGAGCGTGGACATTTCGCCGTACTTGCCGCCGAGGAGCTCCTGCAGAGCGGCCGCCGCGTTCGGGTCTGGCTTCTTCGGCTGTGGCAGTTCGGCCTGAAGGCGATCGAGCTTCATGAACATGCGGGGCAGCTCCGTTTGCGCGGGGTGCGCATTGGGGCATCTGTTTGGGCGGGCGATCGTTCCGCATGCCCTGTTCGCCGATGATCGTGCCGGCCGAGCCGGAGGGGGCTCAGGGCCACCCGCCTTCATGCACCTGGACGTGGCGGGCATGCCGTACCCGATGCCGTCCCGACCTTCGCGATCCGTGGGCGCACGGCCCACGAGCTCCATCATCCGCCCGCCCGGCGAACCGTGCCTCCGCTTCCGGCCTTGTGCCGGCCTTGTCCCGGCCCCGTCCAGGCGACGGCTCGAGGGTGCGGGTCTAGGCTTCGGCCGGTGCCGGGGCGGCCGGATCGCGGGTCACGCCGAACTCGGCGGCGAATTTGCCGAAGAACTCGTCGGCGAGCTTGCGCGAGGTTGCCTGCATGAGCCGTCCGCCGAGGGTCGCGATCTTGCCGCCGACCTCGGCCTTGGCGGTGTAGGCCAGGACCGTCTCATCCCCCTCGGACGCGAGCGTGACGGCGGCGCGACCCTTGGCGAAGCCGGCCATGCCGCCGTTGCCCTGCCCGACGAGGCTGTAGCCCTCCGGGGGGCGCACGTCCTCCAGGCGAACCGTCCCCATGAAGGCCGCAGAGACCGGTCCGATCTTCAGGGCGACCTTGGCCTTCATCTCCTCCGGGGAGACCTGCGCCAGCTCCTTGCATCCGGGGATGCAGCGGGCCAGCACGTCCGGATCGTTCAGCGCCGCCCAGACGGCCTCCCGCGCGGCGGGGATCCGGTACTCGCCGGCGATGTCCATGCTCGTCTCCTCTCGCGAAGCCGCGCCGCCGGACGGCCAGGGCGGGCGCTCAGACCGCGCAGTAGCGCGCCTGGATTTCCGGATCGTCCCGCAGCGCGGCCGCGGGGGCGTGGTAGACGACAGCACCGCCGTCGACGATGTAGACGCGGTCGGACACCGCGAGGGCGAGCTCGACGTTCTGCTCGACCAGCAGGATGGTGGTGCCCGCCCGCTTCATCGCGACGAACTGCTCGAACATCTCCTCGACGAGGATCGGCATGATCCCCTCGGAGGGCTCGTCCAGCAGCACCAACACGGGCTCGGCCATGAGCGCGCGGGCGATGGCGAGCATCTGCTGCTCGCCGCCCGACATGGTGATCGCCTCCTGCTTCAGCCGCTGCTTCAGCCGCGGGAAGGTCTCGGCGATGACCTCGATCCGCCGCGCCTCGTCGCGGCGCGTCGCCCGCGCCCCGCGGGCCGCCAGGATGCCGAGGCGCAGGTTCTCCTCCACGGTCAGCCCCGGTACGATGCGCCGCTCCTCCGGAACGTAGGCGAGGCCCCGGTGGAAGCGCTCGTGGGGCGGTCGGTCGAGGATGTCGGCGCCCGCGAAGGTCACGCGGCCCGTGCGCTTCGCCACGAGGCCCATGATGGCCTTCAGCGTCGTGGTCTTGCCGGCGCCGTTTCGGCCGATCAGCGTCACGATCTCGCCGGGGCGGACGTCGAGCGACAGGCCCTGCAGGATGTGGGAGTGGCCGTACCACGCCCGCAGGTTCTCGACCGCCAGGAGCGGCTGGGCGGCGGCGCTCATGCGGTCTTGCCCAGGTAGACGCGGCGCACCTCGGGATGCGCGCGGATGTCGTCGGGGCTGCCCTCCGCGAGGAGCTGGCCCTGGTGCAGGACGACGAGGCGGCGGCACAATCCCATCACGAGCTTCATCTTGTGCTCGACGAGGATCAGCGTCCGCGTCTCGGCGAGCCGCTGCACGAGGTCCATCATCTCGCGCGTCTCCTCGGGGCTCATCCCGGCGGTCGGCTCGTCGAGGAGGAGGAGGCTCGGCTCGGCGGCGAGCGCCACCGCGATCTCCAGGGCCCGCTGCTCGCCGTGGGCGAGTTCCCGGGCGAGGCGGTCCATCCGGGCGCCGAGCCCGACCTCGCCGAGCAGCGCCTCGGCCCGCTCGGTCAGCTCGGGATAGGCGGAGCGGTTCCGGAAGACCGCGAAGCGGACCCGCCGCGCCTGGGCGGCCACGCGCACGTTCTCGCGCACGGTGAGGTGCGGGAAGACGTTGGTGATCTGGAACGACTTGGCGATGCCCATCCGGGCGAAGTGGTGCGGGGGCGATCCGGTGATGTCGCGCCCCCGGAACAGCACCCGGCCCTCGCTGGGCGGGAAGGCGCCCGAGATCAGGTTGAAGAAGGTCGACTTGCCGGCCCCGTTCGGCCCGATGATCGCTGTGATGCCCCCTTCCGGGAACGCGACCGTCACGTCCGACAGGGCGCGGAAATGCCCGAACCGCTTGCCGAGCCCCTCCGTGGCGAGGATCGGCGCGCCCCCGACCGAAGTCGCGACGGGCGCCGTGGCGGGCGCGGCGGCGACCGGGGCGGCGCTCACCATCCGGCCCTCTGGAGGCGCGCCAGCACCTCGCCCCAGATGCCCAGCGGCAGGAACAGCACGAAGGCGATGAAGATGGCGCCGACGAAGAGCTGCCAGTGGGTCGTCAGGGTGGCGAGCCCGTCCTGAAGCAGCGCGAAGGTGGCGGCGCCCACGAAGGGTCCGAAGAAGGTCCCCATGCCGCCGAGCAGCGCCATCATCACGGCCTGACCGGAGGTCGCGTAATGCATCGTCTCGATCGGCACGATCGAGAGGTGGATGGCCTGGAGCGCCCCCGCGAGCCCGCACAGGGCCCCGGAGATCACGAAAGCCACGAGCTTCATGCGGCGGACGTCGAAGCCGCAGGCCTGCGCCCGGCCCTCGTTCTCGCGGATCGCCTCCAGGGCGGCCCCGAAGGGCGAGGACAGGAGGCGCGAGAACAGCCAGACCGCGATCCCGACCACCGCCAGCACGGCGTAGTACTTCACCGTCGGGTCGAGGAGGTCGAGGCGAAGGCCCGGCAGGGCCAGGGACGGCACGTTGATGCCGCGCAGGCCGTTCTCGCCGCCGGTGAATGCCTCCGCGCGGTAGAAGGCGTAGTAGACGCACATCGAGAGCGCCAGGGTCGTCATCGCGAAGTAGATGCCGCGGGTGCGGATCGCGAGCACGCCCATGACGGCGGCGATCCCGGTGGCGAGCAGCGTGCCGGCGACGAGCGCCAGGGCCGGGTGCAGCCCGAATTGGACGATGGCGATGCCGCAGCCGTAGGCGCCACCGCCCAGGAAGGCGGCGTGGCCGAAGGACAGGAGCCCGGTATAGCCGAACAGCAGGTTGAACCCGAGGGCGTAGAGGCCGAGCACCAGGATGTTCACGGCCAGCGCCTGGTAGGGCGTGATCCAGGGGAACACGAGGAGGAAGGCGAGCGTCAGCGCGACGCGGTGCCGGCCGCACCATGCCAGCCCGCGTCCGGTCCGGCCGGAACCTGGCCGGGCCGCCGGCAAGGTCGCCGGCAAGCCGCTTTCCTCCGCGACGGCGGGGACTTGGGCGCGGGCGCTCATCCGAGGGCTCCGGCCCGTCCGAGAAGGCCGCGGGGGCGCACCAGCAGCACCAGGGCCATGAGGGCGAAGATCGCCATCTTGGTCATGTCGGGGGCCACCAGGGAGGTCATCGCCACGACGATGCCGACGAGCAGCCCGGCGAGCACGGCGCCGCCGAGCGAGCCCATCCCGCCGACTACCGTGACCACGAAGGCCTCGGCCAGCACCGGGATCCCCATCTCGGGCGTGACGCCCTGGAGGGGCGCGGCCAGGATGCCTGCGAGCCCCGCGAGCGCGCAGCCGAGGGCGAAGACCGCGAGCCAGACCTTCGCGATCTCGATGCCGAGCACCTGCACGATCTGCGGGTCGCGGGCGCCGGCCCGGATCACGAGGCCGAAGGGCGTGCGCTCGATGAACAGCCAGAGCGCGCCCACCACCACCAGCGCGAAACCGATCAGGAACAGGCGGTAGAGCGGGAAGTAGCCGATGCCGATATCGACGGCGCCCCGCAGCTCGGGCGGCGCCCCGAAGGGCAGCCCGGTGAGCCCGAAGGCGATCCGCACGCTCTCGATCATCACGTAGGACAGGCCGAAGGTGAGGAGCAGCGGATCGTCGATGCCCCGCCCGTAGAGCGGGCGGACCAGCACCCGCTCCACGACGAGCCCGAGCAGCCCCATCGCCAGCGGCGCCGCGACGAGGCTCAACCAGAAGCTGCCGGTGAAGCCGTAGAGGAAGACCCCGACATAGGCGCCGGCCATGAAGAAGGCGCCGTGGGCGAAGTTGACCACGTTCATAAGCCCGAAGATCAGGGACAGGCCGATGCCGACGAGCACGTAGATCGCCCCCAGCGCGATGCCGGTCACGAGCTGAAGGGCGAGGAGATCGAGGGGGAAGCCGCCGATCGTGATGTCGCTCAAGGCCGCGCCCTCCCGCCGGCTCGCATGGGGTCGCGCCTCACGCCTTGTGGCCGAGTTCGTCGCAGCCGCGCAGGAAGCGCTCGTCGGGCCCCTCGGTGCCGAGGATCGTGAACACGTCGTCCGGCGTCTTCAGGTCCTTCGACTTCGCCTCGACGATCAGGACCGACTGGACCGACTGGTGGTCGCATTTCCGGAAGCTCTGCGGCCCCTTGTAGAAATCGGCCTTCAGGTTCTCCATCGCGGCCACGACCTTGTCGGTCTCGACCGACCCGGCGGCCTTCACCCCCTCCAGCACCGAGCGGACGCCGGCATAGCCCAGCGCCCCGTAATCGGACGGCACGGCGCCGTTGTAGGCGGCGCGGAACCGGTCGTTGAACGCCTTGGCGGAGGGCACGCTGTCCTCCAGGCGCCAGTAATAGGAGGTGCCGCCGATCACGCCGTCGAAGGCGTCGCCGCCGGCCTTGCGGGCGGTGAACAGGAGGACCGGCGCCACCAGCTTGGTGTTGCGCTTCAGGCCGAATTCGGTGGCCTGCTGGATCGACACGACCTGGTCGCGGCCGAAATTGCACAGGCAGAGCACGTCGGGCTTGAGCGCGGCGATCCGGGGCAGGAAGGCCGCGTAGTCGGAGGCGCCGATCGGGTGGCGGATATCGGCCACGACCTCGATGCCCGAGGCCTCGCCGGCGCGCCTGAAGCCACGCATCATCTCGTGGCCGTAGGCGTAGTCGGCGCTGAGGAAGGCGACCCGCTTGCCGGATTTCGGGAAGACGTAGCGGCCGACCGCCCCCGCGGTCATGTGCGGGTTCAGGGCCTCGTGGAAGGTGGTGCGGCCGAAATCCTTGGCCTCGTTGATCGCGTCGGACTGGCTGATCGAGTTGTAGATGACGCCGCGCTCGCGGGCGACGTTGTTGGTCGACAGGGTCACGGCCGCCGAGAGGCCGCCGACCAGGAAGTTGACCTTGTCCTTCTCGATCAGCTCGAGGGTCCGGGTCGCGGCCTCGCCGGGGTTGAGCTTGTCGTCGCGCACGAGGAGCTCGGCATTGCGGCCCTGGAAGCCGCCGGCCTCGTTGAACTCCTTGATGGCGAGCTGGGCGGCGCGCACCTGGTCGTTCGCCTCGGCCCCGAAGGCGCCGGTGAGCGGCACCGGGAAGCCGATCCGGATCGGGCCGGCCTGCGCGGCGGCGGAGCGCAGGAGAGCCGGGGCGGCGAGCGCCAGCGCGGATGCGGCGGCGCTGCCCTGGAGCAGCCGGCGCCTGTCGAAGACCGTTCCCATTCCCGTCCCTCCGTTGGCGTTTCCTCGTCGGGACCGGTCTCTTCAGCGGACCGTGCCCCGTCTCTCGTCGATACCTGTGCTCGCCCCATCCCACCCTCAACCGCATCCTGAGGTGCCGGAGCGCCGGGGAGCCCTCGAAGGAGGTTTCCAGCCGGCCGCGCGATCCCTGGAGGGCTCCTTCGAGGCGGCTCCGCCGCACCTCAGGATGAGGTCGAGGGTGGGACCGGGGAGACGCCCGTGCTCGAGTTCAGATCAGTCCCAGCGCCTCCAGCACCACGTCCGGCGTCACCGGCTGGCGCGAGACCCGCGCGCCGAGGGGCGCGAGGGCGTCGTTGATGGCGTTGACGACCGCCGCCGGCGCGCCGGCCGTGCCGGCCTCGCCCGCGCCCTTGGCGCCGATCTCCGAGGAGGCCGTGGCCGAGACCACGTGGGCGACGTCGATGTCGGGCATCTCGCCGGCCATCGGCACGAGGTAGTCGGCCATCGACCCGTTCAGCAACTGGCCCTCCGCGTCGTAGAGGCAGTGCTCGAACAGGGCGCCGCCGATCCCCTGGACAATGCCGCCGCGGATCTGCTCGTCGACGAGGAGCGGGTTGAGGACGGTGCCGCAATCCTCGACACACCAGTGCTTGAGCAGCCGCACGAAACCCGTCTCGGTGTCGACCTCGACGTAGGAGGCCTGCACGCCGTTGGTGAACGCGAAGGGGTAGTCCTTCGGCACGTAGTGCCGGGTCGCAACGAATTCCGGCTGCACCCCCGGCGGCAGCGTGTCGGGGCGGAAGTAGACGATGCGGCCGAGTTCCGAGAGCGGCATGCGCTCCGTCCCGGTGGCCGCGTCCACCACGGCGCCGTCACGGATATCGAGGCTGCCGGGATCCGCCTGCAGGATCGCGCCCGCCACCGCCAGGACGTTGCCGCGCAGGGCCTTGCCGGCCTGCCACGCCGCCTCGCCGCCGATGCCGGCCCCGCGGGACGCCCAGGTGCCGCCGCCGTAGGGGGTCGTCTGGGTGTCGCCCGAGATCACCCGGACTTGGTCCATCGGCACGCCCGTGGCGGTGGCCACGATCTGCGCGATGATGCCCTCGGTGCCCTGGCCCTGCTCGGTGACGCTGACCGCCGCGACGACGCCGCCCTGGGGATCGAGCCGGATCGTGCAGCCGTCCTGGGCGGAGATGCGCGCGCCGCCGACCCCGTAGAAGGCCGCCGACGGGTTGGTGATCTCGATGAAGGCCGCGAGCCCGATGCCCCGGTGGATTCCCCGCTGGCGCAGGAGCGCCTGCTCTTCCCGCAGGCCGTCGTAGTCCATCATCGCCCTGAGCTTGGCGAGCGCCGCCTGGTGGGACAGCTTCTCCAGCTTGATCCCCGAGACCCCGGCGCACGGATAGGCATCGTCGGGGATGACGTTGCGCACGCGCACCGCGAAGGGGTCGAGGCCGAGCCGGGCGGCGCCGAGATCGATGAGCCCCTCGGCGACCATCGTGGCGATCGGGTGGCCCACCGCCCGGTACTGGCAGGTCGGCGCCTTGTTCTGGAGGACGACCCGGGCGCGGGCGCGGTAATGCTGATGCCGGTAGGGGCCGCCGGTCAGGTTGACGACCTGGTTGGCCTCGACCGCGCTGGTGCGCGGGTAGACCGAGTAGGGCCCGATGCCCGTGAGGTCGTCCATGTCGAGGGCGAGGATGTCGCCCTCGGCCGAGAAGGCCATCCGCGCGGTGACCCGGTGGTCGCGGGCGTGGATGTCGCTCTGGAAGCTCTCCAGCCGGTCGGCGACGAACTTGACCGGGCGCTTCAGCATCAGCGCCAGGGCGCAGGTCGCCATCTCGTCGGGGTAGATGTGGACCTTGATCCCGAAGGAGCCGCCGACATCCTTGCAGATCACCCGCACGGCGCCCTCCGACAGGGCGAGGTGCTTGCACAGGATGTCCTGCATCATGTGCGGCGCCTGGAAGGAGTGGTGGACGGTGAGCATCCCGTCCGCCGCCGCCCAGTCCGCCAGGATCGCCCGCGGCTCCAGGCATACGCCCGTGTGCCGGCCGAACTGGAAGGTCTCCTCGACCACCACGGCCGCGTCGCGGAAGGCCGCGTCGACGTCGCCGACGTCGAGGACGCGCTCGAAGGCGAGGTTGTCGCCCAGTTCGGGGTGGATCGGCGGCGTCGCGGACTCGAGCGCCGTCTCCATGTCGACCACGGCGGGAAGCGGGTCGAACTCGACCATGATCGCCGCCAGCGCGTCCTCGGCCTCGGCCCGGCTGCGGGCGACGACCGCGCAGAACGGCTCGCCGACCCAGGTCACCCGGTCGAGGGCCAGGGCGTGCTGGGGCGCCGAGCGCAGGCCTTTGAAGTGGCCGAGCACGCCGACCCAGGGCGTGCAGACCGCGGCGAGCTCGGGCCCCGTCACCACGGCGATCACGCCGGGCATCGCCTTGGCGTCCGCGGTGTCCAGCGCGACGATGCGGGCGTGGGCGTGGGGGCTGCGCAGGAAGGCGACATGGCCGAGGCGGGCGACGGCCACGTCGTCCACGTAGACGCCTCGGCCCTCGAGAAGGCGCCGGGCGTTCGGCCGCGGGACCGAGCGGCCGATATAGCTGTTCGGCCGGTCGAGGAAGGTGAGGCCGCTTAGGTCCGCGCTCATTCGGCGGCCTCCCGGCGGGAATTCTTCGGTCCATCCCGACGCGCCTCGGCGGTCGCCGCGATGGCGTCGACGATGGCGTGGTAGCCGGTGCAGCGGCAGTAATTGCCCGCGATCGCCGCGCGGATCTCCTCGCGCGAGGTGGCCGCGTCCGCGTCGTTCAGCAGCTCGGTGGCCGTCACCAGCATGCCGGGGGTACAGTAGCCGCATTGCAGGGCGTTGCGCGTATGGAAGGCGTCCTGCAGATCCCGGATGCGGCCGCTCTCGGTCAGGCCCTCCACGGTCTCGACGGTGGCGCCGTCGGCCTGCACGCCGAGCATCAGGCAGGCGCGCACCGCCCGGCCGTCCACCAGGATCGTGCAGGCGCCGCACACGCCGTGCTCGCAGCCGAGATGCACGCCCGTGAGGCCGAAGGATTCGCGCAGCAGGTCGCCAAGATGCATCCGGGCCGGGACGTGCGCCCGCACGGCCTCGCCGTTCAGCGTGAAGGCGACCGCGTGCGCGCGGTCCGGGCTCTCAGGCGCCATGGGAGGTTTCCTCCTTCGCGGTGCCGTCGCGCATCCGTCCGGCCACGCGGCCGAGGACGACGCGGGCGAGGTGGAGCCGCGTCGCGGCCCGCGTGGCCGGATCGTCCGGCGGGTCGAGTTCGTCGGCGAGCGCCGCCTGGGCGCCCGTGAGGTCTCCCGCCTCGATGGCCGCGGCCGCGGCGCGGGCCAGGACCGGCCGGTCGGCCACCCCGAAGAAGGCGAGGCGCAGGTCCGACAGGCCGACCGCGGACCGCCGCCCGGTCGCCGCGAGGCCCACGAGGGCGTAGTCGCCGTGGCGGCGGGACAATTCCTCGAAGCCCCAGACCGCGCCGTCGCCCGGTACCGGAAATTCGATCGCCGTGACGATCTCGCCGGGCTCCAGCGCCGTCGTGTAGAGGCCGAGGAAGAAGGCGTCCGCCGCGATGCGCCGCTCGGTCCCGGGGCCGCGCACCACGATCGTGGCGCCGGCGGCGAGGCAGCAGGCGGGCCATTCGGTGGCCGGGTCGGCCAGCGCCACCGAGCCGCCGATCGTGCCGCGGTTGCGGATCGCCGGATGGGCGATGTGCGGCAGCGCGGCGGCGAGCAGCGGCAGGCGTTCGCGGACGAGGGCCGCCGTGCCGACGTCGCGGTGGCGTGTCATGGCGCCGATCCGCACGACGCCCTCGTCCTCCGAGACGCCGGCGAGTTCGGGAATCGCGTTGAGGTCGACGAGCAAACCGGGTGCGGACAGCCGCATGTTGAGGGCCGTGACGAGGCTCTGGCCGCCCGCGAGGGGAACGGCGTCCTCCCCGTGCTCGGCGAGCAGGGCGAGCGCCGCGTCGAGCGAGGCCGGCCGCGCGTAGGCGAAGTCGGGCGCCTTCAAGCCCTGATCCTCCCGATGGGCTTGCCCATGACCGCCCCGATGGGACAGGCTGGAGGCCCTTATTGATCGTTCGCTCAATAGAAGGCGAATCCGTGATGGCGTCAAGGCGGCCGGCGGGCCGGGAAGACAGCGTCCAGACCGGCCGGCGGCTGACCCCGGAGGCCCGCGAGCGCCAGATCGTCGAGGGGGCGGTCGCCTACTTCGCGGAGGTCGGGCTCGACGGGCACACCCGCGAACTCGCGCGCCGGCTCGGCATCACGCAGCCGCTCCTGTTCCGCTATTTCCCGACCAAGGCGTCGCTGATCGAGCGCATCTACGAGGAGGTCTACCTCAGGCGCTGGGATCCCGGCTGGGAGGCGACGGTGCGCGACACCGCCCTCCCCTGCCTCGAACGCTTCCGGCGCTTCGAGATCGACTACCAGCGCCGGATCGACGACTACGCGTGGCTGCGGATCTTCGTCTCGGCGGGTCTCAAGGGCTTCGATCTCCCCAGCCGCTACCTCGGCATGGTCCGCGCGCGCATCTTTGCGCCGCTGCTCGCCGGGATGCGGGCGGAATCCAACCTGCCGGACCCGGAGGCGCAGCCGCTCGCCGCGGACGAGTTCGAGCTCCTGTTCGGCATCCACGGCGCCCTGGTCTATGTCGGCCTGCGCTCGCGGGTCTACGGCATGGACGGCACCGCGGACCGCGACGCGGTCCGGGCCGCGATGCTGGACGCGGCCCTGCCGGGCCTGCTCGCGACCCACCGCCGGGTGGTGATGGCGGCGCCTGCGGCCGCCGGGCCGTAGCGCCGGGCTCCGAATGTTCCGAGAAGCGCGGTGGCGGCGTCGATGCGGCAGCGGAACTGGCCGCTTCGACGATGACTTCCGCGGAAACTGCGCTAGCCTCGCAGGCCGGAGGAACGCCATGACCCAGGGATCACAACCGGCATCGGCGGCGCTGCCGCCGGACTTGGCCCGCGAATTCGCGGCGGCCCGCGGGAACGGCTGCGTCGGCACCCGCCTCCTCTCGGAGGACGCGCGCTGCCGGGTCTGGACCATCGTCCTCGCGCCGGGCGCGCGCATCGGCTTCCACACGCACGTCCTCGACTATTTCTGGACGGCCGTGACCGCGGGGCGCGCCCGCTCGCACTACGGCGACGGACGGATCGCGGAGGTCGATTACCGCGCGGGCGACATCCAGCACCTGTCCTTCGGGCCGGGCGAGTCGATGACCCACGACCTCGCCAATATCGGCGACACGGAGCTGATCTTCACCACCGTCGAGTTCCTGGCGAGCGCGAATCCGCCCCTCGCGCTCCCGGCCGCCATGCGTGCCGGGGCCGAGCGCAGCGCGGCCTGAGACCGGGCTGGGCGCGACCCGAGAAGCACGCCTGAGGGCCGTACCGGCCGCCTTGCGGCACGCTCGGGGGCCGCGACCGGAACGGGGCTGATACCGACCCGCCGCCTCTCGTGTCGCGCCGTGTGCGACGCGATCGGACGTGTCTCTAGACGAGGATTTCGTCCGGCGGGACCGCCGTCCCGGCCATCACCGCCTCGGGACTGCGGAACCGCTCCGTGGCTGCCCGCTCGGCCGCGCCGTGCTGCTGCGCCTGCAGGTACGCGCCGAGTTCCCGTCCCCGCGCCACGACGGCCGCGCCGTAGGCCCTTCGGCGGCCGTCGAAGGCGGCGAGGGCGGCCTCCACGACGCCGCCGGCCGCGTCGAGGGCCTCCGCCAAGGCGGCCGCGTCCTCCATGGCCTTGGTCACGCCCATCCCGACATGGGGGCGGGCCACGAACGCGGCATCGCCGATCAGGGCGACGCCGCGGGCCGGGATCATGGTGGGCGTCTCGATGTCGAGGATCGCCTGCAGGAACGGCTGGCCGGCACGCAGCATGACCTCGGTGAACGGCGGCGCCAGGACCCGCTCCGCGTCCGCGCGCATCGCCGCCAGCACCTCCGCCTTGATCCGGCTCGGCGGGATGGACAGGGCATGGCGGATGCCGCCGGTATCGGTCAGCAGCGCGTTGAGCGCCGTTTCCTGGGTCGGCCTGTACCAGACCGCGTTGAAGCTCCTCCTCGCCGCGTCCCCGTCCTCGAGGCTTGAGACCGGATAGCCGAGGATCTGCTCGCCCGGCGGCAGGCAGAACGCGAAATGGCCGCCGATCGCCGACCGGGTGGTGGGCGAGAGGGCCGCCTCATCCACGACCGCGCGCCATGCCACGTACCCCGCATAGGCCGGCGTCACGGCGAGCAGGAACTGGCTCCGCACCGTCGAGAACTGCCCGTCCGCTCCGACCAGGAGATCGGCCGTGATCCGGTGACCGTCCGCGAAGCCCGCGACGACGTGATCCTCCCGGTGGTCGACCGTGGCCAGCGCCGCGCCGAAGCGGATCCGGTCCGGCGGCAGCGCGTCCAGCAGCAGGCGGTAGAGACGCCCCCAGCCTGCGAGCACCTGCGGCAGCCTGCGCTCCGCGATCACGCGCCCGTCCTGGTCGAGCACCCTGCGGCCCTCCACCGTCACGCCGAGATCACGCGCGGCGGCCGGGCTGCCGCAGCGCTCCAGCACCGACCGGAGACCCGGATGCGTGACGATCCCCGCTCCGCGGCTCGTGAGTGCGCTCGCCGACCGCTCGAAGACCGAGACGGCATGCCCGCTCCGCGCAAGCAGGCAAGCCGCGGTCAGTCCGGCGATCGAACCGCCGATGACCGCTACGTCCAGTCGCTTCATGCAGCCCTCGAACCGGTACGGCACCCCCGACCGCGCACAGAATGGCTGGAACCGACCTCTTTACCAAGTCGGTCGGCCTGCGCCCGTCGGCCCCTCCGCCAGGCCTGCTCCGAAGCGGACCTTCTTCGTCCCGCCGTATCCAGCGGGCTCAAGCCGAGAGCCGTCCGGCCGATCCGGGGTTCGGGCGGACGACGCCGGCCGTCATGGTTGAACGCGGCGCCACCGTCCGGCTCGGCTTGGCGCGCGGGGCTGTCGCCATCTGCCGTGTCGACCGCGCTGGGCGCTTCGATCACAGGTATCCGAACAGGGCAGCTGTCGCGCGTGCTCGCGATCACGTGCGCGTCGCCCTTCGCCCCGCAGACCGGCTCGGTGCACGAACGCGCGGTCCAGTCCCGCGGCGGCTGCGAGCCGCCTGCAACTGGATCGACGACCTCGGGAAGGCTTGGCTGGGGCGCCAGGATTCTCACCCAGCACGAACACAGCCATTCGTCCGGGACAAGTCATTGATTTTACACGCGCTTCAGCTTAGTGCGCACAAGCAGTTGATACGATCCTGCGCCCAGTGCCAAGGGCGCATTCCGCTGCTCCACAAGGGATCGCAGTGAGCCAAAATTCGAAGAAATGGACGCTCGCTTTAAGCCTCGGCCATGATCGAGTCTTCGTCGGCAAAGCGCCACGGGTGGATCTTGCCGGTCTAGCCGGAAGCGGACGTTCCGCGTCCGACCCCGAGCGGTCATTCCGCATGCGACCCGAGCCAGTCATTTGGACTTCCCGCAGCGAGGCCTAAAAGCGGACGTGGAGCGAGGCCCCCCCTTATGACTGACGCTGGCCGAAAGCCGTCGGTCTACTTTCTGGCGGGCGATGGCACGGAGCAGACGTTGCAGTTCGCGACAGCGTTTTACTGACACCTGAAAAGCCGACACGCTTTCCCGACACATGGGGGGGGCATTCCGAGCGGTTTCCAATTCGCGCAGGATCACTGTCGGGAAAGCGGTCGGATATCAGACAACGCGTTTAGGTTGCTATTAATCCTTTGCCGACCCACAGGACGTCCGCTTTGGGGTTGTTGAGAGGGGAGGCCAACGACTGGGTTAGGTCAGAGTATGGGTCCGGACGCTAGCGGTCTCTTTGCACGACCTTGTTGGTCAACGATCCGACACCGTCTATCTCGATCCGGATTGTGTCCCCTGGCTTAAGCCAGTGGCCGTTCTCCAATCCGGAGCCGTTCGGCCAAGTTCCGGTTCCGAAGAACTCGCCAGCGTACAGCCTTTCCTCACGGGAAACGTGTGCCAGAGACTCACCCAGGGAAAAGCGTGCTCCAGCCGAGGCGCACTCTGCTACGGTTTGTTCATTGAGGATGACCCGACCGCGAAGGTTATCAAAACGATCAATAACCTCGTCCGCAGAGACGACGATCGACGAGATGGCATTGCAGAAGTGCTTCGATTTCTGCGGGCCGAAGCCGCTGCGCATCTCCGGCGCCTGCACGTCACGCGCACTGAAGTCGTTGAAGACGGCGAAGCCCCCGATCGCCGTCATGGCCTCCTCCGGCGTGGCGTTGAGGAGAGGGCGGCAGAGGAAGAAGCCAAGTTCCAATTCGTAGTCGAGCGCGTCCGTGTAGGAAGGCCAGACGATCTCCGCCCCGTCCGCGACGAAGGCGAGGTGGTTGCCCATGTAGTAGATCGGCTTGTGATACCACAGCGATGCAGGCCGGAGCGGCGGCAGATCGCGTCCCGTCACCGTCTTGAACCCACGCGCGATGCCGGAGACAACGGGTCGGAAGCGCCGAAGGTAACCGTATGCCGCTTGGATGTAGTGTCGCTCGTACAGCATAAAGTCGCGGTAGGAGCGAGGCTGGAACGGCAGCAGTGAGGAGGCTCCCGCCCCTCGCTGTGGAGGGCAATCGATGAGGGTTTGGACGAGGTCGGGATGCCGATCCACGTCAGAGCCCGTCATCGGTGTCCAACCTGCCGCGCCTTCGACCTCAATGACGTTCCCTTTGGGCGACGAGGCCCGCCTAAACCTCATAAGTGCCACTCCCACACAGTGACGCCATAGCCGCTTCCAGGCTGCCTGAGCGAACCGTCTGCCAATCTACATCGCTAATTCAGCCAAACAACCTTTGTCTGCTTTCCATCCCAAGCGGTACTCCAGACGACTCAACCGATACGTAAAGAGAATGGTCTTTTTTAAACGCCTCCACTCCGTAGGCTGTTGTTTGAGAAGGGTTGGACGCACACATTAGACTTTCCCGCAGAAGCGGACACTTCGGCGCCAGTCTAAGGCTACCACTTAGATTTCTCTGTGCTGTGCCTAATAGTAGTCTTTCAGCCATCAAACTTTCTAGTAGCGTCGTCGCTAAATTCAAAATGTTGCGAAGTTCAAGTGCCTACCAAAAATGTAACTAAATTTTTTCAGTATTTTACTTATTATAGGATAAATGATTTGATTAAGTACTAAATGTAAATAATAGCTGTAGATGTAAATTTTAAGATTCGGCGTTCTACGAAATAAATCGTACGATTTTTGAAGACTTAATCGTCGTTAGGCCTAGTGTGGCGGTGAGGGTCGCACCATGCTCTGTCGCGGGCTTGAGAGCCCAAGGCGAACGCGGGCTGACCCTCACCATGTAGCCTCGCTGGCTTCGCGCCGGCAGGCAACTCAAAGATACAAGGCAATCCGTCGAGCGATCCAGCATAGTCAAGCGAGCTTGAGGGCGCTCTCGAAGCGTTACGGGATCAATCAGAAGACGGTCGCCAAGTAGAGGAGTCGGGCCTCGGTCGCCGACCAACGCACGGGTCCCAAAAATCCGCGGTCGACGGTGCTGTCACCTGAGGACGAAGCGGTCGTGGTCGCCTTTCGCCGTCATACGCTCCTGCCGCTCGATGACTGCCTCTACGCGCTCCAGGCGACGATCCCGCACCTGACCCGCTCGTCGCTGCATCGCTGTCTCCAGCGCCACAGCATCAGTCGACTGCCTGAGGTCGATGGAGACAAGCCTAAGCGGTCGCGCTTCAAGGCCTACCCACTCGGTTACGTCCACATTGACCTAGCTGAGGTCCACACAGCCGAAGGGCGGCTTTATCTACTCGTCGCCATCGATCGCACGACCAAGTTCGCTTTCGTGGAGCTGCATGAGAAAGCCACCCGGCGTGTTGCCGGTGATTTCCTTCGGCATCTGATCGAGGCCGTGCCCTACAAGGTGCACACAGTGCTCACCGACAACGGCACCCACTTCACCACGCCCGGCAACGTCGCCTCGGCCGCCTCCATCATCAAGGGGGCGATCGCAGCCGGCGAGACCTTCCGAGCCCACAGCTTCGAGTCCGCCTGCGCCCGCAACGATATCGACCATCGGCTGACCAAGCCGCGTCACCCCTGGACGAATGGTCAGGTCGAGCGGATGAACCGCACGATCAAAGACGCCGCGGTCAAGCGCTACCACTACGACAGCCATGCACAGCTCCGCGCTCACTTGGCCGACTTCGTCAGCGCCTACAACTTCGCGCGCCGTCTGAAGACCCTGCGTGGCCTCACGCTCTACGAGGCCATCTGCAAGGCATGGTCCGCTGAGCCAAGCCGCTTCAGGTCAAACCCGCTCCACCAAATGCCGGGAACAAACATCTAGGTGGCCATCTATCACGCTGCCACAGAGCGGACTTTCCGAGAGTCCGAGAAGGGTCGTACGCTACTGTCCTTAATTGTCGATAAAATGATCGATTTTCGTACATACGACAGAATAGGACGAATGTCCGAGTTGAGCGGCAGCGGGCATTGGGTTCGCATGCAAAAGTCGACATTCACCTCGGCGCCTAGCCTGATCATAAGGAAAGCTGCGAAAGCATTGCAGCCTGTAATAATATATTGCTTCGGCCGCTTGGCCTGTTCCCCAATTGTAGGGGTAGGTTTACGATTTTAGCGGCAGCTTTTGGTCAACAGAGGGTCTCGATGATACCGCCATCAGCCCTCAGCGCTGCTCCTGTTGTCGCCGACGAACTTGGCGAGCATAGGTAGACTACCAAGTTGGCAACCTCTTCTACCGACTGCACGCGCTGCGTGATCGAGGTTGGATATCGAGCCGCTACCGCTGCGGCGCCGGCCTCGTCGACGGCCTGACCGTTTTGTAAGGCCATGCCCGCGATCATGTCCTTGACCCATTCGACTCCAGTTACGCCTGGCAACACGGCATTGACCGTCACGCCAGTGCGGCCAGTCACTTTTGCCAACCCACGCGACAAGGCAAGCACGCCAGCCTTAGTGACCCCGTAGTGCAAAGAGTCCACCGGAATAGCGATACCATCGACTGAGCTGAGAAAGACAACGCGGCCCCAACCGCGGTTCATCATCATCGGCACATAGCCACGCGACAAACGTACGCCACTCATGACGTTGACTTGATAAAGTGCCTCCCAGTCCGCGTCCGGCGTTTCAAAAAAGGGTTTCGGTTCATAGACCCCGAGGTTGTTGACAAGGATGTCGCACCGCGGCTCAACGGTCAGAAGATGCTCGCACCCCTCCACCGTACTGAGATCGGATGCCACTGCCCGGACGGTTGCTCCTTGGACGGCAATAAGCAGCCGTTCACGTGCGATGGACAGAGTGTCTTGACGCCGCCCCGTCAGTATGACGGTCGCGCCTGCGGCGGCGAGGCCATGTGCACAGCCCCATCCGATCCCGAGCGACGAACCAGTTATAACCGCCGTCTTGCCGGTCAGGTCGAGGATCATTTTTGGTCTGCCCCTTTGTTGACTTGAATTTAGTTCGCATTCGAGGAATGATTTGGATCACGCGCGCCTTTCGTTGCGTGACAGGCCGACCAGCTACCAGAATTGTGCGCCTAACTTCACCCTTGGTATCGGCTATCCAGGAGTGTCGAATGCCGTCGGAGCGACCTATGGCCCACGGAAGCAGACGTCATTGGCCAAGCAATTGCCGCATCAATATTCGTTCGAACCAACGTTCATCAGTATTATCGGTTCGCAATATTTGACGTGACTATTGAAATTGCGGTGGGGCCATCCGCTATCTGAAGCATTGCGGCTCCGGCAGCTACGAAGCCAGCCATCGCTCGTAAATCAGCGGGCTGTCGGGTGTCACGGGAGATGGCGTCTGCCTCTTGCTCAAGCCGGGCATTACAGGTGCGGGACGGCACCCTTCCGTTCGGTGTGCACGCATCATGGCGGGCGCAGGCTGCATCCAACATATCGATCGGTGGCGACGGGGCGTTGTTGCCCGGGCCGCAGTAGTTGCCGTGGATCAACATCCTCGGTCCTCCCATGGCCGGAGGCTCGGCCAATGCTGGGGTAACAAGGCCAATTGCAAGGGCGAGAGCTCCGATGTTCATGTTCGACATGGCGTCACACTCCCAGACAAGCTTCATTGAGGCCTTCCGAGCGCACCTCGCTCAGACGACGACTATGATTGAGGGTGAAGAATAAAGATCTGCTACGAGGTTTCAGAGCATCGGGGCACGCCGCTGCTTCTGCACGACCAATAACGCCCCGAGGGCAGCGGCGTTCACGAATAGAGCCCAGCCATAACTGTTGAGCGCGTGCGGTCCGACCGATGTTCCTAACATGCCGAACCCGACTAGTGATCCCAGGATGGCCAGCCCAACCAATACGAATGCCAAGATTAGCATCACGCCCTCCGATTTTTATGGAGACCAAGTTTCATCACAAATGTTGAGGCGCCGATCGGTTCCAGTGCCGATGCATAAAATCTATAGGGAGATATAACATACATGTTATCACTTAATCGTCTGAGGACTTGCCGTGTGGCAAGCGCTTGTCTCTTATCGCTTCGATCGCCGCCGCTGCCTGGCCATCCTGACCTATCATTAGGATCCAGATCTTACTCCGGGGGGGGCTTCATAGAACTTAAAGATTGCTTGACTCTGGGCCGACCGCTTCGATTGAGGGATAACGCTGAAGTTATCGCACTCGATAGCCCTTTGCTGTCAGAGTTCCTAAAATAAGCGTTGCACCCCCTGTATTCTCAATTTACGAGTTACTCGAGACTCAAATCCAAGGATGCAACCACCCATGCCGTTCCTTGCGGAAGTGAAACATGAGAGACCTGCTCGGATCGTGTCTGTGATGGCGCATCTCGCTCTTTCGCCGTGGAGCGGACCGAAAATAAACGGTTCTGACTGCCTCAATGCGTACATGTGTTAGCGTCTTGATCAGCTCCCACCCGATCGTCGGAAAACGACAGCTGTGCGGCGGTCTGCAATACGCCACAGAACGCTTCGACTTCTTCCGATCGGGTTGGAGACTTGCGTTCGAAGACAAAGACCGATTGCGGCAGGGAAGGCAGGCCCTCTTTTGCGTCAACGGGGGTGACGTGGGCGATCTTCGTCCGCGGCGTGCAGGCCGAGACCCCGAGGCCCGCCTGTATCGCGGCTTCAAGAATTGCCATGGATCCCCCCCCGAACACGATGCGCCACGTCCGAGACGCCGCAGCCAGAGTGGTCAGCACATTGTCGCGCAGGACGCCGGCAGCTGGCAGGACGAGGGGGAGTGGATCGGCCCTGGAGAGCGCAAGGTCCGAGCGGGCAATCCAGATCGTGGGCGCCGTCCAAATGATCTCCCCGGAACGTCGTGCCGGATCCTGACGAGCGACGACGACGTCGAGATTTCCATCGTCGAGTATCTTGAACAGGGTTTGGCTCGGGAGGGCACATACCGCCTCGAACCGGAAACCGGGATGCAGGCGGGCGAAAAGGGCGAGGACTGCGGGCAAGGCCGTCCGGCCGAACTCCTCGCCGATCCCGATCCGAAGCAAAGTGTCATGCCGAGCTGGCAAGCTGAACTGGCGGCTCATGTCGGCTCCGAGCTTGGCCATAGCGCGGGCGTAGATCAGCACGGCCTCGCCATCGACGGTCAAGTGGACACCGGCGGGGGTACGATCGAACAGCCGCCGCCCGAGCTTCTCCTCCAACCTCCTAACCAGCTGGGTGATGGCCGGCTGCCGCACGCCCAGCAGCGCGGCCGCGCTGTGAAAGCTGCCCTGCTCAACCACGCTGAGCAGCGTTCGGATCTGTTCGCGAGTGAGGATGCTGTCGAAGGGGTCAATCACCGATGAGATCCTCGATGTCTAAAATGATCCGGCACAAGCGCTATATCGGCATTCCATCTAACTGCCGGACGCGCATGGTACAATATAAATCCGCAGAAATTCTCTAAGCTTCACTTGCGTCTACTAAAATTTATAATTATAACTCTTGAACTAGGCTGGCTAAATGGGGCGGCAATTGATATGCTAGCTGTTATTGCTAGATGCGCGCAATGTTGAGTTGGCCGGCCATTCACGTCTTCGCAGACGGTCGTTTTGCCGGGTTGCCGTCGCGCCGCTGGCTGTTCGCATTGCGCGTGTGGCTCGCTATTCACCTGGCGCTGGGGGTGGCGTTTTGGATCCAGCTCGACGGCGCCGAGAGTGCCGGCGTCATCGCCGCCATGCTAGCACTTCAAACCCGCGGCCAGGTCGTCGAGAAGTCGATCTGCTGCTTCCTCGGCACGATCGTCGGCGGCGCGATGGCGATCGTGATCGTTGGGTTGTTCGCGCAGACGCGCGATCTCTACGTGCTCGCCTATTCAGCTTGGCTGGCTGTGTGCGTGTTCGCAGCCGGTTTCCTCGACGGCAATCGCGCCTACGGCGCGGTGGTCTGCGGCTACACCGTCTCGATCGTCGCCGTGATACATATCGACGACCCGGCCAGCCTGTTTTCCGAGGTCATCAATCGCTGCGCGGCGATTGCCATCGGTATCGCCAGCATCATCCTCGTCATCGACGTCTTCGCCGGCCCCGATCTTGGGCCGACCCTACTCGACCGCATCCAGAGGGGCATCACGACGGTCCGCGCCTTCACGGACGGTCTGCTGCGCGCCGGACCGGATGCCGGCACCGACGCACAAGCAGCAGCACTTTTAAGCGCCGCCTCCAATCAGCACCTCCTGCTCAACGCGCTGCCGGCCGAGGCGGTGTCGGGCTCGGCCCGGGCCGGGGCCGTGCGCGCCACGCTCGCCGCCCTAGTCGGCGAGATCCGCGCGGCGCGCGCCCTCGCCCTCGCCAGGACTTATGCGCTACGATCCGGCGGCGCCGGGCTGCACGAGCTGATCCTGCGCCGGCTCGCCGGGGAGTTGCACGCACGGCAGGAGGCGGCCGCCGCGGCCTACGCGGCGGCACTTGCCAGCCGTGCGGTGGCCGATGCGCCGCGGATGCCGATCTACCGCTCCCGAGAGGGAGCCCTGCGCAACGCCTTGCGCGCCTTCGTGGCGAGCGCGCTGACCGGCTTCCTGCTTTCGCTCACCGGCTGGTCTATGACCGCCTTCGCCTGGGCGATGGTCGGGGTCATCGTCTGCCTATCCTCGAACGCGCCTGACCCAGGAGCGATGACCAAAGGCGCCCTCATCGGCCTGCCGGCCGCCGTGGTGCTCGGCGGGATCACGCAGTTCGTGCTCCTCAGCGGGGTCGACGCTTTTCCGCTCCTGATGATCGGCACCGCGCCTGCGCTCCTCGGGGCCCTGCTAGTGACTTCAAGTCACAATCCGGCGCTGACCGGCGCCGGCCTGCTCACCACGGTCTACACCATCGTCGTGCTGCAGCCGAGCAACCCACAGAGCTACGACCCGCAAACCTATCTTCTCCTATCTATCCTACTTGTCCTGGTCGCCGTCTTCGCCTTCGTTCTCGTGCGCGTGCTGTTCCCAACGGGCGCAGCGCAGCGGCGGCGCTGGGTGCTCGCGTCGGTGCGCCAGGACATGCACCAGGCCTTGCGCGGCATCGGCTTGGACCGGCCGGAGGACGAGAACCGGCTGCTCGATGCAAGCCGGATCGGGACGCTCGCAAGCCTGGAGGGGGGACGCTCCGTCGATCGGGAGGCCGACCTCGCCATGGCCTTCAGGATGACCGATCTAGCCCGCGCGGCGCGGCGTGTCCGGCGCGCGCTCCACGCCCCCCCGGGCGGAGCAGGTGCAATCGATCGACCGATGAGGGAAGACGCGCGTGCCGCCCTGGAGGCAACCGACGGGAACGGCCTGCGACGGGTCGCAGGCGCGCTGCTCGATACCGGCGACGACGCCCTCCTGCCGTTGGCCGCCGACATGGCCTGGACAGCGGATCTGATCGACGCACCTCCCGGGCCCGGCGGAGCGGAGGTCGCCCGATGAGACAGACCTTCCCGGAACTCGTCGTGGGCGGTGTCCTGATCTCGCCGTTCGTGACTTATCTCGGCGCGGCGCTCGCGCTGTTTCTCCTGTTGCGTCCCGTCCTCGCCCAAGTCGGCTTCGAGGATCTGTTCAGCGCGCCACCTGTCGCGCTGCTGTCCCTCTACGTCGTGATCCTCACCCTGCTGATCGTGCTGTTCTGAGCCATGACGACTGACGCAACCGCCACATCCAAAGGCCGGGCCGAACCTTCGCACGATGGAGAGCCTGCCACTCCCGCGGCCGGCGCTCCGCTCCGCTGGGCCGCGGAGCCGACCCGGGAGAGGGCCAGCTTGGTACAGCGGGCGGCGAAGATGGCGGCGACGGGGCTAATTCTCGCTGCGGCGGTGCTCGGCGCGCTCGTCGTCTGGAGCTACTACGTCCTGGCGCCCTGGACGCGCGACGGAAGCGTGCGGGTGCAGGTCGCGAACGTCGCCCCGCAGGTCCCCGGCCAGATCACCGAGGTGCGGGTCGTCGACAACCAGTACGTCAAGAAGGGCGACGTCCTCTACGTCATCGATCCGTTCGACTACCGCGTGAAGCTCGCCAGCGCAAAGGCGACTGTCAGGCAGGCGGCCGCCGATTATCAGGTCAAGCGCGAGCAGGCGAAGCGGCTGCTCGCGCTCGGAGACGTTGCCACCACCGCCCAGTCACAGCAGCAAGCTGTCGGTTCGGCGGACGCGGCCCAGGCGTCTTTCGAGCAGGCTCAGCAGCAGCAGAACCAGGCCGAGGTCGACTTGCAGCGCACGGAGGTTCGCAGTCCGGTCAACGGTTTTGTCACCAACCTGCTGATGCGGGTAGGGAATTATGCACCGACCGGTACGCCGAACGTCTCGGTGATCGACACGGATTCCTACTGGATCGACGGCTACTTCGAGGAGACCAAGCTCGGCCGCATCTGCGTCGGTGATCGGGCGGAAGCCCAGCTGATGGGGTTCGCGCCGCCGATCGTGGGCCAGGTCGATACGATCACCCGAGGCATCGCGGTGTCGAATGCAGCGGCGAGCACGCAGGGTCTGCCGAGCGTCACAGCGGTCTATACCTGGGTGCGACTCGCCCAACGCGTGCCGGTGCGCATCCGCATCACTGAGGTGCCGCCTGGCGTGCCGCTCGTCTCCGGCCTGACTGCGACCGTGACGGTGCGCAGTGACAGGGCAGGTCAGGCCGCACGCGGACCGCTTGAAAGCATGGTTGCGAACGTCCGCGAAGTCTTCTCGCCGCCGGCGCCCGCACTCGACTGCATTCCGGCGACGCAGGGGGGGACGGGTCCGGAGGCGCGCCTTCCAGAGCCGCAAGTTACCCCGGCCCTAAAACCGGAACAGATCGCTCCCGGGCTCGCGGACGGCCTCACGGCCAAACCTAAACGACCGTGAGGCGCGTGTGGGCGGCAGCTCGCTGAAAATGCGAACGACATCACCGCTCAACCTAAAAGTCATGAGAGGCAGGTCGTGAATTTCATTCGGCGCGCTTCAGGGCTCGGCATTCTGATTTTTGTCACAACAGCCCTCGCCGGGTGCAACTTGCGCATCCTCGATCCGGCCGGACCGGTCGCAGCCGGCCAGCGCACGATACTCCTCAATGCGCTCGCCACCATGCTCTGCATCGTCGTCCCGACAATGCTGGCCACGCTCGCCTTCTCTTGGTGGTTTCGTCCGGGAAACACAGCGGCTAAGCGCCTGCCCACCTGGAGTTTCTCCGGCCAAATCGAAATCGTGACGTGGTCCGTGCCGCTTATGACCATCGTTTTCCTCGGGGGCATCGCCTGGATCGGCGCGCACGACCTCGATCCAGCCAAACCCCTGAGGAGCGAGAAGAAGCCACTTGAGGTCCAGGTCATCTCCCTCGATTGGAAGTGGCTGTTTATCTATCCCGAACAAAAAATTGCAAGCCTCAACTATCTAGTCCTGCCGGTCGGCACTCCTGTGCGACTTCATCTGACCTCTTCCAGTGTTTGGGATACGTTCTTCGTGCCACAACTGGGTTCGATGATCTACACGATGAACGGAATGGCCACGCAGCTCAACCTTCAAGCCAATCGCGAGGGTAGTTTCTACAGCCTCTCCACACACCTGAGCGGCGACGGCTTTTCGGACATGAACTTTGAGACCAGGGTCGTACCTCCCGAAGCATTCGCAAATTGGTTTAGCGGGGCGCAGGCCTCGATCAGCACGCTCGACGATGATGCCTACAAGGCCCTCTCGCGCCAGAGCATCAAAGATCCTCCGGTGACCTACCGGCTCGCGGACGACGGCCTGTTCGACAGGATCGTGGGTCAGAGTCTGCCGCCCGGTCCAGGACCTGAGAAGGGCAAGCCCAATCCGAGCGTAAAGCCCACGACGACCATCTCCAAGCAGGGAACCTGATCGTGCTCGGCAAGCTCACCCTCGACGCGATCCCCCTCGATCAGCCGATCCCGCTCGCGGCGGGTGCCCTCGTGGGCGTGGTGCTCCTCTGCATCCTCGGCTGGATCGTGCTGGCTGGGCATCTGCCGTACCTATGGCGGGAGTGGATCACGTCTGTCGATCACAAGAGGATCGGCATGATGTACGTGATCTTCGCGCTGGTGATGCTGCTGCGCGGCTTCACCGACGCGATGATGATGCGCTCACAGCAGGCGCTGGCCTTCAATGCGGAAGGGTATCTCCCACCCGAACACTACAATCAGATCTTTTCGGCGCACGGCACGATCATGATTTTCTTCGTGGCGATGCCATTCATGATCGGGCTGATGAATTTCGTGCTGCCCTTGCAGCTCGGCGTGCGCGACGTCGCCTTCCCGACGCTGAACTCGGTGTCGTTCTGGCTCACCTGCACGGGTGCCCTTCTCGTTAACGTGTCGCTCGTGATCGGAGAGTTTCAGCGCACGGGATGGCTGCCCTATCCCCCCCTCTCCGAGATCACATACTCGCCCGGGGTCGGCGTGGACTACTGGCTCTGGGCACTGTCAATCTCCGGTGTCGGGACGCTGATGACGGGCATCAACTTCGTCACAACGATCCTGAAGATGCGCGCCCCGGGCATGAGCTACCTGCGCATGCCGATGTTCTGCTGGACGTCGCTGGCTACGAATTTGCTCATCGTCGCGGCTTTCCCGATCCTCACTGCGGTCTCAGGTATGCTGATCCTCGACCGCTACCTTGGCTTCCAATTCTTCACCGACACGAATGGCGGCAACTCCATGCTGTTCATGTCACTGATCTGGGCCTGGGGACACCCGGAAGTCTACATTCTGATCCTGCCAGCCTTCGGCATCTTCTCGGAAGTCGTCTCGACTTTCTCGGGCAAGCCGCTGTTCGGCTATCGCTCGATGGTGATGGCGACCATGGCGATCTGCCTTCTCGCCTTCATGGTCTGGCTGCACCACTTCTTCACCATGGGCGCGGGTGCCGACGTGAACGGCGTGTTCGGCATCATGTCGATGGTCATCGCGGTGCCCACCGGCGTGAAGATCTTCAACTGGCTCTTCACGATGTATGGCGGCAGCGTGCGCATGAGCGCGGCGATGCTGTGGTCCGTGGGCTTCATGCTCACCTTTGTGGTCGGCGGCATGACCGGCGTCCTGCTCGCCATACCCCCGGTCGACTTCGTATTGCACAACTCCACGTTCCTGGTGGCGCACTTCCACAACGTCATCATCGGCGGCGTGCTGTTCGGGGCGTTTGCCGGCTACACCTACTGGTTCCCGAAGGCGACGGGTTTTCGTCTGCACGAGGGTTGGGGCAAGGCATCGTTCTGGTGCTGGCAGATCGGCTTCTGGCTCGCCTTCGGCCCGCTGTACCTCACTGGCCTCGACGGGATGACCCGCCGCCTACAGCACTACGACGTGGCCGAATGGCGCCCCTGGCTCCTCGTGGCGCTCGCAGGCGCGCTCACGATCCTCGCCGGGATCGGGTGTCAGATTGTGCAGCTGGTCGTCTCGATCCGACACCGTGATGCATTGCGCGACACGACCGGCGACCCCTGGGATGGGCGATCGCTCGAATGGTCGACCGCATCACCCCCACCCGCGTTCAACTTCGCGGTTCTACCGGACGTGCACGGCGAGGAACCCTACTGGTCGGTGAAGGAACGCGCCCGCGATCAACATGCGCTGCCCGCCGTTCCGCGCTACCAGCCGATCGAAGTTCCGCGAAACAGCCCCACCGGCTTCGTGTGCGCCTTCTTTGCGACGCTCATCGGCTTCGCCATGATCTGGCACATCTGGTGGATGGCCATCGTCGGATTAATCGGCGCCTACGCTACCTTCGTCGTCTTCGCCTGGCGCGACCGCAGCGAGGAGAAGATCTCTGCCGAGGGCGTCGCCGAGATCGACGCCATGAACCGCCGAGCCCGAACAGAGGCGCTCAAGGTCATGGAGTACGCCTCGTGAGCGCGACCGCTGCCGCCATCGCGTCGCCCTCCGCCGACGCGCAGCCACTCCGCGCGCGCGGCTCCCATCATGATCCCTACCGGCTGGGCCGGGGATCGGGCGGGGACGACGAATCAACCGGCCACGGCTCGGGAGGTCCATCGCCCAAGCACATCGTAGTGGGCTATGGCTTCTGGATCTTCATTCTATCGGACATCATCACCTTCTCGACGCTGTTCGCAGCCTACACGGTCCTGAAAGACGCCACTGCGGGCGGCCCATCTGGAGCGGACTTGTTCGAACGTGGCAACGTCGCGATAGAGACCACCTGCCTACTTCTGTCGAGCGTCACTTGCGGCCTAGCGGTCGTCGCGATGCGCGTGCGTAACCGATTGTGGTTCCAGGTCTCGGCGCTCGTCACCGCCGTGCTCGGAGCAGTATTCCTGCTCCTTGAAGCGCGGGAGTTCGCCGGGCTCGTAGCGCAGGGTGCAGGACCGAGTCGCTCCGCATTCCTGTCGGCTTTTTTCATGCTGGTCGGCTGCCACGGGCTGCATGTGAGCGTGGGCTTGCTTTGGCTGCTCACCATGATGGCGCAGGTGGCCGCCAAAGGGTTCCGGGACGACGTCGTCCGGCGCACGAGCTGCTGGAGCCTGTTCTGGCATGCGCTCGATATCGTCTGGGTCGGCGTCTTCACTGTGGTCTACCTGATGGGCGTGAGCGCGTGAGTCCCGCCGACCGCCACCGGCTATCCTGGCGTCGCGAGTTGGCCGCCATGGCAGGCCTCGCGGTCCTGATCATCTTTAAATACTGCAGCCGGAAAGACCTCCGCGCCATGAGCACAGCTATCCCGAGCTCCGAAGTCCCACACCCTTCACCCAATGCGCTCGGATCGACCGTGCAGCGCGGGGCAGAACCTACGTTGGAGAGGGGAAGGCGCAACGGCGATACGGCTCCGGGCGAACAGCGTCCGAGAGCCGACGTCTGGTCGAGCGTGCGCACCTACCTGATCGGGCTCGTGCTAGCCGCGATCCTGACAGCAGCCGCTTTCGCGACCTCGTACACTGGCCTCATCTATGGGCCAGGGGTGCCAGTAGCGCTGATCGTGTTCGCGCTCGCGCAAGTCGGCGTGCATCTCGTGTTCTTCCTGCACCTCACGACCGCTCCCGACAACATCAACAACGCCATGGCACTCGCCTTCGGCGCGCTGATCGTCCTCCTTCTGATTGGGGGCACCGTGTGGATCATGTTGCACATGAACCAAGCCATGATGCCGCCTGGCGCCGTACATTTGCATCATCCGTAGCAGTGTAGGCAGACGACTGTGACAAGCACCCATAGGAACCGCGCAATCGTTTCAGCAGAACGAATTAAATTATACCATCGCATCTTGCTTCGAGAGGTTGTGCGGCCTTAAAGAATTTTTGACACAAAAAATTTCGACAATGAATTTTACGAATGATGACTTCGGCTACGTAGAGCAGGATCGATCTGAATCGCGAGGATGGTTGAGCGATGAGCACTCGTATCGAAGATTACGCGTTGATCGGCGACTGCCGCACCGCCGCACTCATCGGCCGTGACGGCAGCGTCGATTGGCTGTGCTGGCCACGCTTCGACGCAGCCGCGCTGTTCACGAAGCTCCTTGGGACGGAAGAACACGGCTTCTGGAGGATCTATCCGTCCGCGGAGCAGGTCGAGACGAGCTGGTCCTACCGCGAGGGCAGCCTGGTGCTGGAGACGCGCCACAAGACGCACCTGGGCGAGGTGCTGGTCACTGACGTCATGCCGATGGGCGAAGGCTCGCATCTCGTCCGCCTGGTCGAGGGCGTGCACGGGCACGTCGCCATGCGGATGGAGATGGCGGTGCGCTTCGATCACGGCTCGGCCATGCCCTGGGTCTCACGCTCGGAACTCGGCGACCTGCGCGCGGTCTCGGGACCCCACAAGGTTGTGTTGCGCACCGACGTCCCGGTGCGCGGTTCCGATGTCATGACTACCGTGGCGGACTTCACGGTTCAGGCCGGAGAGAGCCGTCGCTTCGTCCTGAGCTACGCCGCCTCGCATCAGCCCGATCCCGCTCCCGTCGAGCCGCGTGCCGTGATCGACGCGACCGATCAGGTCTGGCGTAGCTGGTCGAGCCGTTGCGCCACCGGCACAGCCGCGGATGGGTTGCTCCAACGCTCGCTCCTCACCTTGAAAGCGCTGACCTATCGGGCGACCGGCGGCATCGTCGCCGCGCCCACCGCCGCCTTGCCCGAGGGGATCGGTGGCGAGCGCAACTGGGATTATCGCTTCTGCTGGATCCGCGACTCGACCCTGACGCTGATCGCCCTGATGGATGGTGGCTACGTCGAGGAGGCACGTGACTGGCTTGCCTGGCTGCTACGGGCGGTTGCCGGCAACCCGGAGCAGGCCCAGATCCTCTACGGCATCGGCGGTGAGCGGATGCTGCCGGAGATCGAACTCGCGTGGCTTCCCGGTTACGAAGGATCGAAGCCCGTACGCATCGGCAACGCCGCGGCCTCGCAGTTCCAACTCGACGTCTACGGCGAGTTGTTCGACGCGATCTATCAAGCCCATGTCCGGGGCCTTCCGGTGAGCGCGGATGGCCTGCGGGTGGGGCTGGCGATCCTCGATCATCTCGAACAGGCGTGGCGGCAGCCCGACGAGGGAATTTGGGAGGTGCGCGGCGGTCGACGTCACTTTGTACATTCGAAGGTGATGGCGTGGGTCGCGTTCGACCGGGCGCTGCGGATGCATGAGAGGGATGGACGCTTCACGACCGACGAGCAAGCGGCGCGCTGGTGCACCATCCGCGATGCGATCCATGCCGAGGTCTGCGAGCGGGGTTTCGACCCGGAACTCGACAGCTTCGTGCAGTCCTACGGCGCGAAGGCGCTCGACGCGAGCCTGCTGCTCATCGCCCATACAGGCTTTCTACCTCAGGACGACCCGCGGGTGGTCGGCACGGTCGACGCGATCGGTCGTGGACTGCTGCGGGACGGTTTTATCCTCCGCTACGAGACAGAAGGTCAGACGACGGACGGATTGTCGGGCGACGAGGGCGCCTTCCTGCCCTGCACGTTCTGGTACGTCGACAACCTCATCGGACTGGGGCGACACGATGCGGCGAAGACGGTCATCGACCGGTTGATCGGCGTCTTCAACGACCTCGGCCTCGTCAGCGAGGAGTACGACGTCAAGCGTAAGCGCCTGGTCGGCAATTACCCGCAAGCGTTCACGCACGTCGCCTTCGTGAACACCCTGCTCAACCATGCCCGCAGCGAGGGCCCGGCGGCACGTCACGGTCGCAAGACGCCGCCGAAACGGATCCCGGACTGAAGGCGCCACGATCGTGGTCCCGCCGGCCCCCGCTGGGCATCGGGCCCCGCGACCGCCGTCAGTGTCACACGCACCTGATTGCCCCAAACCGAAGGAGCTTTTCCATGCCGACAGAAGTCCTGCCCAAGGATACGGCGCCGGCCGGCACGAAGCAGGCCCCGCCGTGCACCCTCGTCATCTTCGGCGCCGGTGGCGATCTGACCAAGCGGCTGCTGATGCCATCCCTGTACAACCTGAAGGACGACGGGCTGCTCGACGACGGATTTTCGATCCTCGGGATCGACCATCTCGATCTCGATGACGAGGGGTGGCGCGAGTCACTCACCGAAACGATGCAGTCCTTCACGAAGGATCCCACTGCGGAGTTCCACGTCGATAGGATCGATGAATCGACCTGGGGCTTCATCCGCGATCGGCTGCACTATGCCCAAGGGGATTTCCTCAAGTCGGAGACCTTCCAGGGCCTTGCCGGGCGATTGACGGGCAACGTGATCTACTACCTCGCGGTGCCGGCCCGCTTCTTCGGTCCGATCGTCGACGGCCTCGGGGAGGCACAGCTCCTGCGGCAGCCCGAAGGCTCCTTTCGTCGCGTGGTGATCGAGAAGCCCTTCGGCGCCGATCTGCCTTCCGCGGAAGCACTCAACGCACGCATCCTGAAGGCAGCAGACGAATCCCAATTCTATCGGATCGACCATTTCCTGGGAAAGGAGACGGTGCAGAGCCTTATGGCGATCCGTTTCGCGAACGGCCTCTTCGAGCCGCTTTGGCGACGCGAATACGTCGACCACGTCGAGATCACAGCCGCGGAAACGGTAGGCGTCGAGGGTCGCGGAGCCTTCTACGAGGCGACGGGCGCGTTGCGCGACATGGTGCCGAACCACCTCTTCACCCTGCTCGCCATGGTGGCGATGGAGCCGCCGAACTCGTTCGACGCGGAGGCGGTCCGCGACGAGAAGGCGAAGCTCATGGCCGCGATCCGTCCGATCCCATCGCAGGACGCAGTACGAGGCCAGTACACGGCCGGCAAGGTCGACGGCGTGGCGAAACGAGATTATCGCCACGAGCCCGACGTGGCAAAGGACTCCGCGACCGAGACCTACGTGGCCTTGAGGTTGGAGATCGAGAACTGGCGCTGGGCCGGCGTGCCGTTCTACCTGCGCACCGGGAAACATTTGGCCGGGCGCCGTACCGAGATCGTCGTCGCCTTCAAGCCGGCGCCATACCTGCTGTTTAAAGGGACCGAAACCGGCAGCATCGCAGCCAACATCATGAGGCTGCAGATCGACCCGGTCCAGGGTACGCAGACCCAATTCAACGCCAAGGTGCCGGGGCCGACGATGCGGCTCGGGAAGGCGGAGACGAGCTTCCGCTACGCGGACTGCTTCCCGGAGCGTCCGAACGTGGGCTACGAGACCCTGCTGTACGATTGCATGATCGGAGATGCCACGCTGTTCCAACGGGCGGATGCGATCGAGTCCGCGTGGGCCGCGGTCGAGCCGTTGCAGAAAGCCTGGGGCGACGGGGCGGGCGAAGGTTCGACCGCCATACAACCGTACGCATCGGGTACCGACGGCCCCGACGCCGCCGACCGGCTTCTCGACCGGGAGGGACGGCGCTGGCTCCCGCTCGGCGTTCGCGATGCTGCGTCTTGATCAAGGGGGCGACGAACACGGCCGTCTACCTGCCGGGGTGTGCTGCGCCCGGCATCCATCACCGTTCGGGCGACGTGGCGTCCCTGACCGGCAAAGCGGTGGATCGCCCTATCCTCAATCCTCGACGCGGCGC
This sequence comes from Methylobacterium sp. E-046, assembly GCF_022829625.1. NCBI lineage: Bacteria > Pseudomonadati > Pseudomonadota > Alphaproteobacteria > Hyphomicrobiales > Methylobacteriaceae > Methylobacterium > Methylobacterium sp. E-046. Next base: position 150,132 of record NZ_JAKSYP010000290.1, on the reverse strand, counting down.
CCAGCGGGCTGGTGTAATCCGGTCGTGGGCCAGGATGCCGCTGGAGGGAGCTGTGCGTCCCGGCGGCGCAAGTCACCGCGCAGCCGACCCCAGACTGTACGGGTGCGACGAGGCTGTCGGATCGGAGAGCAAGTCGAGCACCGTCGTGGAATTCGTGCCGAAGGTGATGAGCAGGAAGCCCGCACCGAGCGAGAAGTTCTTCAGAAAATCCCAGAATAGCTCGCGACCCTTGCCGCCAGCCCAGAAATCGCCCGGCTTCCAGAACTGCTTCCACAGGAGCGCCGTCGCCATGCAGTATCCGGCAAGTACGAAGGCCGCCAAGCGATCGGCGATCCCCGTGACGACGCCTAACGACATCACGATCTCGACGAAGAGGCCGGCGATGATCAGTCCGCGTGCCAACCCGCGGGACGGGGCGATCTCGCTCGCCTGCCCGACGGCCCCGGAGAAGTTGAAGATCTTGTCGGCGGCGGAGAACGGCAGGAACAGGATCACGAGAAGGCAGCGCACGCCGAAGGCGACGACTAGGCTCAGTATCATCATCGCAATCAATGGACTCCGCCATGCAGGCGTCGGATGGCGACGCTCCAGAATAATACTACGCGCCATCATGGAATGGGTCTACAATAATCTAGCGATAAACAAACGAAATTTCGCTTAGTTTTTCGGTAGCGTGGACTTAAAGTGTACTTGGATCGAGGTTCAACGGATCTAACCGTTCATCAGGAGCGATCAGTCATGGCGGGCGAGCATTACGACGTCATCATCGTCGGTTCCGGCCCTGGCGGCGGGACCGTGGCGTGGCGTCTCGCACAGACCGGCAAGCGTATCCTGCTGATCGAGCGCGGCGACTATCTGCTACGCGAGCCGCGCAACTGGGACAGCCAGGCTGTGATCGTCGATGGCCACTACCAGGCTAAGGAGACGTGGTACTCCTCGGACGGCAAAAGCTTCCATCCGGGCCTGCACTACTACGTCGGCGGGAACTCGAAGTTCTACGGCTCGATCCTGTTTCGCCTGCGCGAGAAGGACTTCTCCGAGATCCGCCATCAGGACGGCATCGCGCCGGCCTGGCCGGTCGGCTACGACACGTTCGAACCGTACTATCAGGCCGCCGAGGAGCTGTTCCACGTCCACGGCCTGCGCGGCGAGGACCCGACCGAGCCCTGGTCGAGGAAGCCCTACGCGCATCCGCCCGTCTCGCACGAGCCGCGGATCCAGCAATTGTTCGACAACCTGAAGACGGCCGGGCACCACCCTTTCCATCTGCCGGTCGGCGTCCGCCTGGTGGAGAAGGACGGGCGGGCGGTGCCGACCTCGCCCTGCATCAAGTGCGAATCCTTCGACGGCTTCCCCTGCCCGACCAACGGCAAGTCCGACGCTCAGACCATGGTGGTGGATCCCGCCCTGCGCGACTGCCCGAACCTGACGCTCCTGACCCGCACCTATATCGAGCGGCTCGTCACCGATCCGTCGGGCCGTACCGTCACGGGGGTTTCCGGCACCCGCGACGGCGCCGCCTTCGAGGCTTCGGCCGACCTCGTGGTGGTGGCCTGCGGCGCCCTCTCCTCGGCGCTGCTGCTGCTGCGCTCTGCGAGCGCGCAGCATCCGAACGGCCTCGCCAACAGCTCAGATCAAGTCGGGCGCAACTACATGCGCCATAACAATTCAACGGTGCTGGCGATCTCGAAGGTGCCGAACCCGACCCGGTTCCAGAAGACACTTGGGCTTAACGACTTCTATTTCGGCGATCCAGATCCGGATGACGATTGGGATTTCCCCCTCGGCCATATCCAGATGGTCGGCAAGTCGGACGGCGTCCAGATCCACGGCGAGGGCCTGCCCGGCTTCTTGCAATGGTTTCCCGACAAGCCGTTCGACTGGATCGCCAAGCACTCCGTGGATTTCTGGCTGACCTCGGAGGACGTGCCGCTGGCCCAGAACCGGGTCTACTATAAGGACGGAAAGGTCCATCTCGACCTCACCGAGACCAACGTCGAAGCGCATAAGCGGCTGCGGCAGAAGCTGCGCGAGATCTGCAGCGTCACCGACATCCATCCGCACCTGTTCGACCGATCGCTCTACCTCGGCAAGAACGTCCCGATCGGCGGGACGGCGCACCAAGCGGGAACCCTGCGGTTCGGCGACGATCCGGCCACCTCTGTCCTCGACCGGAATTGCAAGGCGCATGAGCTGGACAACCTCTACGTGACCGACGCCAGCTTCTTCCCGTCGATCGGCGCCGTGAACCCGACCCTGACGATCATCGCCAACGCCCTGCGGGTCGCTGACCACCTAGTGGCGCGGATGGGTGCCAAGAACGAGATCGCGCCGCCCCAACTGTTCGACCATACCGAGCCCCGGGAAGCCCTCCATGCTTGACGGGCAAGTGTTCGCGCCGACTAAGCCGCAATCGCGACGGACGGGACCGGTCACTTCTCCGCCGTCGTACCTTGGGCAGATCTCGCTTTCGCGCGCTCAGGGGCGGTATCCGTATAGCCGTGGGAAGGATGCCGGCGTCGAGTGCCCTCGTCATCCTGCGGAGGTGACGTCGTGAGTCCGACACGTATCGTGATCGTCGGCGGAGGCGTCTCCGGGATCGACCTCGCGACCCGGATCGGTCGCAGCCACGGTCGACATGGTCGTGCGGCGGTCACGCTGATCGACATGAACCTGTCGCACGTCTGGAAACCAATGCTGCACACCTTCGCCGCGGGCACGGCCAGGCCGGATCGCGAACAGGTGGATTTTTTGGCGCAGGCCAAGCGCAACCACTTCACGTTCATACCCGGAGGCCTCGGCGATATCGACCGCGAGGCTAGGACGGTTTCCATCACGCCCCTAGGCCATCACGACGCGGCGGGCCCTCTGCCGCAACCGCTGCGGCTCAGTTACGATCGACTCGTCCTCGCTGTGGGCAGTCGCGCCGACGATTTCGGCACGCCGGGCGTGGCCGAGCACTGCCTGACCATCGACGGTCTCGAAGGTGCTCAAGCTTTGCATGCACGCCTGCGTCAACTCGCGTTGTCTGCCTTCGGACGGGAAGAAGAACTGGATCTCGCCATCGTCGGCGGCGGGGCAACGGGCGTCGAGCTTGCCGCCGAACTGAAGCGTGCGGTCGATCAGCTGGCGGCCTATGGATCACCGATCCTACCCAGCCGCTTCCGCCTCGCCTTGATCGAGAGCGGTCCACGCCTGCTGCCGGCATTTCCAGACCACGTCTCGAAAGCGGCGGCCGACACGCTGCGAAAGCTCGATGTCGACGTGCGCTTGGGTGCGAGGGTGACGGGCGCCAACGCCGCGGGCCTCGCCCTGGACGGCGGCAGCCGCATCGAGGCGCGCATAAAGATCTGGGCTGCCGGCGTGCGGGGACCGGACGCACTCGACCGTGTGGAGGGGCTGGAGCGCTCGCGAACCGGCCAGCTCGTGGTGGCGGCATCCCTGCGTACCACGAAGGATCCCGCGATCCTGGCGCTCGGTGATTGCGCGAGCTTGCTGGATCCGGAAACCGGCAGACCGGTGCCGGCGACCGCCCAGGCTGCGGCGCAGGAGGCGCAGCACCTCGCCCGGCATTTCGATGCGTGGCAGGGTAACGGTGCAGCGCCGCCGTTCCGATTTCGCGAGCGAGGGATGATCGTCTCGCTCGCCGACTACAACGGCTGGGGTACGCTCGGGCGCGTCACCTTCGGGGGCGGACATTTGAAGGGATTGTCAGCGCGCGCCGCGCACGCGCTCCTTTATCGGCAGCATCAATTTGGCTTGTTCGGACCGATGCGCGGGGCCTTGACTTGGCTGGTGGACGGACTCGACCGGCTGATCAGTCCGCCCGTTCGGCTGGATTGATATGACACGACAAAAGCGCATGCGCGCCAAGATCGTGGATGGCGGGGTCTGGGATGCTGCCCCCGTTGAGAGCCCGTCGGGAGCGACGCCTCCCGCCTCGCCGCAGCCGAACGTCGTGGCCGGCGGCCTGCTCGGACGGCGCTTCTGGCTACTTGTACCCGCCACGGGACTCGCTGCCGGCCTCGGCGCCGGCTTGCTGATGCAACTCCTCACCCTCGTGCAATGGCTGGCCTTCGGCGCGCGTAGCGATGCCTTTCTGGAGGCGGTGCAGGCGACGGGGTGGGGGCACCGGGTTCTGGTACTGTCATTCTGTGGCCTGCTCGTGACCGTCGGGATTCCCATACTACGTCACGTCGGTCGGCACGGGGGCGACCTGTCGGCAGCGCTGTGGTTCGGAAGCGGCGCGCTCGATTTCCCACGCAACCTCGCCCAAGGCGCGATCTCAATAGTAGTTGTTGGGCTCGGCTGCTCGCTGGGGCGCGAGCAGGCGCCCAAGCAGGTGGGAGCTGCCTTCGCCAGCCTATTCGCCACCCGGGCGGGGCTCGCGGGGAGCCGGCGGCGCGTGCTCGCCGCCTTTGGGGCCGGGGCCGGGATCGCCGCCGTGTACGATGTTCCTCTCGGGGGAGCCCTGTTCGCGCTGGAGGTACTGCTGGGGACGCTCGCACTGCCCCTCGTTGCTCCCGCCATCGCGACGACGGCGATCGCCACCGGCACGGCGTGGCTGCTGCTTCCGGACCGTCAGGTCTACGTTGTGCCGACCTACGCGACTTCACCCTCCCTCGTCGCCTTCGCCGTTGCGGCGAGCGTGCCGGCGGGGGCGATCTCGGCCCTCTACGTGCGCGTCGTCACCTTCGCCGATACGCGACGACCCAAGGGCGGTGTGGGCGCGGTTGTGGCGCCGCTCGTCGTCTTCGTCGGACTCGGCCTGCTTGCGATCCCGCTGCCGCAGCTTCTCGGCAACGGCAAGGACGCGGTTCAGCTAGCCTTCACGGGTACGCTGGCTTGGCCGATCCTCGCGGCGATGGCGCTGGTGAAGCCGCTGGCCACCGCGGCCTGTCTCGGCTGCGGCGCGCCGGGTGGCTTGTTCACCCCGACTATCACCTTCGGCGCGATGCTCGGAGGACTAGCGGGCGCCGGCTGGGCGTTCCTGTGGCCGGGGGCCCCTTGTGGAGCCTGCGCCGTGATCGTGGCGGCGGCGGTGCTCGCCGCGACGACGCAAGGCCCCGTCTCCGCGGTGGTGCTGATGGTGGAGCTCACGCGCAGCCTCGACGCGATGATGGTGCCGGTGCTCATCGCGGTGGGCGGGGCGATGCTCGCCGCGCGCGTCCTGGAGCCTCGGTCGATATATGCCTACCGCATCGCAGTCGGTCGGATCACCGCCGTGGCCGGGCCAGGCCGGACGATCTCGGTGGCCGCGCCCTACCTCGATCTCTTGCGCGGTCTACCCGCGGACGGCGAGGCGCTCCTCGTCCTCGATGAGAGTGGACGCGTCGTTGGAGAGGCTTCACCGGCGCGTGCGAGAAACCCCGGTGCGGGCGATGAGCCGTTGGCGACGGCGACCGCGGGCGATTTCGCCGTACGTCTTCCCAACAGCGCGTGATAATAAAGGACTTATGCGATTGCTTGATGCCTCGTCGCCTAAGGTGTCACCAAAGGCCATGCTCGATCGTGGCCACCCCCATCGATCCTTGAAATGTCCTAAGTGATCGGCCCCCACAGGGTGGTTCATCGCCGAGTTTGGCGGATCAGGCTGCGAGGAGGAAGCGATGGCGCAGGAAGTTGGGCTTGGCGCGGTCGTACATGGGGCGTTTCAGCAGCTTGACGCGATTAACCTGGCCTTCGGCCTTCCCGCTGCTCCAGGACAGGCAGAGGCTGGCGCGGACGGCGGCCCCGTCCTGCCCGAGGCTGGTGGCGAAGCCCTCGACCACACGCTCTCCGCACGTACGGGCCTCGCCCAACCACGCGTCGAAGGCGGCGATGGTGCCGGGCTCGGCCCGTACGCCGCTGCAACGACCGCGCACGATCCGGCAGAACCGTCGAGCGAGGTCGACGACCCGCGTCACCTCCTCATCCTGAAGCACGCGCACAACCGCCGCCGCAGCCTCTGCGCCGAGTTCACCCGGATCGCGCAGGAGATGCCAGGACAGCTGCTTCGGGGAGGGCAGCGGCTGGGGGGGGGCGACGCCGTGGCGGCCCTCGGGGCAGAGGGCAACGTCCGGTAACGCGCGGCTGTGGTCCTGGCCGGACGCGTACGTCGCTCGCCCAGACAGCGCCGGATTTGCTTCGCGGTGCCGGGGAAGCCGCGCTCGCGAAGCTCGCGCCAGAGCTGCATGGCGTTCTCGCAGCCTTCGGCGACCCCAGCGGATTTCTGATCATCTGCTCGTTGCAGAGCGCGGCCATTAGGCTGCCTGGGGGGCAATCATTGGCGGATGTCGGTGCAGTTCCGGCCGCACAGCCTCGCCTGGTCACGTAGCAGCCGACAATATCTGGTCTGCCCCGAAAATTCGCTCAAAACGGTCTTTTTCGAGCGGGCGCGCGACTTCACCCCGCTACTGCGGCCACTCGTAAAATGCCCTTATGCGAACGGACCGCCGCAGCCGCCACGTTGGACGTCCGCTATTAAGGATCGACCGAGGCGCATTAAATGACAGAGATGGACGAGAAGCAGTCGACTGCTCTCGCCCGCGCGAAGGTCCGCTTCCTTGATCCGATGTCTCGAAAGCGGACCAGCAAAGATCCACCCAACCCGGTCGTAGAGCGGACGGACGGGTCCCGACCCATGCCAGCCGTAAGGAAGGACATCAGCGCTTCCCGAAAGCAGCCATGCATAGGAGTCCAGACACCTCGGCCCTGCAACCTGGGAACGGCGAACGCCTCCAGTTCCTGTTAGACCGGAGTCAGGCCCGATGCCGCGGCTTCCCCTCGTCATCCAAGGCGACATAGGTGAACACCCCTTCGGTGACCTTCTGCGGATCACCTCCGGTCCTGTCCCGGATCCAGACCTCGATCCGAACGCCCAACGATGTCTCGCCGTCTTCCTGTAGGGTGCAGTAGCAACTCGCCTCATCGCCGACCGAGATCGGCCTGAGAAAACGCATTGCGTCGATGCTGACCGTCGCCACGCGGCCCTTAGTTCGCTGGGCAGCAAAGGTTCCGCCGGCCAGATCCATCTGCGAAACCGTCCAGCCTCCGAAGATAGCGCCAGCAGCGTTCGTGTCGCGCGGCATGGCGATGGTGCGCAGGTGTGGACCCTCGGACGGGCTTGAGCTCGTGGCTGCCATGGGAGGTGCTCCGTCCTCGTACGATCAGGCCTGCGACCCGACGAGTGGCGAGGTCTCGTATCGGGCGAGCAGTTCAGCCGGATCCCGATAGGTGGCGATGCAGCCGGCCTGCATGAGTTCTTCGACCGTCCACCCCCCGTAAGCAGCCCAATCGTCCGAATGCCGGCCTTGGTAGCAGCCTCGGCATCGTAGGGCGTATCACCGACGACGACGGCATCCTGTGCCGCGACGCCGTTTAGGCGCTTCAGGGCCGCCTGGAAGATGTCCGGGTTCGGCTTGCTCTCCTCCGCGTCATCGGACGACGTCTCGATGCTGATGAGATCGTCGATTTCGGCGATCTTCTTGTAAGTCTTGAGCTCGTCGCCCTTGGCGGAGGAGGCGAGTGCGAGCTGCTTGCCGTCGGCCAGCAGGCGCTCGACGAGCGCCCGAACCTGCGGCAAGCCCTTGATGGTCGGGAGGTAGAGCTCCTTCAGGATCCCCGAGCGGTGCTCCTCCAGGGCATCGCCCTTCTCGGCGATCTCCGCCTCCGACAGGAACACCGGCATCAGGAGGTCCCCGCCCTTGCCGATCTGCCTCCTGAGTTCTTCGAAAGGGATGTCGTGACCGAAGTCCCGGAAGGCATCCTGCCAGGCACGGGCGTGCTGGGGGACCGAATCGATGAGGGTACCATCGACGTCGAAAATCACCGCGGTGGGCATGAGACGCTTTCTTGTCTGTTGTTGGCGGCGGCGACCCATCAGGAGCCGGCCGTGCCCCGTCCTTGGAGATGAACGTTCTTCAGCTCCGTGGTCGTTCTTTAGCCGTGAGGCTTGAACACCACCTTGGTGCAGGCATCCTTCTTGTCCCGGAACATGTCGTACAGCGCCGGGCCGTCCTCCAGGTTCGTGGAGCGATGGCTAATGATGAAGGACGGGTCGATGTCGCCGTTTTGGATGCGCTCCATCAGCGGCTTCATGTAGCGGACCATGTGGGTCTGGCCGGTCTTCAGGGTCAGGCCCTTGTTCATCAGGACGCCCAAGGCGACGGGACCGACCGGGCCCGCGAAGACGCCGGGCATCGAGACGTTGCCACCGGGGCGGCAGGCCAGGATCGCCTGGTTGAGCGCGAACGGACGCTCCAGGCTGACGGTGTGCTCCATAATGGCGGACGACACCTTCTGCAGCGTGGTGTCCGCCCCGTGGGACTCCATGCCGACTGCCTCAATGACCGAGTCTGGTCCGCGGCCGTGGGTCATCTCCATGAGCGTGTCCTGGATGTTCTCGGTGGATAGATCGATGGTCTCGGCACCGGCTTCCCGCGCCAGGGCGAGGCGCTCCGGGACGCTGTCGATAGAGATGACGCGCTTGGCACCCAGCATCAGGCAGCACTTCACCGCGAGCACGCCGACTGGGCCGCAGCCCCAGATCGCTACCGTGTCCTCCGGACCGATGTCGCAATGCTCGGCGGCCTGGTAGGCGGTCGGGAAGATGTCGCTGAGGAACAGCACCTGCTCGTCGGTCAGGCCCTCGGGTACGACGATGGGGCCGACGTCGGCGTAGGGCACCCGCAGGTACTCAGCCTGGCCGCCGGGGATGCCACCGGTAAGGTGCGAGAAGCCGAACAGTCCGGCGAGCGGATAGCCAAACACCTTGGCCTGCATCGCTCCATTTGGATTGGTGCGCTCGCAGCAGCTCCAGTTGCCCCACTTGCACTGGCGACACTCGCCGCAGCAGATCGTGAAGGGCACCACGATACGGTCGCCGACCTTCAGCTTGGCGTTGTCCCGACCAACCTCGATGACTTCACCCATGGTCTCGTGCCCGAGGACGTCGCCGCACTCCATTGTGGGCATGAAGCCGCCCATGAGGTGAAGGTCCGAGCCGCAGATCGCGCAGGCGGTCACCTTGATGATGACGTCACGACCATGCTCGATCTTCGGGTCCGGCACAGTCTCGCATGAGATCTTGCCTCGGCCCTGCCAAGTAAGTGCCTTCATTTCGATGATCCTACTGGAAAATATCACGCGCTAAACCGCGTAAAAAACCGCTCGCCGCCGAGCGCTAAGCATGATGACAACTAATCCCCGACTCCCTTGATCCCACGAGCGACAATAAGAATTTTAGCGAATGGGATCGCCCGACCGCCTTTCGGGACGCTGGCAGCCTTATCACCCCAGGAAGCGGTGGCGACCGCGCCCGGCCGGACCATTACCGGGTGACCGGACCGGCAAGTTGCAGCGATGGCGGTCGACACGGGTCTGCCCTGCGTTTTGTGTTGCAGTGCAACATTCGTCGCTGGCTCGTGTTGGATAGATGCTACCCTCGCATCGCCGCGTGAGGGACGGCATCCCGATCGTCCGCTCGTCGTGCGGGTCCGGAGGTGCTGCCATCCTCCGGAGAGACATCATGATGCGCCTGATTGCCATCGCTGTTCTTGCGACCCTACCGCTTCCCGCCCTCGCATCGTCCTGCGCCGAGCAAATCAGCACCATCAAGCGTCGCCTTGACAGCGCTGGAGCAGTTCAGGTCGCCGGCCTTCGGCCGGGCCACGAGCTTCGAGCGGGCTCACTACGGGGCCTGACCACCGTCCGAAGCGGCTCTCCGAGCGATCCCGAAACGGTCTCGACCGCCGACCACATCGCCGCCGCGCGGACCCTCATCGTCCGGGCGTCCGCCGAGGACCGAGGCGGCGACAAGCGCTCATGCGAGAATACGATGACCGAGGCAAAGGGCATGATCGGCGCCCTGCCGTAGCTCGCATTCCGCTCCGTACAGGGCCATCCTTGAAAGCATCCCGATGACAGAGCGTCCCGGACCCGCGGCGATTAAATTGGCGGAGCGATCCATCGACCGGCCCGGCGCCTTGGCACGTCGGTACGGCAACCAAGCCGGTAGCCGCGCCTACGACCTGTTTGTGCCGTCGGGTTCCGGAAGCGGTCCCCGTCCGCTCGTGGTGATGCTCCACGGCTGCTCGCAGACCGCGCGCGACTTCGCCATCGGAACCCGGATGGACCGGCTGGCCGAGGAGCAGGGCGTCATCGTGGCCTATCCCGATCAGCCCCGGTCGGCCAACATGCTCAAGAGCTGGAACTGGTTCAGGGACAGCGACCAGCACCGCGGGAGGGGCGAGCCGTCCATTCTCGCCGGGCTGACCCGACGGATCATGGAGGACCTCGACGTGGACCCGGCAAGGGTCTACGTCGCGGGCCTGTCCTCGGGCGGGGCAGCGGCCGCAGTAATGGGCCAAACCTACCCGGACATCTATGCCGCCGTCGGCATCCATTCTGGACTCGCCAGCGGGGCCGCCGGGTCGATGGCGGCAGCCCTCTCGACGATGCGCCGGGGCGCCGTGCGTCAACCGTTGCGGACAGCGCATCCAGTCCCGACCATCGTGTTCCATGGGGACCGCGACGCGACCGTCGCATCGATCAACGGTGACCAGGCCATAGCGCAATCGCGACCGGGGACGGAACTAACTGGCACCACCACCGAGGGGCGTTCCGCAGCCGGGAGGTCGTTCAAGCGGACCGTCCTGGCAGAGACCTATGGAGCCTGGTCATCGGAGCAATGGCTCCTGCACGGTGCCGGCCATGCCTGGGCCGGCGGCCACCCATCCGGGTCACACACCGATCCCCAGGGCCCCGATGCGAGTCGGGAGATGCTGCGCTTCTTCATGTCCCACGCGATGGGTGCGCGACTGCTTATGACCTGACGAGCGGCACAGATCGGCTCTGCAGTGATGTCTCCGAGTGGCCAAGGACTGGTAACGTCGAGGGCGCGCCGACGATTGTCGACGTGACCTGCTCGGTTTAGGTGCGACGCGCTGGCTCTCGTGTAACGGGCAGCTGTCCGCCCGCCGCCCCGAACCGAAGTCGGTTGAGCACCGACAAACGACCGCTTCGGAGAAGCGCCCAGGGCGGTCCGGACGTTTCGATTGGGACGTGAACGGGCACGGCGGCAACGTCTGCTCACGTACGTTGCCGTCCGAAAACGGACCGGCGGAAATCCACCCAAAGCGGCGCGTCAGCTTCAGCGACTTGGTTGCCGAAGCGGACGTGCCGCATGGGTCTTCAAGGCACTTTAAACGGCTTTTGGTTTCGGCGCGGACAAGCTTCTGTATGCGGGGAGGACCGTCCAGGTCCTTTCGCAGCGTCCTTGCGCGCGGAGTGCGGAGACGATGACGGGAGGTATCGGCGGCGCGACCAACTTCCCTCTGCCGATACTTGGCGTTCCAGAGAGCCGAGCGTGAGCGATGACTCAATGAGCGTCCAGTCACACGCCCGAAGTCCGTGCGTGACTTCGGGAATGGCGGCAATGGCCGTTCGCAGATCTTCAGGCTTGAGCGTCTTCTTGTAGTTTCGTGAGTTCACGGTGGCGCCCTCATGGCCCATCATCGACTCGCGGATCGGATCGAGCACTAGCCGCCGGATCATCTCCGTATTACCGAAATGCCGGAAGGAATGGAACGTCTTGCGCTCCTCACGGGCCGAGGGCAGGGCTTCGTCCAGAACGACCGTCCAGCGCTTGTCGAACAGGTTCGACAAGGGCGTGTTCTCGCCAAACTTCGCGATCTCCGCGAAGATCAGATCGCTTCGTGCACCAGATCTACCCCGCACGTAATCCAGGAAGCCGAGGCGGATCAGCTCTGGATGGAGTGGCAGCGTCCGACGCGACACCGCGTTCTTCAGGCGCCGTCTGCGTGTCGGCCGGATCTTGAGCGTGGCCTGCTCCAGGTCGATGTCACCGAGCTCGAGGTAGACCAACTCGGACAGGCGCGCGCAGGTGTAGTAGCCCAGGAGCGGCAGCCAGTAGACGACTGCGAAAATCTGCTGCCCCCGTGCGACCCGCAGCATCTCCGCCTCCGAGGCCGTCGAGGTCCAGACGGGGTGCGCGAATAGAGTCTTCACCTCGTCGACCTCGAAGGCCGGTCGCTTCTCGCCGTCCCGCTCCGGGTCGATTAGGCGGAAGTCGCCCAAGAGCTCGACCTGCCCAATCGGACGCTGCTTGGCCCGACAGTACTTCGCGATCGTCGAGAGCTGCGTGATATGCCGGTTCACGGTCGCGGGGCTGAGCCCGACTTTCTCTGTCTGCCCCGCGGCCCGCATCGTTCGGCCGCGCTCGACCAGGTCCGCAATCGACAGTGCCGCATCACGTGAACTCTTGCCGTAGGACTTCGGCAGGTTCGACAGGTTCTGGATATAGGCAGCGAGATGGGCATGCCGGATCTGCCGCAGGTCATCGGTGCCGGCGATGTCGCCCAGCATTGCCGCGACCGCCCGATGCTGCCGTTGGGTCTTCTCGTCCCAGGTGGCGCCCTTGTGCGTGATGAGCTCTTCGACCATCTCGGTCAGCGAGTTCATGACCGGGCCAAAACCGGCTTCGCTGTCCTCATGCGCATCGTCCAGGCCTCGCTGGTCGAGGGCTGGAGCGCAACCGGTGACGGCTGGACCGCGATCCTCTCCGTCAAGCTCCGAAGATCCAGACGATGGCCTTGACGCCTCTTCCGGCGCGGCGGCCTCCGTTTTTGAAGGGTACGACGCAGGAGCTGGCGCCGCGGGTGGATGTTTCCGGTCGGCTATGGGGTCTTGCTCGGGTGCCGGCTGGCCGACGGGCTCGGATTTAGGAGTAGCCGGATCTGTATAACTGCTTTCTGACAGCGGCGGTGTTGTGGGGACCTGGACCTCGAAGTCGCCCCACTCGAAACTGTCAGCGCCGTCGAAGTCGGATGCGGCCCAGCCCAGCGTGTCACGCGGCATCTCGCCCCTGGCGCGCATCGCCGAGAGGTTGGCCCAGGCCTCCCGTGGATCTGCCCGCGCCTCGGCATAAGTCGAGGCGAACTCGCGTGAAACATGGCCGGAGAGCGCCGCCAGCCCACGCAGGCAGCGATTGAGGCCGGCCTCCGTCACAGGCTCGTTCATGCTGGTCAGCATTGTCTGAAGATAAGCGCGCGGTGGCGTGAGCCGGCCGGTTTCGTCCGGGCGACCGAGATCGCGCAGGTAACCGTTCTCGATGCGCCGTCGGATAGCCCCGCGCTCGGTCAGGCTGAAGCCTTCCCGCTTCAGGCGGCCATCAAGTTCACTGTCGTACCCTGCGTCGAAACCTTCCTCTGCCGCTAGCGTCTGCAGGCGTCCGAAGATCCGATACTCCCGCTCACGTTTTTCCATGAGCGTGGGCCAGTCGCCGATGAGAGGTGCGCGCGGTGGATTGAGGTCACGCTGCAAGCGCGCGATCCGCGCGCCTCGCTCCCGATCGACGAACGCGCGGAGGTGGTCGCGGATTTGAGCCGCTGTTTGCATGGCGGGGTCATCCCGGACGCGGAGGCTTTCCGCGTTGAGTCCCCAGCCGAGTGTGCGCGCACTTGCTGGGTCGGAGGTGCCCAGGCTCAGAGCGACCGTTATGGACTTCCCCCTAACCGGGGCACCAGAGGGTCGCGTCCGCTCATCGCAACGGAATCGCCTTCGCCACCAATATACCGCCCCGCGACGGTACACGTTAGAACAAATCGTCAACGGCCTGCCCCTGTGGACAAGCGCGTGCAACAGCTCTGCGTACAATCGGTGAGGCCGCCGAAGCGGCTGAGAGCCAATTGCAATCAGATCAATGACTTAGCGGAAGCTTGGCTGGGGCGCCAGGATTCGAACCTGGGAATGGCGGTACCAAAAACCGCTGCCTTACCACTTGGCGACGCCCCACCGTGGGCCGGGGCTCTCTAGACGCCGGGGGGCGGGCTGGCAAGATGGCCGAGCCGCGAGCGGGGCCGTTTCCGGCGGCCCGCCCGCGTGCCCGCCTCAGCGCGGGTCGAGCGTGCCGTCGATCCGCCGGGGAAGGTTGAGCGGATTGGCTTCCTGCAGCGCCGCCGGCAACAGGGCGTCGGGGACGTCCTGGTAGCTCACCGGCCGCAGGAACCGGTCGATGGCGAGGCTGCCCACCGAGGTCGTGCGCCCGTCCGAGGTGGCCGGGTAGGGGCCGCCGTGGACCATGGCGTGCGCCACCTCGACCCCGGTGCCGAACCCGTCCACCAGGATGCGCCCGACCCGGCGCTCCAGGAGCGGCATGAGATCCCGCGCGGCGGCGTGATCCTCGGGGGCGAGGTGCAGCGACGCCGTGAGCTGACCTTCCAGGTGCTCGAGCACGGCCCGCATCGCGGCAAGGTCGCGGCAGCGGACGACGAGGGCCGAGGCGCCGAACATCTCCTCCTGCAGCACGGGTTCGGCCAGGAACGCGTCCGAATCGGTGGCGAACAGGGCGGCCCGGCCCTGCGCCGCCGCGCCCTCCGGGCCCTCGGCCAGGAGGGTGACGGCGGCGTGGCCCGCCACCCGGGCGACGCCCTCGCGATAGGCGCGCTGGATGCCCGGCGTCAGCATGGTCGCGGCCGGGCTCTCGGTGAGGGCCGCCGTCGCCGCCTTCAGGAAGGCGTCGAGGCCGGGCCCCGGCACCGCCAGGATCAGGCCCGGGTTGGTGCAGAACTGCCCGGCGCCCAGCGTCAGCGAGGCCACGAACGCCGTGCCGATCGCGGCGCCCCGCGCGGCGAGCGCCCCCGGAAACAGCAGGACCGGGTTGATGCTGCTCATCTCGGCGTAGACCGGGATCGGCATCATGCGCCCGGCGGCGATCGCCATGAGGGCCGTTCCGCCCCGGCGCGAGCCGGTGAAGCCCACGGCGGCGATGCGGGGATCGGCCACCAGGGCCTGCCCGATGGACTGGCCGGCATCGAAGAGCAGCGAGAACGTCCCGTCCGGCAGGCCGCAGGACGCGACCGCCTTCTGCACCGCCCGGCCGACGAGTTCGGAGGTGCCGGGATGGGCCGGGTGCGCCTTGACGACCACCGGGCATCCCGCCGCCAGCGCCGAGGCCGTGTCGCCCCCCGCCACCGAGAAGGCGAGCGGGAAGTTCGACGCCCCGAACACCGCCACCGGGCCGACCGCGATGCGCCGCAGGCGCAGGTCGGGCCGCGGCAGCGGCTTGCGGTCCGGCAGGGCCGGGTCGATCCGGGCCTCGACGTAGCCGCCCGCGCGCACCACGCCGGCGAACAGGCGCAACTGGCCGGCGGTCCGGGCGCGCTCGCCCTCGATCCGCGGGCGCGGCAGCCCGGTCTCCGCCATGCAGCGGGTGACCAGATCGTCGCCGATCTCCAGGATGTTCGCGGCGATCGCTTCGAGGAAGCCGGCCCGGGTCTCCGGGTCGGTCTCGCGGTAGGTATCGAACGCACGCTCCGCCAGCGCGCAGGCGCGGTCGAGGTCGGCGAGGCTCGCCCCCGGAAAGTCGGGCTCCAGGGACGCGCCCGTAGCGGCCTCCACGGCCCGGAAGGCCGCCTCGGTGCCGCGCCGCGCCTCGGCGCCGATCAGGTTCTCGCCGCGCAGGGTCATGGGCATGTCCTCATCCTGTGATAGGGGAGCGTCTCGGCGCCCCGCGATGGCGGTCAACCGCGCTGCGCGTCGAGCGCCTTCTCGCGGATCGCCGCGAGGGTCATGGTCGGGGTCAGTGCCTCGGGATCGACCCGGCAATGGATCATCGCGGGCAGGCCCGAGGCGAGGCAGCGCTCGAAGGCGGGGGCGAAATCCCCGGTCCGTTCCACGTGCTCGCCGTGGCCGCCGCAGGCGCGGGCGAGGGCGGCGAAGTCGGGGTTGCGCAACTCCGTCGCCGAGACGCGCCCGGGATACTCGCGCTCCTGGTGCATCCGGATCGTGCCGTACATGCCGTTGTCGAGGACGACCACGACGATGGCGACGCCGTACTGCACCGCGGTGGCGAATTCCTGGACGGTCATCATCACGTCGCCGTCGCCCGCGAGCGCCACGACGATCCGGTGGGGGTGACTGCGCTTGGCCATCACGGCGGCCGGCAGGCCGTAGCCCATGGAGCCCGACGTCGGCGCGAGCTGCGTGCCGAAGGCGCGGAACCGGTAGTAGCGGTGGATCCAGGTGGCGAAGTTGCCGGCGCCGTTGCAGATCACTGCGTCGGACGGGAGCCGCCCGCGCAACCACGTGATGGCTTCGCCGTACTGGAACGCTCCGGGCTTCGGTTCCGGCGTCTCGGACCACGCGCGGTAGGCGGCGTGGGCCTCGGCGGCGCGCCCGCTGCCGGTGGGCGCGAAATCCGGCAGGGCCGCGCAGAAGGTCCCGGGCGTCGCCTCGATCGCCAGCGCCGGCTGGTAGACCCGGCCGAGCTCCGCCGCGTCGGGATGGACGTGGACCAGCGGCAGGCCGGGATTTGGGATGCCGAGCAGGCCGTAGGATTGTGCCGGCATCTCGGAGAGGCGCCCGCCGACCATCAGCAGAAGGTCCGAGTCCTTGATCCGGGCAAGCAGCGCGGGATTGGGACCGATGCCGAGCTCACCGGCGAAGTTCGGATGGTCCGCGGGGAAGAGCTGGGCCCGCCGGAACGAGACCGCCACCGGCACGTCGTGGCGCTCGGACCAAGCCGCCAGCGCGGCGACGGCATCCTGCGTCCAGCGCGCGCCCCCGAGCAGCGCCACCGGCCGCCGCGCCTCCGCCAGCAGCGCCCGGAGGCGCGCCGCGTCCTCCGGCGACGGGGCCGGTGCGGCCGGGACGACGCGCGGCGCGTCCGCCACGGCGGCGACGTCGTCGAGCATGTCCTCGGGCAGCGCCACCACGACGGGGCCCGGGCGACCCTGCATCGCCACCCGGAAGGCCCGGGCCAGGATCTCCGGGATGCGGGCCGCCTCGTCGATCTCCACCGCCCACTTGGCGACGCCGCCGAACATCTGCCGGTAATCGACCTCCTGGAAGGCCTCGCGGTCGCGCATCCGACGGGCGATCTGCCCGACGAACAGGATCATCGGCGTGGAATCCTGGCGGGCGATGTGGACGCCCGCCGAGGCGTTGGTGGCGCCGGGGCCGCGGGTGACGAAGCAGATGCCGGGCCGGCCGGTGAGCTTGCCGGCGGCCTCCGCCATGATGGCGGCTCCGCCCTCCTGGCGGCAGACCAGCACGTCGATGCCGCTGTCGCGCAGGGCGTCGAGCACCGCGAGGTAGCTCTCGCCGGGCACGCAGGTGACGCGCTCCACGCCCTGCGCGAGCAACTGGTCGACGAGCACCTGGGCGCCGGTGCGTGCGGGCGATGCGTTCAAGCCGTTTCTCCCTGGCGTCTGCCGGGCCCGGATCCCATGACGGACCGCTCCGCCGCGATCACGCCCCGCGGCCTGGAATGCGCCTGATATCTCAGACGAGGATAAAGGCGTGCCCTGTGCCGTCAACCTGTCAGACCAGCGGCCGCCGGTCGAGGGCCTTGCGGGTCATCTGGTCGAGAAAGTCGAACAGCGTCCCGATCCCGGTCACCGCCGCCTCCGGATCCCGCGCCGCGATCGCCGCCACGATCCCCAGGTGGATGCGCGCGCAGTCGAGGAAGCTCGCGGTCGGTTCGTAGGTGTACCAGAAGCGGCGGGACTGGGCATGGAGTGCCGCCATGGTGCCGGTCAGGGTCGGGTTGTAGGCGGCCCCCACGAGGGCCTCGTGGAGCGCGCGCTTGAGCCGGAAATACGCCTCGCGGTCCCGGGCGCCGGCCGCCGCGATCAGGCCGGTCGCGCAGGCGTGGAGCGCCGCCACGTCCGTCTCGGAGGCCCGCGCGATCACGCAGCGGGCCACGGTCTCGTCCAGCGGGCGGCGGGCCTCGAGGAGTTCGAGGTGCTTGATGATGTCGACGGGGGTGACGAGGACGCCGCGGCGCGGGTGGACCTCGACGAAGCCGATGGCCTTGAGCCGTGCCAGCGCCTCGCGAACCGGCGTGCGCCCGAGGGCCAGTTCCTCGGCGAGTTCCCCCTCCGACACCATCGCGCCCGGGGCGAGCCGACGGCTGATGATCATCTGCTCGATGGCGTCGTAGGCGGTTTCCGCGAGGGAGCGCGGCGGTCGCGGGTTCGGCACGAGGGCGTCGCCGTCCGCTTCAGCCGTGACAGGTCTGGGGCTGGCCAACAGAGTTCTCGCCCGTTTCAGAGATCGATCCGCCGCTCGGTAGGCCGCGTGCATTGGAGTTGACAATGGCTTCGCGCGGCGTGCTATGCAAGTCCTGAGATATCAGTCGGCGCCCAGGGACCAGAGGTCCGTTCGGGCCGGATCCGCGACGCTCCGGTTCCCGGCGACACGACCATCGGGAGGAGACCAGATGCCCGGGCTGTCCCCTGAGACGCGCGCCAAGCTGAAGACCGTCAGCACCGCGACCCTGATGACCGCGCTGTACAAGCGCGGCTTCCGCAACCAGATGATCCAGGGCGTCCTGCCCCTGAGGAAGGGCGGCGGCACGATGGTCGGCGAGGCGTACACCCTGCGCTACATGCCGGCTCGCGAGGACCTCAATCCCATCACCGTGTTCCGCGACCGGGCGCACCCGCAGCGCAAGGCCGTCGAGGAATGCCCGCCGGGCGCCGTGTTCGTGATCGACAGCCGGAAGGACGCACGCGCCGCCTCCGCGGGCTCGATCCTGGCGACGCGGCTGATGGTGCGGGGCTGCGCCGGCCTCGTGACCGACGGCGGATTCCGCGATGCCGACGAGATCGCGGCGCTCGACATGCCGAGCTATCATGCGCGGCCCTCGGCGCCCACGAACCTCACCGTCCATCAGGCGATCGACATCAACGTGCCGATCGGCTGCGGCGACGCCCCGGTCTTCCCCGGCGACGTGATCGTGGGCGACGGCGACGGCGTCGCGGTCATCCCGGCCCACATCGCCGAGGCGGTCGCCGCCGAGGCCGTCGAGATGACGGCGTACGAGGATTTCGTCACCGAGGAGGTCCGCAAGGGCCGCTCGATCCTCGGGCTCTATCCGGCCACCGACGAGCAGAGCCTCGCCGACTTCGCCGCGTGGCGGAAGCGGACCGGCCGCTGAGCCCGGGGCCCGACCAGCACTGCGGCGTTCCCGACGGTCCCTCGCGGCCGAACCTGTGAGTCCCTCATGACCGCGCGCACGAAGACCCTGGGCGAGCTGCGCAGCCAGCGCTGGTTCGGCGCCACCGACCTGCGCAGCTTCGGCCACCGCTCGCGGATGCTCCAGATGGGCTACGAGCGCGCCGACTTCAGCGACAAGCCGGTGGTCGGCATCATCAACACCTGGAGCGACATCAACCCCTGCCATCAGCACTTCCGCGAGCGCGTCGAGCACGTGAAGCGCGGCGTCTGGCAGGCGGGCGGCTTCCCGATCGAGCTGCCGGCGCTGTCGCTGTCGGAGAACTTCGTCAAGCCGACCACGATGCTCTACCGCAACCTCCTCGCCATGGAGGTCGAGGAACTGCTGCGCCAGCACCCGGTCGATGGCGCGGTGCTGATGGGCGGCTGCGACAAGACCACGCCCGGTACCGTGATGGGCGCCATCTCCATGAACCTGCCGATGGTCTTCCTGCCGGCTGGCCCGATGATGCGCGGGCATTCCGGCGGCACGATCCTCGGCTCGGGCTCGGACGTCTGGAAGTACTGGGCCGAGAAGGAGGCCGGCACCATCACCACGCAGGAATGGAACGACATGGAGGCCGGCATCGCCCGCTCGGCCGGCACCTGCATGACCATGGGCACGGCCTCGACCATGACGTCGATCACCGAGGCGATGGGCCTGTGCCTGCCGGGCTCGGCCTCGATCCCGGCGGCGGATGCCGACCATCCCCGCATGGCCAGCGCCTGCGGCCGGCGGATCGTCGCGATGATCTGGGAGGATCTGAAGCCCTCCGACATCCTCGACCGCCGCTCGATCGACAACGCCCTCGTGGTCCACAACGCGCTCGCCGGCTCCACCAACGCGATGATCCACTTGGTCGCCATGGCGGGCCGCGCCGGCCTCCAGGTCAAGCTCACCGAGTTCGACGACTTCGCCCAGAGGGTGCCGGTGATCGCCAACCTCCGGCCCTCGGGCCAGTGGCTGATGGAGGACTTCCACATCGCCGGCGGCATCCGGGCGCTGATGGCGCGGCTCTCCCCCCTCCTCCACCTCGAGGCCCGCTCGGTCACCGGCGGCACGATCGGCGACGGGCTCGCCGGCGTCCGGGTCTACAACGACGACGTGATCCGCCCCCTCGACCAGCCGATCGTGTCGACCGGCGGCACCGCGATCCTGTACGGCAACCTCGCCCCCGACGGCTGCGTGATCAAGCCGCCGGCCGCCGACCCGCGCTTCCTGCAGCACACCGGTCCGGCGCTCGTCTTCGACGATTACGACGCGATGAGCGCGGCGGTGAACGACCTGACCCTCGACGTCACCCCCGACCACGTGATGATCCTGCGCAACGCCGGCCCGATCGGCGGCCCCGGCATGCCGGAATGGGGCATGCTGCCGATCCCGAAGGTGCTCCTCCGCCAGGGCGTGCGCGACATGGTCCGCATCTCGGACGCGCGGATGAGCGGGACGAGCTACGGCGCCTGCATCCTGCACGTGTCGCCGGAATCCGCCGCGGGCGGGCCCCTCGGCGCCGTGCGCACCGGCGATCTGATCACGGTCGACGTGCCGGGACGGCGCATCCACCTGCACCTCGACGATGCCGAGATCGCGGAGCGCGTGAAGACCTTCCGCCCGCCGGACCGGACCTATCCGCGGGGATACAACCGCCTGTTCGCCCAGCACGTGCGGCAGGCGCATGAGGGTTGCGACTTCGACTTCCTCGAGGGCGCGGGCGGCATCCCCGAACCCGAGATCCACTGACAGGCTGGAAACGTCGGCAACGGGCGGCGGGCCAGACCACAGGGAGGTTACATGGTGACGATCGCGCGCAGGGGCTTGCTGGCCGGGGCGGCGGTGCTCGGCGCTGCACGGGCGGCCGGAGCGGGCTGGGAACCGTCGCAGCGGGTGCCGGACCCGGCCGTCGAGATCCTCGATCCGGCCTTCGCCAGGTACCGCCTCGCCTCGGCGACGGTGGAGCGCGTCGCCACGGGCTTCCGCTGGGCCGAGGGGCCGGTCTGGTTCGGCGACATGGGATCACTGCTGTTCAGCGACGTGGTCAACGACCGCATCATGAAGTGGGAGGAGGCCTCCGGCGCGCTCTCAGTGTTCCGCAAGCCGTCGAACTACGCCAACGGCAACACCCGCGACCGGCAGGGCCGGCTGATCACCTGTCAGCACAGGACCCGCAGCGTGACCCGGACCGAGCACGACGGCACCATCACCACGCTGATGGACCGGTTCGACGGCAAGCCGCTGAACTCGCCCAACGACGTGGTCTGCCATTCCGACGGCGCGGTCTGGTTCACCGATCCGGCCTTCGGGCCGAACCCGCACGAGTCGATGGCGGCGCCGGAACTGCCCGGCAACGTCTACCGGATCGATCCGAAGACGGGACAGGCCAGTGTCGTGGTCGAGGGCGTGGCGGGTCCGAATGGGCTGTGCTTCTCGCCGGATGAGTCCAAGCTCTACGTCATCGAGGCGCGGGCGAAGCCCAACCGCCTGATCCGCGTCTACGACGTGGTCGAGAACGGCACCAAGACTGCCAACGGGCGGGTGTTCTACGATGCCGGCACCGGCACGCCGGACGGGTTCCGTGCCGATGTCGACGGCAATCTCTGGTGCGGCTGGGGGATGAGCGAGGCCGAGGACGGGGTCATCGTGCTTTCCCCGCAGGCCAAGCTGATCGGGCGGATCCGCCTGCCGGAGCGCTGCGCCAACCTGTGCTTCGGCGGCCTCAACCGCAACCTGCTGCTGATGACGTCCACGCACTCGGTCTATGCGCTGTACGTGAACACGCGGGGTGCCGGGACCTGCTGAGGCTGGACGGGCGGTTCGGGCCGCCGCGCCGTCCTTGCGAGCGGAGCGAAGCAATCCCGGTAGCGCCACGCTGACTGTTGTCGCGCTGCCGTGGGTCGCTTCGCTGCGCTCGCGATGACGGTGGTGCCCCGCCCCTACTCCGCCGCCTGCGCCAGGTACCGCGCCGGGTCGTAGTTGAGGATCGGCCCGAGCCAGCGCTCGACCTCGCGGACATCCATCCCCTTGCGGGCGGCGTAATCCTCGACCTGATCCCGCTCCACCTTGGCGACGCCGAAATAATGCGCCTCCGGATGGGCGATGTAGATCCCCGACACCGAGGAGCCCGGCCACATGGCGTAGGACTCGGTGAGCTTCACGCCGATCCGGCTCTCGGCCTTGAGCAGGTCGAACAACGTCGTCTTCTCGGTATGGTCGGGCTGGGCCGGGTAGCCCGGGGCCGGGCGGATGCCGGCGTAATCCTCCTTCATCAGGTCTTCGGGTGCGTAGGCCTCGTCGGGGGCGTAGCCCCAGAACTCCTTGCGCACCCGCTCGTGCATCCGCTCCGCGAAGGCCTCGGCGATGCGGTCGGCGAGGGCCTTCACCAGGATCGCCCGGTAATCGTCGTTCGCCCGCTCGAACCGCTCGGCGATCCGCACCTCCTCCAGGCCCGCCGTGACCACGAAGCCGCCGATATAATCGGCGATGCCGGTCTCGGACGGCGCCACGAAGTCCGACAGGCAGGTGTTCGAGCGCCCGTCGCGCTTCGAGAGCTGCTGGCGCAGGCCGTGGAAGGTGGCGAACCGCTCCTGCCGGCTCTCGCCCGTGTAGAGGGCGATGTCGTCGCCCACGCTGTTGGCCGGCCAGAAGCCGATCACCGCCTTCGGGTTGAACCAGCGCTCCGCCACGATCTGCTTCAGCATCTCCTGCGCGTCCTCGTAGAGGGCGCGGGCGGCCGGACCCTGATCGGGATCGTCGAGGATCGCCGGGAAGCGGCCCTTGAACTCGTAGGTCTGCAGGAACGGCGTCCAGTCGATGTAGGGCACGAGATCGGCGACCTCGTAGGAGCCGTAGACCCGGGTGCCGGTGAAGGTCGGCTTGGCCGGCTTGTAGGCCGACCAGTCGACCTTGAAGGCGTTGGTCCGGGCCTTGGCGAGGGGCAGCCGCTGCTTGTCGAGCTCCGAGCGCTTGTGGGCGGCGGCGACCTTGGCGTACTCGGCCCGGACCTTCTCGATCGTGGGCCCACGCGTCTCCTTGGAGATCAGGCTCGAGACCACGCCCACCGCGCGGCTCGCGTCGGTGACGTAGACCGCCTGCCCCTTGGCGTAGGCCGGGTGGATCTTCACCGCCGTGTGGACGCGGCTGGTGGTGGCGCCGCCGATCAGAAGCGGCACGTCGAGGCCCTCGCGCTCCATCTCGCCGGCCACGTGGACCATCTCGTCCAGCGACGGCGTGATCAGGCCCGACAGGCCGACGATGTCGACCTTCTCGGTCTTGGCGGTCTCCAGGATCTTGGCGGCCGGCACCATCACGCCGAGATCGATGATCTCGTAGTTGTTGCAGGCGAGCACGACGCCGACGATGTTCTTGCCGATGTCGTGGACGTCGCCCTTCACGGTGGCCATCAGCACCTTGCCGGCGGCCTGCCGCTTGCCGTCGCCGCCGTTGGCCAGCTTCTCGGCCTCCATGTAGGGCTCGAGATAGGCCACCGCCTGCTTCATCACGCGGGCGGACTTGACCACCTGCGGCAGGAACATCTTGCCCGCGCCGAACAGGTCGCCGACCACGTTCATGCCGGCCATCAGCGGGCCCTCGATGACGTGGAGTGGGCGCTCGACGCCCTGGCGCGCCTCCTCGGCATCGGCCAGGATGTACTCGGTGATGCCGTTGACCAGCGCGTGCTCGATGCGCTTCTCGACCGGGGCCTCGCGCCAGGTCAGGTCGGCGGTTTTGGCCTGGGCCGAGGCGCCGGTCTTGAACCGCTCGGCGGATTCCAGCAGGCGCTCGGTGGAATCGTCGCGGCGGTTGAGGACCACGTCCTCGCACAGCGCGCGCAGCTCCGCCGGGATCTCGTCGTAGACGGCGAGCTGGCCGGCATTGACGATGCCCATGTCCATGCCCGCCTGGATGCAGTGGAACAGGAACACCGCGTGCATCGCCTCGCGCACCGGCTCGTTGCCGCGGAACGCGAAGCTGAGGTTCGAGACGCCCCCCGAGATGTGGGCGTGCGGCAGGGTCTCGCGGATCGTGCGGGTCGCCTCGATGAAGGCGACGCCGTAGCCGTTATGCTCCTCGATGCCGGTGGCAACGGCAAAGATATTCGGGTCGAAGATGATGTCCTCGGGCGGGAAGCCGACCTGCTCGGTCAGGATCCGATAGGCTTTGGTGCAGATCTCGACCTTGCGCTCGTAGGAATCCGCCTGACCCTGCTCGTCGAAGGCCATCACCACCACGGCGGCCCCGTAGGAGCGGCAGATCTTGGCGGCCTCGATGAACTTCTCCTCGCCCTCCTTCATGGAGATCGAGTTCACGATCGGCTTGCCCTGGATGCACTTGAGGCCCGCCTCGATCACCTCGAACTTCGAGGAATCGACCATCACGGGCACCCGGGCGATGTCGGGTTCGGCGGCGACGAGGTTGAGGAACTCGACCATCGCCTTCTGGGAGTCGAGCAGGCCCTCGTCCATGTTGACGTCGATCACCTGGGCACCGGCCGCGACCTGATCGCGGGCGACGTCCAGCGCCGCCGCGTAGTCGCCATTGGTGATGAGCTTGCGGAACTTGGCCGAGCCCGTGACGTTCGTGCGCTCGCCGACGTTCACGAAGGGGATCTCCTTCGTCAGCACGAAGGGCTCCAGGCCGGATAGCCGCATCAGGCGCGGGATCTCGGGGATCGGCCGCGGCGCTTTGCCGGCGACCGCCGCCGCGATGGCGCGGATGTGGTCGGGCGTCGTGCCGCAGCAGCCGCCGACCATGTTGACGAGGCCGGATTCGGCGAACTCGCCGACCAGCTTGCCCATCGCCTCCGGGCTCTCGTCGTAGAGGCCGAACTCGTTGGGCAGGCCGGCATTCGGGTAGGCACAGACCAGGGTGTCGCAGATCCGCGACAGCTCGGCGATGTGGCCGCGCATCTCGCGGGCGCCGAGCGCGCAGTTGAGGCCGAAGGTCAGCGGATCGGAATGGCGCAGGGAGTGCCAGAAGGCCGCCGGGGTCTGGCCCGACAGGGTGCGGCCCGAGAGATCCGTGATCGTGCCGGAGATCTGGATCGGCAGGCGGATGCCGGTCTCGTCGAAGACCTGCCAGGCCGCGGCCACCGCCGCCTTGGCGTTGAGCGTGTCGAAGATGGTCTCGATCAGGATCAGCTCGGCGCCGCCGTCGATCAGGCCGCGGACCTGCTCGACATAGGCCTCTTTGACCTGGTCGAAGGTGACGGCGCGGAAGCCCGGATTGTTCACGTCCGGCGAGATCGACAGGGTGCGGTTGGTCGGGCCGATGGCGCCGGCCACGAAGCGGCGGCGGCCGTCCGTCTCCTCGGCGCGCTTGGCCGCCTCCCGGGCGAGCCGCGCGCCGGTGGCGTTCAATTCGTGGATGATCGACTCCATGCCGTAATCGGCCTGGGCGATGGTGGTGCCCGAGAAGGTGTTGGTCTCGCAGACGTCTGCGCCGGCCAGGAAGTAGTCGAGGTGGATCTGCCGGATCGCGTCGGGCTGGGTCAGGATCAGGAGGTCGTTGTTGCCCTTCTGATCGTGCCCGTGGTCCCTGAAGCGGTCGCCGCGGAAGTCCTCCTCCGAGTACTTGAGCCGCTGGATCACGGTGCCCATCGCCCCGTCGAGGACGAGGATCTTCTCCGCCGCGCGCTGGCGCAGGGCCTTCGCGATCTCGGGGCCGTCGACGGGGGCAAAATCGGTCATCGTGCGTCCTGTCAGATCACCTCATCCTGAGGTGCCGGAGCGAAGCGGAGGCCTCGAAGGAGCCCTCCTTCGAGGCCGCTCGCGCGGCACCTCAGGATGAAGTGGAGGGTGGGGTCGTCGGTCTCTCGTGCGTGCCCAGGCCGTCGGCTCGGGCACACCGTCGTTGCGAACGCAGCGAAGCAATCCCGTGCGCCGCGTCGGACTGGCCTCGTGGCCGAACCGGGCGCAACTGAAATCTAAGCCGCCGCCTTGGCGGCCGCCAGCTTCGGCGCCTGGGCGCGCAGGCCGAGCAGGTGGCAGATCGCGTAGACCAGATCCGAGCGGTTCATCGAGTAGAAGTGGAAGTCGTTGACGCCCTCGTCCACGAGGTCGAGCACCTGCTCGGCCGCCACCGCGCCGGCGACGAGGCGGCGGGTCTCGACGTCGTCCTCCAGCCCCTCGAACCGGGCGGCCAGCCAGTAGGGTACCGAGGCCCCGGTGCGGCGGGCGAAGTTCGCCGCCTGCTTGAAGTTCTGCACCGGCAGGATGCCCGGGATGATCGGAATGGTGATCCCGGCGGCGCGGACCTTCTCCAGGTAGCGCAGGTAGATCTCGTTCTCGAAGAAGAACTGCGTGATCGCCTGGTCGGCGCCGGCATCGACCTTGGCCTTCAGGGCGTCGATGTCGGCGTCGAGCGAGGACGCCTCGGGATGCTTCTCGGGATAGGCGGAGACCGAGACCTTGAACGCGCCGATCCGCTTGATCCCCTCGACCAGCTCGGCGGTCGAGGCGTAGCCCTCCGGGTGCGGCCGGTAGGCATGGCCCACGCCCTCGGCCGGGTCGCCGCGGAGCGCCACGATGTGGCGCACGCCCGCGTCCCAGTAGGACTGGACCACCGCGTCGATCTCCTCGCGGGAGGCGTCCACGCAGGTGAGGTGGGCGGCCGGCTTGAGGCCGGTCTCGCGGACCATCCGGGCCACCGTGTTGTGGGTGCGCTCCCGGGTCGAACCGCCGGCCCCGTAGGTCACCGAGACGAAGCTCGGCTGCAGCGGCGCCAGGCGCTCGATGGAGTTCCAGAGGATCTTCTCCATCTCGTCGGTCTTCGGCGGGAAGAACTCGATCGAGACGCGGATCGGGTGGTAGCCGTCGCGGCTGGCGCGGTGGGTGGAGCGGCGCATCGGGGTCTCGTCCTCTATGTCGGTCGGTTCAGACGAAGTCTGCGGAAATTGTGTGGCTCAGGCGACGGCGCGCCGAGGCTGTTCTGCGTCGATGCCGGCCAACGCGTCCTGAGCCAGCCCGTTTCGGGCACGTTCATCCTGTGCGAGGTCATCCTGGGCCAGCCACAGCGTCACGGTGAGCTGGCCCGATTCGCGCGGCGTCAGATCCCGGGTCGTGACCGTGGCCAGTCCGGCCTCGGCGAGCCAGCCGGAGACCTGATCGGCGGAGAAGCCGAGCCGGCGGTGGGCTTGTCCCGTGCGCAGGAACTCCAACTCGTGCGGCGCGAAGTCCACCACCAGGAGGCGGCCATTCGGCGCCACCAGACGCGCGGCGCCGCGCAGCGCCCGCGCGGGATCGTCCAGATAGTGCAGCACCTGATGCACCACCACGAGGTCGAAGCTCCCCCGGGCGAAGGGCGGGGCGTGAATATCGCCCTGCCGCAGGTCGACCCGCGACAGGCCCTGCCGCTCCAGGTTGGCCCGGGCGACGGACAGCATCGCGTGGCTCGAATCCAGGCCGGTGGCGCGGCCGGCGCGCGGCGCGAGCAGGCCGAGCATCCGCCCCGTGCCGGTCCCGAGATCGATCAGGCTGCCGATGGGGCGCGCGCCCAGCGCATCGAGGACCGCAGCCTCCACGGTGGCCTCGGGCACGTGCAGGGAGCGCAACTCGTCCCACTTGGGCGCCAACCGCGCGAAGAAGGTCTGAGCCGTCTCGGCACGCTGCGCCCGGACGGCGTCGAGCCGGGCGCGATCCTCCGACAGCGGCGGCACCGTCCGGTCGAGGCCGGACAGCAGCGGGTCGGCCAGGCCGGCGCGGCCCTCGGACAGCCGGAAGAACGCCCAGGCGCCCTCGCGATGGCGCTCGACGAGCCCGGCCTCCACCAGCAGCTTCAGATGGCGCGAGATCCGCGGCTGCGACTGGCCTAGGATGTCGGTGAGGTCGGAGACCGACAGCTCGCCCTCGACCAGCAGCGCCAGGATCCGCAGGCGCGTCTCCTCGGCGGCCGCGCGCAGGACGCCCAGGGCCTCGGGGAACGGGATCGATCCCAGTACGCGCTCGCGTTCGATAGACATAAAGATATGTTTATGTCCGTTTCGGTGCGGGTGCAAGGGCCATCTTGCAGCCGGCCCGTCCAACCGGCTGCGGCCGAACGGAGCGCCCCCGTCGGGGGCGGGATCCCGCCGCCCGACTGTCGGAGAGCGGATCGCCACAGCGGTGTGGGTGCGGTGCGATCGACGCCGGTATGGCAGCGGTGACCTGCGCGCCGCAGCGCCCATTCCCGGAAGGGGCGGTCGGCCCCTACCGCAGCCAGTAGCCGTCCGGCGCCAGCGCCTCCGGCATCGGCTCGCCCAGCGCGTGATGCACGATCCGGTCGATGGTGCGGACCATGGCGTCGAGGGGCAGGTCGTTCGGCTCGGTGCCGAAGGGCTCTTCCAGTTCGTCCCCGAGGGCGTCGAGACCGAAGAACGTGTAACCGACGAGCGCCACCACGACCGGCGTCCCCCAGCCCAGCGAACCCGTCAGCCCTACCGGCAGAAGCAGGCAGTAGAGCCAGGCGGTGCGGTAGACGAGCAGCGTGTAGGCGAACGGCAGCGGCGTGTTCGCGATGCGCTCGCAGGCGGTGTGGACCCCCGACAGGGCCTCGATGCGGGCTTCCAGGATGCCGAACTGGATGTCGGTGAGACGTCCCGCCCGCACCAGCGCGGCGAGATCCCGGGTCATCGCGGCCAGGATCGAGTCGGTCGGGTTGGGGCCTGTCCGGTCCGATCCGGGTGCCTTCCGGTCCACCGCTGCAGCCTCGTCGAGGCCGCGCAGGCGGGCATGGAGCCCGTGCGCGAATGCCGAGAGCCGCCGGAGCTGCGGGGCGGCCTCCGGCCCCGTCAGCAAGGCCGGCAGGGCGCGGGCGAGATTGCGGACTTCTCCGATCAGGCTGCCCCAGGCCTTCCGGGCCTCCCACCAGCGCTCGTAGCAGGCGTTGTTGCGGAAGCTCAGGAAGATCGACAGGGCGAGGCCGACCACCGTGAAGGGCGTGACGCCGGCCGTCACCGGGAAGGCCTCGGGCCAGCGTGCCTCCGCCCAGACCACCGCGCAGGAGACCGCCACGATCCCGGCGAGCTTGGGCGCCACCCGCGGCAGGATCGAGCCGCGCAGGGTGAACAGCAGGGTCAGCAGGTTGGGCCGGGTGCGGACGATCATCGGGCCATCGAGGCTGGGAAGCCGCCGTCCTGCCCTGCCCCCCGCGCCCCCGCAAGAGACGTCTCCGTGAGTCGGTCCTGCCGCCGGTCGCCCCCGTGCCCGCCGACGACCCGTCGGCGGACGGCAGCCGCGTCAGACAGGCTCGGCTTCCCACAGCCACGCCGCTCCGCGTACGCCCGAGGCGTCCCCGTGTTGGCTCGCGCGCACCGGCGTGTCGAAGGCGTCGGAGAAGACGTGGGGCGCGATCGCGGCGGGCAGGCCGGCGATCAGTTCCGGGATCCGCGACAGGCCGCCGCCGATCACGATGATGTCCGGATCGAGGACGCTGACCACCTGGGCGACCGCCCGCCCGAGCCGGTCGAGATGCGCGGCCAGCGTCGCCTGCGCCTCAGGGCTGCCCGCCCGGGCGGCGGCCACCACAGCTTCGGCCGTAAGGGTCCCGCCGTGGCGCCGTCCGTGGTCGGCCGCGAGGCCGGGACCGGACAGCCAGGTCTCGACGCAGCCCTCGCGGCCGCAATAACAGGCGGGTCCGGGGCGCTCGTCGTCGCGGGGCGCCGGCAGGGGGCCGTGGCCCCACTCGCCCGCGATGCCGTTGCGGCCCGTGAGCACCCGCCCGTCGACGGCGATGCCGGATCCGACGCCGGTGCCCAGGATCACCGCCCAGACCACGTGCGCGCCCGCGCCGGCACCGTCGATCGACTCCGAGACCGCCAGGCAGTTGGCGTCGTTCTCGATCCGCAGCGGCCGCGCGAGGCGCTGCGCGAG
Source organism: Methylobacterium sp. E-046 (assembly GCF_022829625.1). Classification (NCBI taxonomy): domain Bacteria; kingdom Pseudomonadati; phylum Pseudomonadota; class Alphaproteobacteria; order Hyphomicrobiales; family Methylobacteriaceae; genus Methylobacterium; species Methylobacterium sp. E-046. Next base: position 120,291 of record NZ_JAKSYP010000290.1, on the reverse strand, counting down.
ATCAGCGCCGAACGGGAGCCCGTTGAGCCAGTCGGAATTGGCATTGCGCACGAGGCCGGTCGCCGGCGACAGGCTGCCCGGCATGCCGATGCCGACGCTGCAATCCGTGCCGGCCGCGGCCTCGAGCTGCAGGACCAGGGCGGCCACCGCCTCGATCGTCGCCCGGTAGTCGCCGCGCGGGGCCGCCATCCGCGCCTCGGCCAGGGTCGCGCCGTCCGGGCTCAGCACGATCCCGGCGATCTTGGTGCCGCCGAGATCGATGCCGAGGCGCGCACGTCCTCTGGGCGTGCCCATCACTCGGCGGCGGCGACCTTGCTGTCGGTTCCCATCGGCTGCGGCGACTCGTCGGAGATGTGGGTGCCGATCGCGAGCGGGTGGGCCATGACCTCGTTGAGCTTGGTCACGTCTAACTCACCCTCCCAGCGGCTGACCACGACGCAGGCGACGCCGTTGCCCACGAGGTTGGTGAGCGCGCGGCACTCGGACATGAACTTGTCGATGCCGAGGACCAGGGTCATGGCGGCCACCGGAACCGGGCTGTTCGGGATCGCCGAGAGCGTCGCGGCCAGGGTGATGAAGCCCGCCCCGGTGACGCCCGAGGCGCCCTTCGAGGTCAGCATCGCCACCAGGATGATGGTCGCGTACTGGCTGATCGACAGGTCCACGCCCACGGCCTGCGCCAGGAACAGCGTGGCCAGCGTCATGTAGATGTTCGTGCCGTCGAGGTTGAACGAGTAGCCCGTGGGCACCACGAGGCCGACCACCGAATCCGAGGCGCCGAGCCGGCGCATCTTGGTCATGAGCTGCGGCAGCACCGTCTCGGAGGACGACGTGCCGACGACGATCAGCAACTCGTCCTTGATGTAGGCGAGGAAGCGCAGGATCGAGAAGCCCGCCACCCGGGCGATCGTCCCGAGCACCACCAGCACGAACAGGATCGCCGTGATGTAGAAGGTGCCGACCAGCCACGCGAGGTCGTAGACCTTCTGGATGCCGTACTCGCCGATCGTGAAGGCCATGGCGCCGAAGGCGCCGACCGGGGCGAGCTTCACGATGATGCCGATGATCCGGAAGAAGATCTGGCCCGCGGTGTCGATCGCGCGGTTCACCGAGGCCGCGCGATCACCGAGATTCGTCACCACGACGCCGGTGAGGATCGAGATCAGCAGCACCTGCAGCAGGTCGCCGGTGGCGAAGGGATCGAGGAAGCTCTTCGGGATGATCGCCAGGATGTGGGCGACGGTGGAATCCGCGGCCGCCTTGCTGGCGTAGCTCGCGACCTTGCTGGCGTCGAGCTTCGACGGATCGGCGTTGAAGCCGGCGCCGGGCTTGATGATCTCGCCGACGAGGACGCCGATCAGCAGCGCCACGGTCGACACCACCTCGAAGTAGACCAGCGCCTTGAGCCCGACGCGCCCGACCTTCTTGAGATCGCCGATCGACGCGATGCCGTGCACGATGGTGCAGAAGATGATCGGCGCGATCATCATCTTGATCAGGCCGATGAAGGCGTCGCCGAGCCACTTCATCGACTTGCCGGTGGCCGGGTCGTACCAGCCGAGCAGGACGCCGAGCGCGATCGCGATCAGGACCTGGATGTAGAGCACCTTGTACCAGGGCTCGCGGGGTACGGCGGCCGGACTCGTCGCGTGGATTGCCTGTGCCATGTCCATCCCGTGCGCCCGCCGCGCACCCTCCCGATTTGCCGGCACGCTAGCGACTATCGCCCGGCGCCTCAACGGCCGCTCGGTAATCTGCCGGGAACCAATCGTGACAAAAGCCTGTCGATTCCCGCCGGAAAGTCTTCTCCCGTCTGACGATTAGGCGCATCCCCAGTAACCGAGCTGTCCTGGCGCGGCGCCGGGATTTATCCTGGGGTTCGAGACGTTTCGGGGGCATCCGTGTCTGTGCGGAATCGGGCTGCGACCGGCGCTCTGTGCGGCTTCCTCGTCGTCGCCCTCGTCGATCCGGCCGCGGCCGGGATCGTCGCGAAGATCGACCAGTCGCGGCAGCGCATGCGGGTGTTCGTCGACGGCCATCCCGCCTTCGACTGGCCGGTTTCGACGGCCCGGCGCGGCTTCGTCACACCCAGCGGCCGCTACCGGGTCGGGCTGATGGCTCCGATGTGGCGCTCGCGCAAGTATCACGGTTCGCCGATGCCGCACGCGATGTTCTTCCGCGGCGGATACGCGATCCACGGCACCTACGCGACCGGCTCCCTCGGGCGCCGGGCGAGCCACGGCTGCATCCGTCTCGCGCCGGGGCACGCGGCCGCCCTGTTCGGCCTCGCCCGCAGCCGCGGCGGAGCGGCGGTCATCATCCGCGACTGACCGGTTTGCGGCCGCCGACACCGGTCCGGGCAGCAGAAGGGCCGCAGCGCCTGTCGCGCCGCGGCCCCGAAAACGACGGCCCCGAAAACCCCGACGCGCCGCGGCGCTCGGCGGGTGGTCAGTTCTGCTGCTGGGTCCGGCGCGGGCGCACGGTCCAGCGCTCGAACACCGAGCCGGCATCCTCGCCCTTGGCGTCCTTGGACTCGGACGCGGGATCCGGCTGCTGGTGGATCGCCGCGCCGAGCGCCTGCGACAGGCTCTCGATCACGTCGTCGATGCGGGCGTCGCTGTGCAGAGGCTCGGCGGCGCCGGCCTGGGCGGACGGGGCCTCGGACTCTGCCGGCACCGCGTGGTGGGCCGGCTCGGGAGCGGGCGCCGGCTCGGGCTCGACAGGGTGTTCGGGGGCCGGCTCGGGCTGCACTGCGGCCGGAGCCTCGACGACGGGTTCCGGCGCGGGCGGCGGCACCGGGACGGCGGGCGGGGGCGGTGCGGCCGGAGCAGCGGGCGGGGCGACGACGCGGCGGAGCGCGCCCTCGTCGGCCTCCTGGGTCCGGGCGGAGCTGCCGTAGCGGCCGAACCCGAAGCGGGGCTCGATCAGGTCGAGCACCGCGTCGAGCGCGGCGTTGCTCAGCGACACCTCCTCGGCAGCCGGCACGCCCTGGATGGCCAGCGCCTGCCGCTCAAAGGCCGGCTCACTGCTGACTTCGCGGCCGAACCAGCCGGGCGCCTGGAAGCCGGCGGCCTCGCCGTCGTTGTCGAAGGTGACGCTGATCAGATCCAGGCTGCCGGGCGTGACGTAGCGATCGAGGGCGATCTCGCGACCGCCGGCGTTCAGGGTGGTGCGGTCGTAGGCCGCCTTGCCGGGGCAGACGTCGAGCAGCGCGTCGCCATGGGCACGCGGCACGTCGGTTCGCTCCTCCACCGGGGTGCCGTCGGCTCCCTTGTTCACGAGCACCAGCTGGCAAACCTGGCCGTCGACGCGCACGTACGAGGCGCGGCCCCCCTGCGGTGCGAAGTGCCCCTCCGTGATGCGGGTGCCCCCGCGCTCCTTCCGGATCAGGCGGACGAGGGACGGGGCGACCAGAAATCGGCGAACGGTGCTCATATACTCAAAAACCCTCCCGCTTGGTCGGCGGCGCGCCGATCCGGCGGACACCCCTCAGGTCTTCCGGCGCGGCGGCACGCATCAAGTGGAACCGGCAGAATCGGCGTATAAGCTGAGCCGCCACGCCGTATTCGCTCGAACCTGACCGCATCCGCCGGCAATCACCGGATGGCGACAACATGAGAGCATACAGCGCTAAGCAAAAAAGCGACGAAATCAAGACGGGAACCGGTCGCTACTCCGGCGGGGACCGAATCTGTCCCCGCAATCCCAGCGTCGCGCCCAGATTTGACAACCCAGATTAAACCGGGCGCCGCCTCACGTTGCCGGCTCGAAGGTCATCGCGGCGCCGTTCATGCAGTAGCGCAGGCCGGTCGGCGCCGGGCCGTCATCGAAGACGTGGCCCAGATGGCCCTTGCAGCGGGCGCAGTGCACCTCGGTGCGGACCATCCAGTGGCTGCGATCCACCGTGGTCTCCACCGCCCCCTCCATCGGCTCGAAGAAGCTCGGCCACCCGGTGCCGGACTCGAACTTCGTCCCCTGCTCGAACAGCGGCTGGCCACAGCCCGCGCAGGTGAACGTGCCGGGACGCTTCTCGGCGAGCAGGCAGCTCGTGCCGGCGCGCTCGGTGCCGTGCTCGCGCAGCACGCGGTACTGCTCCGGCGTGAGGGTGGTGCGCCACTCGGCCTCGCTGCGGGCCTCGGGGCTGGTGGTCGGCGTGTCGGCCATGACGATCTCCCTATTCGCGTCGCTATATAGGGATCGCGCGGGGTGTTCGGCAGGGTGTTCGGCTTGCCCCGAGGCCGGCCCTGCGCCGCCGCGGCACACTGGCCGGGATCAGGCGGCGGCACCCACTGTGTCGGCCATCCGCGCGCGGCGGGCGCCCATCGGGAGGGGCGGGCCCGTGGTGGTGTCGCGACCGGTCTGATGCTCCAGCTCGGCATTGATCTCGCCGCCGAGCAGGACGATCGTCGACGAGATCCAGATCCAGGTCATGAAGCCGATCACCGCGCCGAGCGACCCGTAGGTCTCGTTGTAGGTGCCGAAATTGGCGACGTACCAGGAGAACAGCAGCGAGGCCACGAGCCAGAGGAGGCTGGCCACCACGCTGCCGACCCCGACCCAGCGCCACCGGGCATGCTCCCGGCTCGGGCCGAACCGGTAGAGCACCGACAATCCACCGAGCAGGACGATCAGGATCGCCGGCCAGCGCAGGGCCGCGAGCAGCCACGCGGTCGAGCCCAGCCCCATGAAGTTGAGCATCACCGGCACCACCACGATGGCGTTGAGCGCGATGATGATGAACAGCAGGGCGCCGATCGTGAAGGTCAGGGACCGGAGGTTGAGCCAGAAGAAGTTCCGCTTCTCCTCCTCCTCGTAGACGACGTTCAGCGCGTCGAACATCGCCTTCATCGCGGCGTTGGCGCTCCAGATCGACAGGAGGAGACTGGAGAAGAACGTGATGCTCAGGGAGCCGCTGCCCTTGGCCGCGATGCGCTTGACCTGATCGCCGATCAGCTCGACTGCCCCCGATGGCAGGACCGCGTGCAATTGCGCGAGGTGATCGTTGATGGCGTTCACGTCCGCGAACAGGCCGTAGCACGTCACCAGGGCGGCGATGGCCGGGAACAGCGACAGCAGCGTGTAGAAGGTCACGCCTGCGGCGACCGCCAGGACCCGGTCCTTGTTGAACTCCAGGTAGACCCGCACGGCGATGTCCTTCCAGCCGGACTGGGTCATCTCGGTCGGGCTCTCGGCGGCGCGTCCCCGCTCCGGCTGGGTGGCCGCGGTGAGCTGCGCGGCGCGGCCCGAGATCGAGCGCGCGCCGGCGGCCGCGCCCTTCTGCTGTCCAGGATTCGCCCTGGGCCGGCCGCCCTCCGCCGGCGGTGTCTCGGATGGGCTCGACGGTCCGCGCCGCCCCGGCGCGGCGGCGAGGGCCACCAGCGCGGACCCGAGCATCAGGATCCACAGGATCGAGCCGGTCTCGGACGGTCCGGTCGAACGCGAGGGCGACGGAAGCATGGGTCCGGACGATCCGCCGCGCGGAACTGCCGCGCTCGGGACTCCCAACGTCGTCGTGCAGCGGCCGTTCCGCGGGTTTCGCGGGGACGCCCGGTGCTTCCGCGCGTTGTGCTCCTTATGCGCGATCAGCCACGCCTCGGATTCTGTTGCAAGTTCGTCCTGGACGAGCCGCCCGGCACGCACGCCACCCTCAAGGCGGAGCGGGATGCGACGCTCCACATGAACCTCACCAGCGTGACGATGGCCCACCTCGCCAAGCTGGAGCCGGCCGACCGGCGGGCGAAGCTTTCCGGTCTCGTCGCCCACAACCTCGACGCCCTCGCCCGACAGATCGCCTGGGTCGGGGACCGGCCGCCGATCGAGCGGCTGCTGCGCATGGCGAGCAACGTCCTGCCCGGCTACACCCACCCGATCGCGCAGGAGATCTATGCGGAGCCGGAGATGGCGGCGCTCGTGGAGCGCGGCCTCGCGGAGGCCGGCGCCCTCGCCCGTCGGCTCGGCGTGCGCCTGAGCTTCCATCCCGGCCCGTTCTGCCTGCTGGCTAGCCGGAATCCCGCGGCCATCGCGAACGGCCTCTCGGAACTCGACTACCACGCCGAGATCTTCGACCGCATGGGCTACGGCGGCGGCTGGCACCCGCACGGCGCGCACATCAACATCCATGTCGGCGCAGGCGACCCCGGGGTCGAGGGCTTCCGCGCCACCCTCCCCCGGGCGAGCCGCGTGGCGCGCGACCTCATCACGGTGGAGAACGACGAGAACGTCTTCGGCGTCGAGGCCGTGCTGAAGCTCGCCGACGTGGTTCCGATCGTGCTCGACCTGCACCACCACTGGGTCCAGAGCGGCGGCGCGTACCTCGAGCCGGATCATCCCCTCGTCGGCCGGGTCCGGGAGTCCTGGCGCGGCGTGCGGCCGGTGGCTCACATCAGCGTGTCGCGCGAGGCGGTCTCGGCCGCGTGCGATCCGGACACCCTGCCGGACTACCCGGCGCTGCGCGCGGCCGGCCACGCGGTCCGGGACCTCGCGGCCCATTCCGACATGATGTGGAACCGGGCGGTGAACGACCTCGTGGCCCGACATCTCATCTGGGCGGATTTCGAGATCGAGGCCAAAGCGAAGAACTACGCCTCCATGCAGATCGCCCGCCATATCCTGGACCTGGAGCGGGCGAGCGCGATGGCGGCGGAGTGAACGGCCGGTCTCGACGCGTCCGCCGGACCGCTTTAGGCATCGCGACATGAAGACCGCCGATTGCGACATCCTCATCGTCCCGGGGCTCGGGGGCTCCGAGGAGGACCATTGGCAGGCGCGCTGGGCGAGCCGGCTCACCACGGCCCGGTTGGTGGCGCAGGATCAGTGGCACGCGCCGACGCCCGAGGCGTGGTGCGGGCGCATCGTCGCGGCGGTCTCGGCCGCGACCCGGCCCGTGATCCTGATCGCCCACAGCCTCGGTGTGGTGGCCTGCGTCGAGGCGGCGCCGCGCTTCCCCGCCGGCGTGGTGCGCGGTGCCCTGCTGGTGGCCCTGCCCGACGTCGAGGAGGCACCGGACCTGCCGGCCTCGGTGCGCGCCTTCGCGCCGATGCCGCGGGATCCCCTACCCTTCCCGTCGCTGCTGGTCGCGAGCCGGACCGACCCGCATTGCCGCTACGAGCGGGCGGACGATTTCGCCCATGCCTGGGGGGCGCTCACGGTCGATGCGGGCGAGTCCGGCCACATCAACGTGGCGAGCGGTCATGGCCCGTGGCCCGAGGGGTTGATGCGGCTGGCCGGGTTCCTGAAGGGGCTCTGACGCCGGCCTCGCGGGCGCACCGACATGCGCGCAGGGACGCCGCGCTTCCGCGGGGTTCCGGGGCCTCGGGCCGGGTCGCGTTAACGCCGCGTTTACCACCGCCCCGTTCAGTGGCGGTACGGGCGGGTCCTTCGTCCCGAAGCCGCCCCTGGAGAGCACCGTGACGCGCAAAGAGCTTCTGGAACGACTCGAATCGGTGCAGACCGCCCTCGGCCCCCGGGCCCAGAGCAACTTCAACAGCTCGCTGTTCAACGACGTGACGCTGCTCAAGCGGATCGAGGCCTTCGAGGCCAAGCTGGGCGAGCCCGAGAAGCCGAAGACCGCCGATTACACCGGCAACATGTTCTCCCGCATCGCCAACCGCCGCGCCGCCGCGGGCGGCAAGTAGCCCGCGCGCAGGCCGCTTCTATGTCGGCGCGGACTCCGTCGGACGCAGCAACTCGCCGGCGACGTCGGCGAGCCGCGGCGGCGCCTCGCGCACGAAGGGCAGCGGCCGGCAGACGTTCAGCGCCGCGAGACCGAACCGGGCGGTCATCAGCCCGTTGAGCACGCCCTCGCCGAGCTTGGCCGAGACCCGTGCGGCGATGCCGAGCCCCAGAACCTGCTGCATGACGCTCTCGCCCACCGCCATCCCGCCGGTGACGGTGAGATGCGCGAGCGCCGCGCGCCCGAGCCGCAGGAAGCCAAGGAAACCCGGCCGGCCGCCGTAGATCGCGGCGATCCGGCGCAGTAGCCGCACGGCCGCGAACACCACGAAGGCCACGTCGACGATCGCCCGCGGGCTGAGCGCCGTCACCGCCGAAACCTGCTTGGCCGTCGTCGCGATGGCGTTGCGCGCCTGCCGGTCGAGTCCGGCGAGCAATTCGTGCTCCGCGAGCCCGATCCGGTCGTCGACGTCGAGGATCGCGTCGGCGGCGGCGTCGATCCGGGCGCGGCCCGCCGACAGGGCGTCGCGGTCCGCATAGAAGGTCGAGAGCGCCTGCACCACCGCCTGCGCGCCGGTGTGGTCGCGGGTGGCGAGGGCGTCCAGCGCCGACTGGCGCAGCCGCTCGATCTTGCGCTCGCGCCGCAGGCCGGCAAGTTCCCGCACCACGATCGCCAGCAATGCCAGCGCGGCGAGGCCCAGGAGTGCCAGGGCCACCCAGCCGAGCCAGGGCGCGGCCTGGAACAGGTCGGCGATCATCCGCTCGACCGACAGGCCGACGCCTAACGAAACCAGGCCGCCGACCGCCGACAGGAACAGCGGCCCCCAGGGCGAGCGCCGCCGCGGGGCTACCGGCACGGCCACGCCGTCGGCGGCGTCGACGATCTCGAAGGGTTCCTCCACGATCCGCGCCTGCGGCGGCCGGGCGGCGAGCGGGGTCGTGGTGACGCTCGGCTCCGCGGACGGCTCGGGCGTGATCCGGAAGGCACGGGGTTTCTGGCCGGAGGTCATGCTCGAAGGCTCCGCGGAGTCGCACGCATCGTCATGTCAGACGGTCGCCGATCAGGAACTGCATCGCCCGATCGAGCCGGATCTGCGGCAGGTGGCCGGGGCGCCCGAGCCCGTCGGGCCGGACCAGCGGCGGGCGGAAGCGCGGGAAGCGCAGGGAGCCCGGCTCGACCGCACCCTCCAGCACCGCCTCGGCGCGGGCCGGCAGCTCGCCGGGGAAGATCGCGGCCTCGCTGTTCCCGTCGAAGACCTCGTCACCCACCACCTCGCCGGCCTCGGGGGTCCCGGCGACGGCGCGGAGCGTCTCGGTGCCGTCGTGGACGGTGGTCTCCCGGGTGGCGCGCACGGAGGCCAGCGCCACGGTGCCCACCCGGGCGCCCGCCGCTTCGGTCCGCCGCATGGCCCGCGACACGAGCAGCCGCAGCAGCGCGTCGAGCCGGTCGTGACTCGTCTGATGGAGGTGGTCGGCCTTGGTGGCGGCGAACAGAACCCGGTCGGCCCGCGGCGCGAACAGCCGGGACAGTACCGTGTTGCGGCCGATGTTGAGGCTGAGCAGCACCGCGTCCAGCGCCTCTTCCAACTCGGCCAGGGCGGTCGGCCCGGCATCGACCGCCGAGAGCACGTCCACCAGCACGATCTGCCGGTCCACCCGCTGGAAATGGTCGCGGAAGAACGGCGTCACGACCTTGTGCTTGTAGGCCTCGAAGCGCCGCTCCATCAGCCCGGCGAGGCTGTCGGGCGCGATCGTCTCGGTCAGCCCGTCCAGCGGTGCGAAGGTGAGCGCCGGGGATCCGGCGAGGTCGCCCGGCATCAGGAAGCGGCCCGGGGGCGTCGTCGCCACCGATTCCGGGCCGGCGCGCAGGCCCGCCAGATAGGCCTTGAAGGCGTCGCTCGCCCGCTCGGCCGCGACCTCGTCGAGGGGACCGTTCGGATCGAAGCTCTTCAGCGCGTCGAGCCAGGGTGCCGCCACGGCGGCCCGGCCGGGGCGGCGGGTGCCGCCGATCGTGGACCGCGACCACGCCGTGTAGCTGGTCTCGATGAGGGCGAGGTCGAGGAGCCATTCGCCGGGGTAATCGACCACGTCGAGCATCAGGGTCGCGGGGCCGGTGCGCCAGCTTCCGGCGCGCTCGTAGGCGATCTCCAGGCGGAACTGGCTGATCCGATCGGTGGAGCGGGGCCAGCGCCGCGCCTCGGTGAGCGTGCTGAAATGCTCCTCGAAGGGAAAGCGCGGCACGTCGTCGTCGGGCTGGGGCACGAGGCGGGCGCGACGCAGCCGGCCCTCCTGAGCGGGCGCGAAGGCCGGCAGGGCATGCGTCTCCACGAGATGATGGATCAGGGCCGTCGTGAAGACGGTCTTGCCGGACCGCGCGAGCCCGGTGACCCCGAGCCGGAGCGTCGGCTGGATCAGGAGATCGTGCGAGGCTTCGGCGAAGGCTTTGACGGCCGAGCCGGCGCGCGCGGCAAGGTCGATCAGGGGCACGGGCGGGCTCGTCGTGAGGGGAATAGGCGGGGCAGAGGTGGCGCGGCCAGGGCCGGACCGCAAGGCTTGCCGCTAGGGTGACGCGCCGTTGGCGGCCGGCGTGAGCGGTCTCAGCCGGGCGATCGCCCCGGCGACGAGGTCCGGTCCGGCCCGGAGTGTGCCGAGTTCCACCGCCGACATCGCCAGCATCACCGTCGCGAGGTTGGCCCGGGGCGTGCCGTCCGGCCCGAACAGGTCGAGGTCGTCGCCGGGCTTCAGGCCGACGCTGCCGCTGATCCGGCCGGCATAGGCCTCGATCCGAACGGGGTCGCCCGTGCAGAGCGGGGCCGGCAGGCGCAGGTCGAGCATCGGCAGACCGGTGGCGATGGCCGGCAGCAGCGCGGATTCGGCCACCATCCGGTCGGCGTTCGGCACACCGCGCTCCGCCCTCCGGTCGAGCAGCGCCGCCGGGTCGGCCGCACCCTGGGGGGCGCGTCCCGCGGATTGCCGCGGCGCTCCGGCCGACAGGGCGATCCCGGCCGCGATGTCGGGTCCGGGCTGGAGCATCGCCACCCGCGGCACGGCACTCGGACGCCGCCCGGAGCGGCCCGCCATCCGGGCGAGTGGCGACCAGGGCTGCACCCGCAGGGCCGCGGCCCGGCCCCGGGGCGCGCCGCCGGGCCGGTGCGCGGCGAGGAAACGGGCTCGCAGGGTTCGCCCGAGACCCCGGGGCGCGAGCGCCGACGAGACGGCGGGCGTCGACACGGTCCGTCCCTGCCGCGCCGGCGCTGACGCGACGCGGCACTCGGCCGGCGCCCAGCGGCGCACGATGGCGAGGGCCGTGCGCCGGCCGTACTCGCGATAGTAGCGCCGCAGCAGGCTCGCCGCCGCGTCGGCGCCGTCATCGAGGCTGGCGAAGGCGGTGTGGCCTTCCCCGTCGGCGCCGATCTCGCCCGGCCAGCGGGCGGACTTGATGCACCAGCCGTTGTTGAGCCGCACGCAGCGGGCCACGTAGGGCGGATCCTCCGCCAGCGAGGCCGTCAGCGCCAGTGCCCGCGGCATCAGCTGCGCGCCCGTCTGGGCATGCCAGTTGGAGACGGAGCGCGTCGCGGGGTCGAAGCGCGGCGGCGCCGGCTCCGGCTCCGCGGAGGCGACGGTCGCGGTCAGAGGCGGCAGGGCGTCGAGCAGGACGTCGGCGCCCGCCTCGGCGCGGGGTACCAGGGCCGTGAACAGGATCAGCGCGTTCAGCAGCACGCGGACACGCCTTCTCTCTGGCTCGGGACAGCAAGATCCCCCCGGACGCACCGGGCTGCGGATGGAGGCCCTGCCCTCACGGATTCAGCACCTTGAGCGCCGCCGCGTGCAGGCGCGGGTCGCCCGCCGCCACGACCCGGCCGCCCCCGGTCGCTGGTCCGCCATCCCACGCCGTCACCCGCCCTCCGGCTCCCTCGACGATCGGGATCAGCGCGACGATGTCGTAGGGCTTCAGCCCGGCCTCGACGACGAGGTCGATCTGGCCGGCCGCCAGCATGCAGTAGGCGTAGCAGTCGGCGCCGTAGCGGGACATCCGCACCTGGCCTTCCAGAGAGCGGAAGCGCTCGGCTTCCTCGCCCGCCGCGAACAGGCGGGGATCCGTGGTGGCCAGGATCGCCTGGGCGAGGTCGGCGCAGCGGCGCGTGAGCAGGGTCCGCTCGCCGGACGGCGCACGGAGCATTGCGCTGCGGCCGTCCCCGGTGAATCGCTCCGCGAGATAGGGCTGGTGCATCATCCCGCGGACCGGCACGCCGTGGCGCGTCAGCCCGATCAGCGTGCCCCAGGTCGGCAGGCCGCCGATGAAGGCCCGGGTGCCGTCGATCGGGTCGAGGACCCAGACGCATTCGGCGTCGGTGCGCTCGGAGCCGAACTCCTCGCCGAGGATGCCGTGGCCCGGAAAGGTCTGGCCGATCATCGCCCGGAGCACCACTTCGGCCGCCCGGTCGGCTTCGGTGACCGGGTCGAAGGGCGCGCCGCCGCGGGCCTTGTCGTCGAGCCCGAACTGGGCGCGGAAGAACGGCAGGATCGCCTTGCCGGACGCGTCCGCGAGGTCGTCCATGAACCGCCCCAGTTCGACGACGCTCATCGGCTCACTTCCCCGTTCACCCGCATCCCGCGCGGTCGCCCGGCGGCGGCGCAACGAAGCCGGGGCACGCGACCTTTCGTCAAGCCCCCGACCTCACGCCTCGGCCGATGCCGGCTGTCGCGGCGTGCCGTCCCGGTGATCCGGCGCCCGATCCGGCCCCGTCCCGTGAGCCGCCTCCCCGTCGACGTGCTCCTGCGCGGCCGCCAGCACCGCCTCGACGGCCTCGCGCAGCGATCCCGCCTGCCCGTCGGCCTCGGCGGTTCGTCCCGGTCCGCCGGCGAGCCGCGCGGCCCCGGCGTCCTGGGCCAGCCAGAGTCCGAGCAGGATCGGAACGCTGGGCATCCGGCCCTTGAGGCGGCGGATCAGCCGGCGCAGGTGCGTCGGCTCGCCATCGAGCGCCAGGGAGATCACGCAGCCCATGCGCGCCGGTCCCGCCTCGAACCGATCGATCCGCGCGGAGGCCGCGTCCGCGAAGGGCACCGTGCGCACGCCGATGCCGCGCTTCTCCAGGATCTGGGCCAGGATGGCGGCCGCGGCCTCGTCCAGGAAGCCGCGGCCGGCGATGCAGAGCACCGCCCCCTGGCGCGTCCAGGCCGCGGGTAGCGCCTCCGGGGCCGGACCCATCGGAAGCGGGCTGCAGGCGCCCTCCTCGCCGTCTCCCGCGGCGCCCGTGACGGCGTCGCTTCGGTCGGAGAGGTCGGCGATCAGCTCGGCCAGCGCCGCGCGCATCGAGCTCTTCTGCTGGGCCGTCAGCACGCCCCGGGCCGCGTCGCGGGCGGCGAGTTCCAGGGCCTTGAGCACCACCTCGTCGTAGTAGGACGAGAGCGAGCACTGCTGCAGGATCAGCTCGGCATGGCCCAGCACCTCCTCGGAATCGCCCGCCAGGATCCGCTGGTAGAAGTTCTGCACGGGCGTGAGCGCCGGCCGGTCGCCGAACAGCACGTCCAGGAATTCCAAGTGGTCGACGTGGCGGCCGAGCACCACGAGGCAGGCGGTGAGCGGCGTCGAGAGCAGCAGGCCGACAGGCCCCCACAGCCACGTCCAGAACAGAGCCGAGACCAGCACCGCGAAGGGCGAGAGCCCGGTGGACTGCCCGTAGAAGATCGGCTCGATCACCTGGCCTGTGAGCGGCTCCAGCACGACGAACAGGATCGCGACGGCGATCATCATGTTCCAGCCGGGATCGACCGCGGCGGCGAGCGCCATCGGCAGGAGCGCCGACAGGACCGCCCCGAGATAGGGCACGAAGCGCATCAGGGCCGAGAAGATCGCCCAGAGCACGGGGTTCGGCACGCCGATGACGTAGAGCCCGATGCCGATCACCACGCCGAAGGCGGCATTGAGGGCGAGCTGCACCACGAAGTAACGGCTGAGCCGCTTGGCCGCGTCGTCGATCGCCACGGTGGTGCGGTGCAGGTCGCTCGATCCCGCCAGCCGGATCATCCGGTCGCGCAGGTCCTCGCGCTGCATCAGCACGAACAGCAGCACCACGAAGACGATGCCGACCGTGGCCAACGGGTGCATCACCGGCGAGAGCACCGTCGAGATCATCTCCAGCGGTCCCGGCTGGGAGGCCGCGACCTCGACCAGGACGGGCTTCGGCCCGGGCTGGGCCTGCTCGGAACTCGGAGGCGGCGGAGCGGCCCGCGGCGCCTCGGCGCTGCCGGCCTCCTTGGCGCCGCCGTGGAGCGCCCGGCCGATGTTGGCGACGTACGCGGTCGCGTGGCCGACGGGGGAGTCGCGCAGCCCTTCGACCTTGCGCTCGATGGTGGTCCGGTAGCGCGGCACGTCGCCCGCGAGGTCGGCCGCCTGGATGCCGATCAGGGTCGCGAGCGCCGCCACGATGCCCACGGTCAGGAGCACGCTGACGCCCACCGCCACGAGCCGCGGCAGCCGGAGGCGCCGCAGGCGGTTCACCAGCGGCGTCAGCACGAAGGACAGGAGCAGCGCGATCGCGATCGGGATGAAGATCTCGCGGCCGAAATAGAGGGCCGCGATGATGGTGGCCCCAACCACCACCGGCGACGCCATCGCGGTCCGCGGGGTCTCGGCCGCGGCGACGCGGGTCGGCCGCGGCGGGATCAGCGGGGTCTCGGTCCGCACTGCCGGTTCGACCCCGACCGGGGTTCTCGTGCCCATACCGTAACCTGCGTCCCGAACGCCACGCGCGGGCAGCCGCCGGGAGCAACGAAAGCCGCGCGGACGGGGAACGGCACAGGGGCCGAAAACGATCCCCCGGGCCCGGCGCGATGCTTATGCCCCCGCGGTGCCGGCCCGCGCCACGTCGCCCGCATCCTTGAGTTCGGGCAGCGACCGGCAGAGCTGCATCACCCGCTTGGCCTGCGCGTCCGGCAGGATCCCGGCGGCGAGGTCGGCGAACTTCGCTTCAAGCTGCGCGTCCGACATCGGCTTCTCGACGCTGCCGATGGCGTGCTCGATGTGCCGGTGGAAGGTCCGCCCGTCGTTCAGCGTCACGGTCATGTCGACCTGCGCGGCGTCGATGCCGGGGGTGATCACCGGCACCACCTTCTGGCGCAGCGCCACCACGCGGGGATCGTTGACCGCCCGGTCGCTGAACTGCTTCTCCCCGCCCGCGCCCTCCACGAAGGCGACCGCCGCCGCGTGGTAGATGCTGAACTTGCCCTCCAGGCCGGTCCGCGGCGCGGTCTTGCCCGTCAGCTCCAGTACCAGGGGGTGAACCTTGAGATCGACGCGCTTGATGTCGTCCGGCTTGACGTGGTCCTCGTCGCGGATCTGCACCGCCGCGTCGATCGTCGGATGCATGACGATCCCGCAGGCGAAGGGCTTGTAGGTGTTGAGCTGCGCCTCGTAGCGTGTGCCGAGGCCCTCGGTGATCTCGGACCAGTCCTGCTTGGTGGAGATCGTGTTGGCCCAGCCGCGCTTGGCCTCGATCATGCCGTCCGACGAGGTGAAGCCCTTCGCCGCCAGGATCGCGGCGAACAGGCCGTTGGATGCGGCCCGGCCGGGATTGAAGCTCTTGTTCATGGAACCGAACGATTCGCGCAGGCCGACCGGCTGCGAGGCGGCGAGCCCCAGGGCGTAGACCATCTGCTGCTCGGTCAGCCCCATCAGCTTGCCCGCGGCGGCCGCCGCCCCGAACACGCCCGCGGTGCCGGTGATGTGCCAGCCCGCATCGTAGTGGTTCGGGTAGACCGCGTTGCCGATCCGGCACTCGGCCTCGATGCCGACGATCAGGGCGTCGAGGAAATCCTTGCCGGAGACGGGCCTCATCGCGGCGTAGGCCAGGATCGCCGAGGCGACCGGGCCGGCCGGGTGGATGATCGTCTTCAGGTGGGTGTCGTCGAAGTCGAAGATGTGGCTCGACACGCCGTTGAGGAACGCGGCATTCATGATGTCGAACCGCTCTGTCCGGCCGAACAGCCCGGCCTGCGGCGGCCCCGAGAACGGCTGCAGCGCCGAGACGGCCACGTCCACGGTCTCGTGGTGCGACCCGCCGATCGCCACGCCCACCCAGTTGAAGAAGCTGCGCACACCCTCGCGACGGACGGCCTCCGGCAGCGCGTCGTAGGACGAGGCCAGGATCCACTGGGCCAGGATCTTCGTCGCTGGCGGCGGGGGCGCCTTCGCGGCCGGCTTCGCCGCGTCGGCGGCCTGCCCCCCCTGAAGTGCGGGCGCCGTAAGGGCGAGGCCTGCGGCCCCGATGAGCAGGCGACGGTTCATCGACATGGCGGTCTCCCAGGCGGGGCCGCCCGCGGCGGCGCCGATTTGTCGACATGATAATGTATTCGATCGCCGACCGTCAGCCTTCGCGTTTCACCGCGCGGGCTCTGACACCCGTCAGACCATCACGGGCAGCGCCTCCTGCTCGCCCACGGAGAAGACCCGCCGGTAGCGGGCGACCTCGTCGGCCGGTCCCTGCGCCTTGGTGGGATTGTCGGAGAGCTTCACGGTGGGGCGGCCGTTCGCCTCCGTGACCTTGCAGACGATGGAGACCGGATCGAGCTTGCCGTCGGGTAGGAGGCCGCGGAAATCGTTGGTGAGCAGCGTGCCCCATCCGTAGCCGATGCGCATGCGTCCGTGGAACCGGGCGTGGATGCGCTCGATCTCATCGATGTCGAGGCCGTCGGAGAAGATCGCGAGCTTGTCGTGCGGATCGTGGCCACGATCCTGCCAGAAGCGGATCGCCTCCTCGCCCCCGTCGATCGGGTCCTTCGAGTCGATGCGGATGCCGGTCCAGTCGCTCACCCAGTCGGGGGCGTTCGCGAGGAACCCGCTCGTGCCGTAGGTGTCGGGCAGGATCACCAGCAGGTTGCCGCCGTAATCCTCCTGCCAGTCGGCCAGCACGGCGTAGGGGGCGGTGGCGAGGTCCGCGTCGTCCTCGGCGAGGGCCGCGTAGACCATCGGCAATTCGTGGGCGTTCGTGCCCACCGGCTCGACCTCCTGCCGGGCCGCGATCAGGCAGTTCGAGGTACCGAGGAACGCGCCGCCCAGTCCCTCCGCCATGGCCTGCACGCACCAATCCTGCCAGAGGAAGCCGTGGCGCCGGCGCGTGCCGAAATCGGCCACCGACAGGTCCGGCAGCTTCTGGAGGCGCTCGATCTTCTCCCAGACCCGCGTCATGGCCCGGGCGTAGAGCACCTGCAGGTCGAGCTTGCCGAGGCCCCGCAGCACGGCCCGCGCCCGCAGCTCGTTGAGGATGGCCAGCGCCGGGACCTCCCACATCGTGGTCTCGATCCACGACCCGTGGAAGGTCAGCTCGTACTGGCCGTCATGGACGGCGAGTTCGTAATCGGGAAGCCTGAAGTTCTCGAACCAGGCCACGAAGTCGGGCTCGAGGATGCGTCCCTGGCCGCGGAACACGTTGCCGCGCAGCCACGTGACCTCGCCCTTGCTGAGGCGGAGCGTCCGGGCATGATCGAGCTGCTCGCGCAGGTGGGCCGCGTCGACCTCGTCGGCGATCCGGATGCGCCGCGTGCGGTTGGTGATGCCGAAGGTGGTCTGGATGTCGGGGTGCCGGCGCAGGATCGTCTGCGCCATCAGGAGCTTGTAGAAATCGGTGTCGAGCAGCGACCGCACGATCGGGTCGATGCGGAAGCTGTGATCGTAGACCCGCTTCGCCAGATCAAGCATGCTTCTGGGACTCTGCCGCGCACTTTCGTCCCGCAGAGCGCATGGCGAGCCGGCACCCGTCAAGGAGACGGGCGGCCACCTTCCGGAGACCGCCCGCGAAAACGGTGCGTCCTGAAACCCGGGCCTCAGCCCAGATCGACCTTCTTGGTCTCGGTCTTGGGGCTCTCGCCGGTGAGCGAGGCCTTCACGTAGCCGTAGAGGTGCAGCATCGTGCTGTTCGGGCTGTCCCAGTACTCGCCCTTCTCGGGGTGGACGCGGATCAGCGCCACCTCGGGGTCGTTCTTGCCGTTGGGGAACCAGGTCTTCAGGCTCTCATTCCACTTGGCGTCGATGATCGACTGGTCGCGGACGATCTCGGCCTTGCCGGCCACCGAGACGTAGTTCTGGCTCGACGGGTCGGAATAGGCGAGGTTGATCTGGTTGTCCCTGCTGATCTCGGCGGTCTTGGGCGAGTGCAGCTTGGTGAAGAACCACAGGTCGCCGTTCTCGTCCGCGTCGTTGTTCCACATCGGGCGGCTGTTGAGCGTGCCGTCGGAGTCGACGGTGGTCATCATGGCGATCTTCACGTCCTTGATCAGCTCGAACAGCTTCTTCGCGCCTTCGTGGTCGCGGTGGTTGCCCTGATGCATGAAAGTGGTCTCCTGAGCGTCGTGTCGGTCCCGGCGGGTCTCCCCGGAGGGGGCCTGCCTGAAGGCTGCCCCGACAACGGATCAATCTCCCGTTGGTTCAGCTTGCGTGCGCGGGGACGGAGGTTCGGATGCGGCGGGGTCGGGTGATCGTCCGCGCAGCGGTGGCGCTGATGCTGGGTGCGCTCGGTCCGACCGGTCGGCCGGTGGCGGCCGAGATGCGCTTCGGCCCCGGCATGCGCGTCGGCGGCCACGACGTCTCGCACCGGCGCTACGGCGGCGTCCCTATCGCGCGCGCAGCGCCTGCGCGGCCCGCTCGGTTGCCGCCGCCTGCGCGACGGATCCTACAGGCGCGGCGACGGGACCGGGGTGCGCGGCACCATGGAGGCGGCACCCTCATCGTCCGCCCGCGCTGAGGGGCGATGCGGCAAGTGCGACCGAGGCCGCGATGAAGGCACGACGAAGACCGGGGCGGGGCAACCGGAATCCCGCGGGTCATGCCCGGCCGAACCGGCCCAGGGTGGGCGCGGGCATGGGCAAGCGGGCGATCGGGGTGCGGTCGTCGATTGCGGATTGGGGTCTGGTGTTCTCGTCCCGCGCGGTTACATGCAGCTGGCATACCTGCTTGCCCCCTTGGAGGACGACTTGGCGATCACCCGCGACGACGTAGTGAAGGCGCTCGCCAGCGTCACCGTCGATGCCGCCGGCACCACCCTGCCCGGCTCCGGCCGGCTCTCCGAGGTCGTGGTCGATCCGAACGGCCGGGTGATGTTCTCGATCCTGGTCGATCCCAGCGAGGCCGAGCGGTTCGAGCCGGTGCGGCGGCAGGCCGAGGGCCGCGTGCTGCAGATGCCGGGCGTCTCGGGCGTGTTCGCGAGCCTCACGTCCGAGCGGGGACCGGGCCACCCGGCCCAGAGCGGCGCCGCCCCGCAGCCCGTCACGCCGCCGCCGGTCGCGCCGCCGCGCCCCGGCGCGCCGCCGAACCAGGGGCCGCAGATCGCCGGCGTGCGCCACATCGTGGCGGTCGCCTCAGGCAAGGGCGGCGTCGGCAAGTCCACCACCGCGTGCAACCTCGCCCTCGCCCTGCAGGCGCAGGGGCTGAAGGTGGGCCTCCTCGACGCCGACATCTACGGCCCGTCGGTGCCGAAGCTGTTCGGCCTCTCGGGCAAGCCCAACGTCGTCGACAACAAGGCCATGGAGCCGATGGTCGGCTACGGCCTCAAGGTCATGTCGATCGGCTTCCTGATCGAACCCGAGACCGCCATGATCTGGCGCGGCCCGATGGTGCAATCGGCCATCACGCAGATGCTGCGCGACGTGCTGTGGGGCGAGCTCGACGTGCTGCTCGTCGACATGCCGCCCGGCACCGGCGACGCCCAGCTCACCATGGCGCAGGCGACGCCCCTCTCCGGCGCCGTGATCGTCTCGACACCCCAGGATCTCGCGCTGATCGACGCGCGGCGCGGCGTGACCATGTTCAAGAAGGTCGCGGTGCCGATCCTCGGCGTGATCGAGAACATGGCGACCTTCGTCTGCCCAAATTGCGGCCACGCCTCGCACATCTTCGGGCACGGCGGCGCGCGGATCGAGGCCCAGCGCCTCGGCGTGCCGTTCCTCGGCGAGGTCCCGCTCGACATGACCATCCGCGAGACCTCGGATTCCGGCCAGCCGGTCGTGGCGACGGATCCGGGGGGGCCGCACGCCAAGGTCTATCGGGACATCGCGGCGCAGCTTTGGGCGAACCTGTCCGGCGCACCGGCCGGGCGCACGGCGCCGAAGATCGTCATTGAGTGAGGCCGTGGCTCCGCCGGTGCTGGGCCTGATCCTGGCCGGCGGGCAGGCGCGGCGGATGGGCGGCGGCGACAAGCCGCTGCTGCGCCTCGGAGGCCTGACGCTGCTCGAGCGCGTGGTCGCGCGGTTGGCACCCCAATGCGGGGCGGGACTGGCGCTGAGCGCCAACGGCGATCCGGCGCGGTTTTCCGGGTTTCCGGGTCCGATCCTGCCGGACCCGGTTCCGGATCAGCCGGGCCCGCTCGCCGGCATCCTCGCCGGGCTGGAGCACGCCGGAGCGCGGGGCATCGCGCGCGTGGTGAGCGTATCGGGCGACGCGCCGTTCCTGCCGGAGGACCTGGTGGCGCGGCTCCAGGCTGCCGAGCCGCAGGGTGGCATCGCGCTGGCGGCGTCGGGCGAGCGGCGGCACTACACGATCGCCCTCTGGCCGTCGGCCCTGCGCGATGACCTGCGGGCCTATCTGGAGCGGGGCGAGCGGCGCGTCGGCGCCTTCATCGACCGAAACACCGCAGCGGTGGCGTCGTGGACGGTCCAGCCGATGGACCCGTTCCTCAACATCAACACGCCGGAGGATCTGGCGGCGGCGGAGGATGCCGCGCCGAGATCGGAAGCCGCCGGTCGTGGGGGCGGGCGATCGGCGGGTAAGTGAGCCCGACCCAGATCCCGGCCACGCCCACCTCCTGAAGTGCCGCGGGCGCCTCAGGAGGAGGTGGATGGGAGATGCGAGGGCCACCCGCGGGTACGGGCGGCCCGGCACTCAGGTCAGCCTCAGGCGGCGCCGACGGTCGCCTTCACGATCTTGTCCGGGGAGCGCGGCGGCTCGCCCTTGTTGATCGTGTCGACCACGTCCATGCCCTCCACGACCTTGCCCCACACCGTGTACTGCTTGTCGAGGAAGCGGGCGTCGTCGAAGCAGATGAAGAACTGCGAGTTCGCCGAGTGCGGGAAGTTGGTCCGCGCCATCGAGCAGGTGCCGCGCACGTGCGCCTCGGCGTTGAACTCGGCCTTCAGATCCGGCAGGTCCGAACCGCCCGAGCCGGTGCCGGTCGGGTCGCCCGTCTGGGCCATGAAGCCGTCGATCACCCGGTGGAACGGCACGCCGTCGTAGAAGCCCTGGGAGGCCAGCGTCTTGATGCGCTCCACGTGGCCGGGGGCAAGGTCGGGGCGCAGCGCGATCACGACGCGGCCCTTGGTGGTTTCCAGGACGATGGTTTCGTTGTCGGCCATAACTCTATCCTTCCGGTTGATGAAACTGTATCGGCGCGCGCCGCATCCGGCCAGCGCCCGTGAGAGAGGGGGGATCGCCGGCGTTCAGGCCGGCGGGCGGTAGACGAAGCGGAGCGCCACCGGCCGGCCCGCGATCGCCCGGCCGAGGCCTGGCGTCAGGTTGACCGGGGTGCAGCGCGCCAGGGCGTCGAGGGTCCCGCGCACCAGGGCGGTCCGCTGGCTGCCGGAGACGCCGGCCGCGTAGGTGACGCGCGGCGGCCCGATCAGGCTGCCGTCGCGGCGCAGCGACAGGCGGAGCGTGATCTCGATGTCGTCCGCCCCCGGGCTCGGCGGCCCGAGCCCGGCCGGCACCTGCCAGCAGGCGGCCAGGGCCGGGTAGAGCGCGACGAGGGTGTCGGCGGGCCGGGTGGCCATCCGGGACAGGGGTACCGCGACGGTGCCCCGGAGGGTCTGCGGCAGGCTCAGCGGATAGGCGCCACCGGGCTCGAAGGCGTAGCCGTAGAAGGGGCTGCCCTCGTAAGGCGCGGCGGCCGCCGGAGCCAGGCTCAGCAGGAGGACCGAGGCGGCGCGCCAGCCCGGCATGCGGCCGCTACTTGGCCTTCTCGGCCAGCGTCATGCTGACGATCTTGTCGGGGTCCTGCACGGCGCCGCCGGGTGCGCCGGGGGCCGCCCGCTTGATCTTGTCGAGCACGTCGAGCCCGTCGGTGACGGCGCCCACGACCGTGTACTGGCCGTTCAGGAAGGGCGCATCGCCGAGGCAGATGAAGAACTGAGAATTGGCCGAGTTCGGGTCGGACGAGCGGGCCATGCCCACCGTGCCGCGGCGGAACTGCGCCGATTGCGAGAACTCCGCCGGGATGTTCGGCAGGCTGGATCCGCCGGTGCCGTTGCCCTTCGGGTCACCGGTCTGGGCCATGAAGCCGTCGATCACCCGATGGAACTTCAGGCCGTTGTAGAAGCCCTGGCCGATCAGCGTCTTGATCTGCTTGACGTGCTTGGGCGCGAGGTCCGGCCGCAATTCGACGGTGATCCGCCCGTCCTTGGTCTGGAGATAGACCGTGTTGGCGTCGGCGGCCTGGGCCGCGCCGGCGGTGCCGAGCGCGAGGACGAGCGCGAGAAGGGTGTGGCGTCGATTCATCGGGTTCTTCCAGGTCAGGGTCAGGAACGGGCGGCGAAGCGCTGCCGGAGGCGTTCGGCCACCGCGGCGGGCACGAAGGGCGAGACGTCCCCGCCCATGCCGGCGATCTGGCGCACCAGCGTCGCGGTGATCGGGCGCGCCTGCGTGGAGGCGGGCAGGAACACGGTCTGCACCTCCGGTGCCATGGCGCCGTTCATGCCGGCGAGCTGCATCTCGTAGTCGAGGTCGGTGCCGTCGCGCAGGCCGCGGATGAAGATCGCCGCGCCGCAGCGCCGGGCCGCCGAGACGGCGAGATCGTCGAAGGTGACGATCTCCAGCGCCGCGCCCTCGGCCTGCGCCACCGGCCCGCAGGTCTCGGTCAGCAGGACGGCCCGCTCCTCGGCTGAGAACAGGGGCGACTTGCCGGGATGCACGCCAATGGCGATCACGAGGCGGTCCACCAGCCGGCAGGCTTGGCGGATCACGTCGAGATGGCCGTTCGTGACCGGATCGAACGAGCCGGCATAAAGGGCGGTGCGGGTCATCGGCGCCCGACCTAGAGCATTTTCGCGCCGGACGGAACCTGGGTCTCGGAGGGGCCGCCCGGCCGGCGGCCCGATCACGCGGCTTCGCGCCCCCTGCCCGGGGCCGCGCCTCTCCGCGGTGCCAGGGGGCGCGGGCGGGGCGAGCCGGATGAGCCTCCAGGGCCTGCCGGCCGGTCCGCCGCCGCTCCGCCGCTGCCGCAGGCTGCGTTCCCCGCGCAGGGCGGCGTGCCCACAGGTCACAGCCGCCGCAGCGCCACGCTCTCGATGCGGTGGCTCGCGCCCTTGGTGAGGATCAGGCTCGCCCGCTGGCGGGTGGGCACGATGTTCTCGCGCAGGTTCGGCAGGTTGATCGTGGTCCAGAGCCGGTCGGCGATGTCGAGCGCCTCGGGTTCCGCGATCTCGGCGTATTTCCGGAAGTAGGAACGGGGGTCTCGGAAGGCGGTCTGGCGCAGCTTCATGAAGCGCGTGACGTACCAGCGGTGCAGGTCGTCCTCGTGGCCGTCGAGGTAGATCGAGAAGTCGAAGAAGTCGGAGACGAACGGGATCGCGGTGCCGTCCCGCGGCAGGCGGGCGGGCTGGAGCACGTTCAGGCCCTCGACGATCAGGATGTCGGGGCTCTCCACCACCCGCTCCTCCCCGGGAACCCGGTCGTAGACGAGGTGCGAGTAGAGCGGCGCGGTCACGCGCTTGTGGCCGGCCTTCACGTCGTGGAGGAAGCGCAGCAGCGCGGCGGTGTCGTAGCTCTCCGGGAACCCCTTGCGCTCCATCAGGCCGTTGGCGGCGAGTTCGGCGTTGGGCAGCAGGAAGCCGTCGGTGGTGACGAGGTCGACCTTCGGGGTGTTGGGCCAGCGCGCCAGCAGGGCGGTCAGGATGCGGGCGGTCGTGGACTTGCCCACCGCCACCGAGCCGGCGAGCCCGATGATGTAGGGCGCCTTGGTCTCGCGCTCGGCGAGCAGGAAGCGCTGCGTCGCCTTGAACAGCCCCTGCGTCGCCGCGACGTAGAGGGCGAGCAGCCGCGACAGCGGCAGGTAGATCGCCTCGACCTCCTCCACCGAGATCGGGTCGTTGATCGATTGCAGCCGCTCGAGATCCTCCTGCTTGAGGGTGAGCGGCGTGTCGGCGCGCAGCTGCGCCCATTCCTCGCGGCTGAAGCGGCGATACGGCGAGAGCCGGTCCGACGCGTCGAGGATCGCCTCGACCGAGCCCGGCAGCGTGGCCGCGTTCACGCGTGGCGCCTCGCGGCCTTCTCGGCGATGCCGCTCTGAGCGGTGCGGCGCTCCAGCTCGGCCATCACGGCCTCGAGCTCGACCCCGCCGGCCCGGAGCAGCACGACGAGGTGGTAGAGCACGTCGGCGGCCTCGTTCCGCAGGCCCGTCTTGTCGCCCTGCACGGCCGCGATCGCCGCCTCCACCGCCTCCTCGCCGAGCTTCTTGGCCGCCTTGGCGGGCCCCTCCGACAGGAGCTTGGCCGTGTAGGAGGTGGCCGGATCGGTCCCGGCGCGGCTCGCCACGAGGGCGGCGAGGTCGGCGAGCGTGTAGGCGGTCATGAAGCGATCTGCATGTTGGACCGGCCCCTGATACGGACCGGGACCGGATTTCGGCAGGAAACTGCGCTACGGCCGCTCCGCGGGCAAGCGGTGCGGGTGAAGGCCGCCCGGCTTTGTCCGGGGCTCACTCGTTCGGCAGGTGCCGGGCTAGCGCCTCCAGCACGGCCATGCGCACGGCGACGCCCATCTCGACCTGCTCGCGGATCAGCGACTGCGCCCCGTCGGCGATCTCGGAGGAGATCTCGACGCCGCGATTCATCGGCCCCGGATGCATCACCAGGGCGTCGGGCTCGGCCAGCGCCAGCTTCTCGCCGTCCAGGCCGAAATAGCGGAAATACTCCTTCACGGAGGGCACGAACGAGCCGTTCATGCGCTCCCGCTGAAGGCGCAGCATCATCACGATGTCGCAGCCCACCAAGCCCTTGCGCATGTCCGTGAAGGTCTCGACGCCGAAGCGCTCGATCCCGGCGGGCAGCAGCGTCGAGGGGGCGATCAGGCGGACCCGCGCGCCCATGGCCTGCAGCAGGATGATGTTGGAGCGGGCCACCCGCGAGTGCAGGACGTCGCCGCAGATCGCCACCCGCAAGCCCTCGATCCGGCCCTTGTTGCGGCGGATGGTGAGCGCGTCGAGGAGCGCCTGGGTCGGGTGCTCGTGGGCGCCGTCGCCGGCATTGACCACCGCGCAATCGACCTTGCGGGCGAGGAGGTGGACGGCGCCGGCCGATTCGTGCCGGACCACGATGATGTCGGGCCGCATGGCGTTGAGCGTCGCGGCGGTGTCGATCAGGGTCTCGCCCTTCTTCACCGAGGACGAGGCCACCGACATGTTCATCACGTCGGCGCCGAGTCGCTTGCCGGCGAGCTCGAAGGACGATTGCGTCCGCGTCGAGGGCTCGAAGAACAGGTTGATCTGCGTGCGGCCCCGCAGGGTCGTGCGCTTCTTCTCCACCTGCCGCGAAATGTCGACGGCGGAATCGGCGGCGTCGAGCAGGGCCTCGATGTCGGGCCGGGTCAGGCCCTCGATGCCGAGGAGGTGACGGTGCGGGAAGGCCGGGGGCGCGGGCGTCGTCATGATGAGGCCCGGGTGTAGGTGCGGCGCGCCGTCCCGGCAAGGCGGGGGGCGCCCGCGGTCTTTTTTTCCGGCGGATGGTAACCCGCGCTCCGCGCGCCACGTATCTGCCCGAACGGTCGGGAATCAGACGTCTCCCGGCGCCGCATGCCCGGGATCCAGACGCTTGGCCGCCTCCCCTGCCCTCGAAGCCCCCGAGACCGTCGACCGGCACGGGCGCCGGTGGTTCTACCGCCACCCGCTGGTGATCCGGCTGGCGCACTGGATCAACGCCGTCGTGCTGCTGGTGCTGCTGATGAGCGGCCTGCAGATCTTCAACGCCCATCCGGCCCTCTACTGGGGCGCGGTCTCCACCTTCGACGATCCGGCGCTGGCCATCACCAGCGAGCAGGGTGGCGACGGCAAGAGCCGCGGGGTTGTGACGGTCGGCACGCACAGCCTCGACACGACCGGGGTGCTCGGCCTGTCCCGCGGCGCGGGCGGCGCCGATGTGGAGCGGGCCTTCCCGGCCTGGGCTACCCTGCCGGCCGATCAGGACCTCGCCACGGGCCGGCGCTGGCACTTCCTGTTCGCGTGGCTCCTGGTGATCAACGGCGCGGTGTACCTGCTGTACGGCCTGTTCAGCGGCCAGCTCCGCCGCCGGCTGATCCCGGACGGGGACCAGATCCGCGACTTCGGCGGCTCCGTGAAGGAGCACCTGCTCCTGCGCTTCCCCGAGGGCACGGAGGCCAAGCGCTACAACGTGATCCAGAAGCTCACCTACCTCGTGCTGGTGCTGGGCCTGCTGCCCGCGATGGTGCTGGCCGGCCTCGCCATGTCGCCCGGGATGGACGCCGCCTGGCCCTGGCTCACCGAGTTGTTCGGGGGGCGCCAATCGGCGCGGAGCGTCCACTTCATCGCCGCCGGCCTGATCGTGCTGTTCGTGGTGGTCCACGTGCTCCTGGTCCTGGTCTCCGGCCTCGTGAACAACATGCGCGGCATGATCACCGGCTGGTTCAGCCTCGGCCGTGACCGGGAGACCGCGCGATGATCCTCCACCGCCGCAAGCTCCTCACCGCCGGCGCCGGCCTGATGGGCACCGCCCTGCTCGGCGGCTGCGACCGCTTTGCCGGGACCGATACGGGCCGGCGCACCCTCCAGGTCGGCGAGGACGCCAACCTGTACGTCCAGCGCCTGCTGATGGGTCCCGCGACCCTCGCGCGGGAATTCCCGGCCGCGATGATCTCGCCCTGGTTCAAGCCGAACGGCACGATCGATCCGCCGGACCGGGCCTACCGGGCGCTGGCGGCGAAGGCCTTCGCCGATTTCAAGCTGACCGTCGACGGCCTGGTCGAGACCCCGCTGTCGCTCAGCCTCGCGGACCTGCGCGCCCTGCCGTCGCGGACGCAGATCACCCGTCACGATTGCGTGGAGGGCTGGAGCTGCATCGGGCAATGGGCCGGGGTGCCCCTCGCCGAGCTGCTGAAGCGGACCGGGCTCAAGCCGCAGGCACGCTACGCGGTGTTCCACTGCGCCGACACGCTCGAATATGCCGGCAGCCAGGACGGGGCCTTCCTGAGGCCCGGTCAACCGGGCGCGGTGCGCGAGGCCTACGTCCAGCTCGCCGCCGCCGAGGATTGGGGCGGCGCGCCCACCGCCACCGATGCCCCCGCGGCCGATTGGGGCCAGGGCAGCCCGGATCCGGAGCCCGACGATAAGGGCAGGCCGATCCGCTACTACGAGAGCATCGACCTCTACGACGCCGTCAACCCGCAGACGATCCTGGCCTACGACCTCAACGGCAAGCCGCTGCCGGTCTCCAACGGCGCGCCGCTGCGCCTGCGGGTGGAGCGGCAGCTCGGCTACAAGCAGGCCAAGTACGTGATGCGGGTCGAGCTGGTGGAGTCGCTCAAAGGCCTCGGCCAGGGCGGCGGCGGCTACTGGGAGGATCGCGGCTACGAGTGGTACGCCGGGATCTGACATCCGGTCGACCGGAACCGGTGTCGTCGGCCTCGCCCGGCCCGCTTCGTCACATCCCGAACGGACACGTCGCGCTTCGGCACCTCGGGAGACGGGCAGGACCCCGTGCGCCCGGGAGCCGGCCGTGCGGCGGAGGGATGGCCCGGACGAGGTGGTCCGGGGGCCCGGGGCTCGGTCCGATCGCGAGATGCGGAGTGGACTTGCTGCGCCGGCTCCGAGGCGCTGCCGGCCCCGATCCCGCCTCGACCTGCGTCGCCCCCGCCATTTGACATCCCGCCGCCCGTGACCCACTTGTCCCCGGCGCGCGGCCCCGGCCCGACGGCGGGCATCTGTCCCACGCGAATCTCGAACAGAATTCGTCCGTCGCGCCCAGGCTCCGTCAGGGGCAGAGGTCTGTATGAAAGTCGTCGTCGTCGAGTCGCCGGCCAAAGCCAAGACGATCAATAAGTATCTCGGCCGCGACTATGAAGTCATCGCCTCCTTCGGGCATATCCGCGACCTGCCGCCCAAGGACGGCTCGGTGGATCCCGAGCAGGACTTCCACATGGTCTGGGAGCTGGCCGACCGCGGGGCGAGCCGGGTCTCCGAGATCGCCAAGGCGGTCAAGGGCGCCGACAAGCTGATCCTCGCCACCGACCCGGATCGCGAGGGCGAGGCGATCTCCTGGCACGTGCTGGAGGCGCTCACCGCCCGCAAGGCCCTCAAGGGCATACCGGTCGAGCGCGTCACCTTCAACGCCATCACCAAGTCCTCGGTCGAGGCGGCGATGCGCAAGCCCCGGGAGATCGACCAGGCCCTGGTCGACGCCTACCTGGCGCGCCGGGCGCTCGACTATCTCGTAGGCTTCAACCTCTCGCCGGTCCTGTGGCGCAAGCTCCCGGGCGCCCGCTCGGCGGGACGAGTCCAGTCGGTGGCCCTGCGCCTCGTGGTCGAGCGCGAGATGGAGATCGAGCGGTTCAAGCCGCGCGAGTACTGGACGCTCATCGCCACGCTGACCACCGCCGACGGCGCGACCTTCGAGGCCCGCCTCGTCGGTGCGGACGGCAAGCGCATCCAGCGCCTCGATGTCGGGACCGGCGAGGAGGCGGCCGCCTTCAAGCGCGACCTCGAACTCGCGACCTTCCAGGTGGTGAGCGTCGAGGCGAAGCCCGCCAAGCGCCACCCGCAGCCGCCCTTCACGACCTCGACGCTGCAGCAGGAAGCCTCCCGCAAACTCGGGATGGCGCCGGCCCAGACCATGCGGGTCGCCCAGCGGCTCTACGAGGGCGTCGATATCGGCGGCGAGACGGTCGGCATCATCACCTACATGCGGACCGACGGCGTCGACATGGCGCCGGAGGCGATCCAGGACGCCCGCCGGGTGATCGGGAAGGAGTTCGGCGACCGCTACGTCCCGGACGTGCCGCGCAAGTACAGCGTCAAGGCCAAGAACGCTCAGGAGGCTCACGAAGCGGTGCGGCCCACCGACATGGGTCGCCTGCCGAAGGCGGTGGCGCGGCACCTCGAGCCCGAGCAGGCCAAGCTCTACGACCTGATCTGGACCCGCACCATGGCGAGTCAGATGGAATCGGCCGAGCTGGAGCGGACCACCGTGGACGTCACCGCGAAGGTCGGCCCGCGGCAGATCGACCTGCGCGCCACCGGCCAGGTGGTGAAGTTCGACGGTTTCCTGACCCTCTACCAGGAGGGCAAGGACGACGAGGAGGACGAGGAGAGCCGCCGCCTGCCGCCGATGAAGGCCGGCGACCCGCTCACCCGCGAGCGCATCAGCTCGACCCAGCACTTCACCGAACCGCCGCCGCGCTACTCCGAGGCCAGCCTCGTGAAGCGCATGGAGGAACTCGGCATCGGCCGGCCCTCGACCTACGCGGCGGTGCTCCAGACGCTGCGCGACCGCGAATACGTCAAGATCGAGAAGAAGCGGCTGCAGCCCGAGGACAAGGGGCGGCTCGTCACGGGCTTCCTGGAGAGCTTCTTCCGGCGCTACGTCGAGTACGATTTCACCGCGGACCTGGAGGAGCAGCTCGATCGCGTCTCCAACGCCGAGATCGACTGGCGGGCGGTGCTGCGCGACTTCTGGCGCGACTTCTCGGCGGCGATCGGCGAGACCAAGGAGCTGCGCGTCACCGACGTACTGGAGGCTCTGAACGGCCTCCTCGGACCGCACATCTTCCCCGACAAGGGCGACGGCTCGAACCCTCGCACCTGCCCGACCTGCGGCGCGGGCCAGCTCTCGCTGAAGCTCGGCAAGTTCGGTGCCTTCATCGGCTGCTCGAACTACCCGGAGTGCAAGTACACTCGCCAGCTCTCGGCCACCGGCATCGATGGCGACGGTGACGGCACTTCGGCCGAGGGTGGCCAGCCGGGCGTCCGGGTGCTGGGCAACGATCCGGCCACGGGCCTGCCGGTGACGATCCGCGACGGCCGCTTCGGCCCGTTCGTCCAGCTCGGCGAGGCCTCCACCGAGAAGGGCGCGGAGAAGCCGAAGCGCTCGTCGCTGCCCAAGGGGCTCGCACCCTCGGCGGTGGAACTGGAGAAGGCGCTGGCTTTGCTGTCGCTCCCCCGCGAGGTGGCGCGCCATCCCGAGACCGGCGAGCCGATCCTGGCCAATCTGGGCCGCTTCGGACCCTACGTGCAGCACGGGAAGACCTACGCCAATCTCGGCAAGGATGACGATGTGCTGGAGATCGGCGGCAACCGCGCCATCGACCTGATCGTCGCCAAGGAGCAGGGCGGAGGGCGCGGCCGTCCGGCCGCCGATCCGGGTCGCCCGCTCGGCACGGACGCGGCCACCGGGCGCGACCTCGTGGTCAAGGCCGGCAAGTACGGGCCCTACGTCACGGACGGCGAGGTGAACGCCACGCTGCCGAAGACCGTGAGCGCCGAGGCGCTGACGCTGGACGAGGCGATCACCCTGGTGAACGCCAAGCGGGCGGCGGGCGGTGGCAAGCCGGCGAAGCGCGGTGCGGCCCGTAAGACGTCGGCCCGGAAGGCGACCGGCGACAAGCCGGCGGCCAAGAAGACCGCCGCCAAGAAGCCGGCGGCCAAGAAGGCGCCGGCGAAGAAGTCGGGCGCCGGCTGAGGCTTCGGAGGCTCGGGACCGGGACGAGGGCGGTCCCGACGCGCCTCCGATCCCGACAGGCCACGCGGCGGCGGTAGGACCGGGCGCGCCCGGATCGGGTCGTGCGCCACCGCAGGTCCGACGGACGATCACGCTCGGCGCACCGGGGAGAAGGCGGGCAACGGCCGGGTCGCGATCCGAGCAGGCGGACTGACCCCGCCCGGAACCGGCCAGGGCTTCCACGGGGGGGCGGCATGACCCACTGCCGGGCCACTGGCGTCGCTCGGCCCGACCCGGATCGCTGCCATGGGACGGTTCTCGCGCGGATGCCGGAGAGCGGTGTGCGGCCGTACGACTCGGCATTCGGAAGCTGCCAAGATTTCGCGGCGGTCGCCCCGGCGCAACCGCTAGTCAAACGCCCGGCCGGACGACCGGGAATGCATTTTAATCCGTGGCCGCATGGACAAAATTACATCGTCCGGACGCCGAAAAGCGCCGTCTCAACCGTGGCCGGGGACTTGTGTCGGGGACCGGGGCGCAACATATTCCTGACCGAGGCGCCAGTCCGGCGCCAGAGGTCCTGCGTGGGCCTCGACCGAACACCACGCTGAGAGAGCCTCCGCAAGGAAACTCCCATGGCATTCGAGAACAGTCCCTTCCGGTATGGCGCCCAGCAGCCCGCCGGCTACGCCGGTACCCAGGTCGAAGTCGACCAGGGCCTGCGGACCTTCATGCTCGGCGTCTACAACAACATGGTCGTCGGCCTCGGTATCTCGGGCCTCGTCGCGCTCGGCCTGAACATGGCCTCCGTGGCGGCCTACCAAGGCACGCGTCCGGTCCTGACCCCCTTCGGTCAGACGCTCTACCTCAGCCCGCTGAAGTGGGTTCTGATGCTCGCCCCGCTGGCGTTCATCTTCGTCTTCTCCATGCGCATGGACCGGATGTCCGCCTCGTCGGCGCGGACGATGTTCTGGGCCTTCGCGGCGGTGATGGGCGCCTCGCTGTCCTCGCTCCTGCTGGTCTTCACCGGTGGCAGCGTGGTTCAGGTGTTCTTCATCACGGCGGCGGCCTTCGGCTCGCTCAGCCTCTGGGGCTACACCACCCGGCGCAGCCTGTCGGGCATGGGCTCGTTCCTGATGATGGGCCTGATCGGCATCATCCTCGCGTCGCTGGTGAACATCTTCTTCGCCTCCTCGGCGCTCCAGTTCGCCATCTCGGTGCTGGGTGTGCTGATCTTCGCGGGCCTGACCGCCTACGACACGCAGAAGCTCAAGGAGATGTATCTCTACGGCGGCTTCGACGGTGAGATGGCGGCCAAGATGTCGGTGAACGGCGCCCTGACGCTCTACCTGGACTTCATCAACATGTTCCAGTTCCTGCTGAGCCTGATCGGCGACCGCCGCTAACCGCCAGCCCGAACTGCGAACCGAAGAGCCCCGGCGGGAAACCGCCGGGGCTTTTTTTTGGCCGCGCCGACGCGCCGGGATAGGCTACGCTGGCGCCATGCCCCGAATCACCGGCCTCGCCGCCTTCCCGATCACGCCGAGCGATGCGGCGGGCCGCATCGACGCCGACGGTCTGCGCCGGTTGCTCGCGCCGCTGGTGAAGGCCGGCGTCGATTCTATCGGTCTCCTCGGCAGTACGGGGACCTATGCCTATCTGACGCGGGAGGAGCGTCGCCGGGCCGTGACGATCGCTGCCGAGGCCGTGGGCGGGCGGGTGCCGCTACTGGTCGGCATCGGCGCCCTGCGGACCGACGACGCGGTCCGGCTGGCGCAGGACGCGCGTGCGGCTGGGGCCGATATGGGTCTCCTCGCGCCCGTCTCGTACACGCCGCTCACGGACGATGAGGTCGTCGCGCATTTCGAGACCGTGGCCGAGGCCGGCGGGCTGCCCCTGGTCCTGTACGACAATCCCGCCACCACGCATTTCCGGTTCTCACCGGCTTTGATCGGCCGGATCACGCGCCTGCCCGGCATCGTGGCGGCGAAGTGCCCGGCGCCGGAACCCGCGGCCGCGGCGGCCAACCTCGCCGCGCTGCGCGAGGCGGTTCCGCCGGATGTTCCCCTCGGCTTCAGCGGCGACTGGAACGTCACCGAATCCCTGATCGCGGGCGGCGCGGCGTGGTTCAGCGTGGCGGCGGGCCTGTTCCCGCGGGCCTGCCTGGCGATCGTGCGGGCCGTCGCGGCGGGCGATACCGCGCAGGCGCGCACCCTGAATGCCGGGCTCGAGCCCCTCTGGGCGCTGTTCAGGGCGCATTCCAGCCTGCGGGTGGTCTACGCCCTGGCCGATCACATGAGCCTGTGCCGGGCCGCGCCGCCGCTGCCAATCCGGCCCCTCCCGATGGAGATCCGGGCCGAGATCGCCGCCACCGTCCGCGCGCTGAGCCTGGAGTGAGGGGCCCAGCCGATCAGACCGCCCTGGGTGCCGGCTCCAGCACGGCGATCACCCGGGCCAGGTCGGCGCCGCGCTTCAGGATCTGGCCGCTCGCGGCGATCACCGCGAAGGCGCCCTGACGGCGGGCCAGCTTCGGGTCCTTCTCGATCCGGTAGAGCGGCATCTCGGAGGCGCGGCGGTAGATCGAGAACACCGCCTTGTCCCGGCGGAAATCCAGGGCGTAGTCGCGCCACTCGCCGGCGGCGACCTGCCGGCCGTAGAGATTGAAGATCGTGCGCAGTTCGTCCCGGTTGAAGGCGACCTGCGGAGGAGCCGCGCGGGCTGGGAAGGGGATGACATGCCCTGCCGCCTCGTCGGGCCTCGACCCGGCGCTCGTCCGTTCGGTCATCATCGCTCCCGTGCATCGATCCTTTGCCGGATGATGGGCTTCGCCGCAGCGGCCCGCAAGGGCGGGGGTGGGTGAGGTCCGCATCGTCCGGGCATGCGGTCCGAGCGTGTCGTCCGAGACACGCGCAAGCGACAAAAAACACGCTTCCGCCCCATTCGCGCCTTTGCCGGGCCGCGTTGCCGGGTCACAACATTGTCTGAACCTCGCCGGGCCCTGCCCGGTCGGCGCCCGCAACCCAGCTCCCCAGCCCGCGGTCGCCCTTCGGGATCCCAGGATCCGGCACTCCGAGGTTTCGAGACCCAAGGACTTCAGGCCGCCCCTCCGGGCGGCCTTTTTTCTGGTTCCGGTTCGCACCGGGATGCGGGTATGCCGTCATCATGGGCCCGCCCGCCTTCGACGACGCCTTCGTGCACGACCTCGACGCGCTGTTCGCGTGGCGCCGGGACGTGCGTCGCTTCCGGACCGATCCGGTGGACGAGGAGGTCCTGCGCGCCTGCCTGGCCGCGGCCCACCGGGCGCCGTCCGTGGGCAACAGCCGCCCCTGGCGCTTCGTCCGGGTCTCGGATCACGGCCGGCGGGCGGCCGTGGCCGAGAGCTTCGCCCGCTGCAACGCCGCGGCGGCGTCCGGCTACGACGCGGAGCGGGCCGCCCGTTACCGGACCCTCAAGCTTGCCGGCCTGCACGAGGCGCCGGTTCATCTGGCGGCCTTCTGCGATGGGGCAACCGAGACCGGCCTCGGCCTCGGGCGGGCGAGCATGCCGGAGACGCTGGCCTACTCGGTCGTCGGGGCCGTGCAGTGTTTCTGGCTGGCGGCGCGGGCCCGGGGGCTGGGCGTCGGCTGGGTGTCGATCCTGGAACCCGATTCGGTGACCGCGATCCTGGCGGTGCCGCCGGCGTGGCGGCTCGTGGCCTATCTCTGCGTGGGCCAACCCGTGGAGGAACACAGCGACCCCGAGCTGGAACGCCACGGCTGGCAGGCGGAAGACACGCGCGGCTGCACCCTCGTCGAGCGCTGAGCGCGGCCCGGCTCAGACTTGCGGGCGGCGACGCGTCCCCGATCATCTGGTTTACGATGCTCTTTTACCGTGCCCGACAGTTTCGGGGACCCAGCCCCCGTCAACCATAGCTTTTCCTGGAACGACAAGCGCGGCCGTGGATTACTTGGCCGCAGAGGGTCTTGCTTGTCGAGGAACAGGTGATGTCGGGTCGGATGGCGGCTTTATTCGGATGGGCCGGCGCGATGCTGGCCGGTTGTTTGGGACCCACTCAGGCGCGCGAGGTCGTGGCCTTCCAGAACGGCGTCGCGCCTGGCTCGGTCGTGATCAGCGTGTCGCAGCGCAAGCTCTACCTGGTCAACGGCGACGGGACGGCGATCCGCTATCCCGTGGCGGTGGGCCGGCCCGGCAAGCAATGGTTCGGCACGGCGAGCATCGACGGCAAGTACGTCGCCCCCGCTTGGTCACCGCCGGCCGAAGTGAGGCGCGACAACCCGCGCCTGCCGAACCTCATCGCGGGCGGCTCGCCGCACAACCCGATGGGCGCGGCGGCCATGACCCTGGCGGGCGGCGAATACGCGATCCACGGCACCAACCGCCCGAGTTCGGTGGGCACCTACGCGTCGTATGGCTGCATCCGCATGTACAACCAGGACGTGGTCGACCTCTACGGACGGGTCGACGTGGGCACGCAGGTCTACATGACCCACTGACGCCCGTTCAGGCCGGCGGGGCCGTCGCCTCGACGGCCGTGAAGGTCTCCAGGATCCGGTAGGTGTGTTCGACGCCGGCCGGCACGCTGTACGAATCGCCGGCCGCGAGGGCCACGGTCTCGGTCCCCACCACCAGTTCCGCCCGGCCGCTGATCACGTAACCCACGGTCTCGTGGGCCGAGGTGGTCATCGGCTTGTCGGCGTTCGGCTCCTCGCCCCGCCACATCCGCATCCCGAGCCGCTCGCCGCGGGCCAGGGTGATCTCGCCGTGCGGCCCTTCGGCCGCGCCCCGTGCCGAAACTTTCGTCGCCATCTCGAACCTCGCTGGATGAACCGGGCCAACGGTGTCGCGGGGCGGCCGTTCCGCCCCCGGAGCGGCGCTTGACGCCCGGCGAGGGCCCACGACAGGATGCCACACCGGTCCACCACGGTGCCCGACAGAGGCGCGGACCGGCACGACGCCCTCGGGGATCCGGAGCGTCGGCGAGACGCCGGACGGTTGGGGGGCGCACGATGCGGATCAAGGCGGCGATCGACAGGATTCCCGGCGGGCTGATGCTGGTGCCGCTCCTGCTCGGCGCCCTGTGCAAGACGTTCGCGCCGGGCGCCCCGGCCTACTTCAAGGGCTTCACGCAGGGGATCATGACCGGCGTGATCCCGATCCTCGCCGTATGGTTCTTCTGCATGGGCGCGTCGCTGCGCCTCGGCGCGACCGGCACGGTCCTGCGCAAATCCGGCACGCTGGTGCTGACGAAGCTCCTGGCGGCCTGGGCGATCGTGATGGTCGCGTCGCTGTTCATCCCCCCCGAGGGGATCCAGACCGGCTTCTTCGCCGGATTGTCGATCCTGGCGCTCGTCTGCGCGATGGATATGACGAACGGGGGCCTCTACGCCTCGCTGATGCAGACCTACGGCAGCCGGGAGGAGGCTGGCGCCTTCATCCTGACCTCGATCGAGTCGGGCCCGCTGATGAGCATGATCATCCTCGGCGCCTCTGGGGCGGCGCATTTCGAGCCGCAGATCTTCGTCGGCGCGGTGCTGCCGTTCCTCGTCGGCTTCGCGCTGGGCAACCTCGACCCCAAGCTGCGGGCGCTGTTCGCCCCGGGCGGCCAATTGATGATCCCGTTCTTCGCCTTCGCGCTCGGCAACACGGTCGATCTCAACAACCTGCTCTCGCCGCTCGCCGGGCTCGGTGTCGTTCTGGCGCTGGCGGTG
This sequence comes from Methylobacterium sp. E-046, assembly GCF_022829625.1. Lineage (NCBI taxonomy): Bacteria > Pseudomonadati > Pseudomonadota > Alphaproteobacteria > Hyphomicrobiales > Methylobacteriaceae > Methylobacterium > Methylobacterium sp. E-046. The sequence goes on along the minus strand of NZ_JAKSYP010000290.1, from coordinate 84,274 downwards.
ATCGTGCTGACCGGCATCCCGCTGATCCTGGCCGATCGAACCATCGGCGGCGGCACCGGGACGGCGGGGCTCGCGGCCGCATCCACGGCCGGCGCGGCGGCCGCCAACCCGCTGGCGATCGCCGCCGTGGCCCCGCAATTCGCCCCGGCGGCGCAGACGGCGACGGTGCTGGTGACGATCTGCATCATCGTCACCTCGATCCTCGTCCCGATCCTGACCGGCCTCTGGTACCGGCGCTTCGGCGGCGCCGCCGCAGAGTCCGAGCGGGAGGCGCCGCTCCGAACCCATGGCGGTTTCCCGGCCGAGTAGAAGGACCGGCGTTCGACCACTCCCGGGCCTACCCGCTCCCGCCCGCTTCCCGGGATGCGGCGCAGCAGGCGCGAAGGAGGCAGTTCGAGGCCGCCTTCGAGGCCTCCAGGACGCTCCGGCGTCTGGAAATCAGGGCGACGACGGGAGGATGAGGGGGAGGACGGAGCGGGGCGCGAGCGCCCCGGCATCCGCGCCGATTGACCCTCAGAAGTCGACCGCGAGGCCCTTCACCTCCCAGTCGTCGTAGCGCACCGGCTCGAGGCCGCCGCGGCCCAGGCGCTCGGGCTTGGCGCTGATCGCGGCCGCATGGGCGTCGATGGCGGCGCGGCGTTCGGCCGCCTCGGCCAGGGCACGCTGTGCCGCGGGGCTCAAGGGACGCGGGGCGGCCCCGGGATCGTCCCGGTCAGGTCTGTTGGGGTCTTGCATCGCGCTCGCTCGGGTGTGAGGGCGTGAGCCGTCAGGAATTCGGCTCCGGAGCAGAAGTGGCATCGCGGGACAAAGGTCGCAACAGGCGGGTCGTCGCTTCGACGGGCGGGCCGGTCGCAGAGGCGGGCCCAGAGACCGCGGGCTTGGGCGCGCGCCGCGCCGCGTTGCAGGCGGTCGCCGCCCTGATCGGGCAGGAGCGCCCGCCGGCCCTGGACGACGCCGTCGCGCAGGCGACCCGCTCCGCATCGCTGGCACCCGCCGACGCGGCCCTGGCGCGGGCCATCGCGGTGGCGACCTTCCGGCGCTACGGGCTGATCCGCGCGGCGCTCGGCCGGCGGCTGGAGCAAGGCCTTCCCGCCGCCAAGCCGCAGCTCACGGCGCTGCTCGCCACGGCGACGGCGCAGATCCTCGATCTCGCGGTCCCGGACCACGCGGCGGTCGACCTCGCGGTGCGGCTCGCCAAGGCGGACACCCGTACCGCGCACCTCGCGGGCCTCGTCAACGCGGTGCTGCGCCGGGTCGCCCGGGAGCGCGACGCGATCCTGGCCGAGGATGCCGACGCGCTCACGGTCAACACGCCGGACTGGCTCGCCCGCCGGTGGAGCGCGGCCTATGGGCCGGAGCAGGCCGGCCTGATCGCGCAGGCCCATCTCGCGGGTGCGGCGATCGACCTGACGCCGCGCGGTGACGGGGCCGACTGGGCCGCGCGGCTCGGTGCCGTGACGCTGCCCACCGGCTCCCTCCGGCTGCCCGAGAACGGGCCGGCGATCCCCGAACTGCCCGGCTTCCAAGAGGGCGCGTGGTGGGTGCAGGACGCCGCCGCGGCGCTTCCGGCCCGGCTCCTGGCACCCGAGCCGGGCACCCGCGTGCTCGACCTCTGTGCGGCCCCCGGCGGCAAGACCCTGCAGCTCGCCGCTGCCGGCGCCCGCGTGACCGTCGTCGACCGTTCCGCGCCGCGGCTGGAGCGCCTGCGCGAGAACGTCGCGCGGCTCGGCCTCGCTGTGGAGATCTTGGTGGCCGACGCCTTCGCGCTGGTGCCGCAGGACCACGACGCCGTCCTGCTCGACGCGCCCTGCTCCGCCACCGGCACGATCCGGCGCCACCCGGACGTCGCCTGGATCAAGGCGGAGGCCGACATCGCCCGCCTCGCCGGGCTCCAGGCCCGGCTCCTGGACCACGCGGCCGCGCTGGTCCGACCGGGCGGCCTGCTGGTCTACTGCACCTGCTCGCTGGAGCCGGAGGAGGGCGAGGCGCAGATCGCGGCGTTCCTGGCCCGCGAGGCGGGGTTCACCCGCGTCCCGATCCGGCCCGAGGAGGTCGGCGGCGTCGCCGCGCTGATCGACGGCAACGGCGACCTGCGCACCCTGCCGTGCCACCTCCCCGAGGTCCCGGGCGCCCGCGGCGGCCTCGACGGCTTCTTCGCCAGCCGGCTGCGCCGTCACGGGTGACGCCGCGGAACCGCGCGGCGCCGAGTCGCTGGGCGCCGCATCGTGTGCCGACTTTCCGGTCGGGTTCGGGTGCGCCGAACCGGTCCGCGACAGGGGGGCGCGGAGGGAAGCCTATGCCTTCCCCGGCCGCCGCCGCCGGGCGCGCCCCGGGGACGGGCACGCGGCCCGCCGCGGGGCGGCGCGCCGCCGGGGCCGCGCGGCGGCGCCTCAGGCCTCCGCGACGGCCTCGTCGCCGCCTTCCACGCCGCTCTCATCCTCGCCTTCGATGTGCTCCACCGAGACGACCTTCTCGTCCTTGGCGGTGTTGAACACCGTCACACCCTGCGAGGCCCGGCCGACGATGCGGATGTCGTCCACCGGCACGCGGATCAGCTGACCGCCGTCGGTCACCAGCATGATCTGGTCGGAGGCCTCCACCGGGAAGGAGGCGATGAGGCTGCCGTTGCGGGCATTGACCCGCATCGCCGTGATGCCCTTTCCGCCCCGGCCCGAGGTCCGGTACTCGAAGGACGAGGAGCGCTTGCCGAAGCCCCGCTCCGACAGGGTGAGCACGTACTGCTCGGCCGCCCCCATCTCGGCGTAGCGCTCCGGCGAAATCGCGGCCGCCTCGGCGCCGTCCTCGGCCTCAACCTCGCCACCCTCCTCCGCCTCGCCGGTCACCGCGCGGCGCATCTTCAGATAGCCGACCCGCTCCTCGGCGGTGGCGTCGAAGGCGTTCAGGATCGTCATCGAGATGACCCGGTCGTCCTTGGCGAGCTGGATGCCGCGTACGCCGGTCGAGTCGCGGCCCTTGAAGACGCGCACGTCCTCGACGGGGAAGCGGATGCACTGGCCGAGCGCCGTGGTCAGCAGCACGTTCTGCTCCGGCCGGCAGATCTCGACGTGGACGATGTGGTCGCCCGGATCGAGCTTCATGGCGATCTTGCCGTTGCGGTTCACCTGGACGAAGTCCGACAGCTTGTTGCGCCGGACGTTGCCGCTCGCCGTCGCGAACATCACGTCGAGGGTCTCCCAGGACGCCTCGTCCTCGGGCAGCGGCATGATCGTGGTGATGCGCTCGGAGGTGTCCTGCAGCTGCAGGATGTTCACCAGCGCCTTGCCGCGGGCGTTCGGGGCGGCCATCGGCAGGCGCCAGACCTTCTCCTTGTAGGCCTGGCCCTGGCTGGAGAAGAACAGCACCGGCGTGTGGGTGTTGGCCACGAACAGGCGGGTGACGAAATCCTCGTCCCGGGTCGCCATGCCGGAGCGGCCCTTCCCCCCGCGCCGCTGGGCCCGGTAGGTCGAGAGCGGCACGCGCTTGACGTAGCCCGCGTGCGACACGGTCACCACCATGTCTTCGCGGGCGATCAGGTCCTCGTCCTCGACGCTGCCGTCGAAGTCGACGATCTCGGTCCGGCGCGGCGTGGCGAACAGCGCGCGCACCTCCGCGAGCTCGTGCTTCACGATCCCCTGGATCCGCTCCCGCGAGCGCAGGATGTCCAGGTAGTCGGCGATCTCGTCGGCGAGCGTCTTCAGCTCGTCGCCGACCTCGTCGCGGCCGAGGGCCGTGAGGCGCTGCAGGCGCAGGTCGAGGATGGCGCGGGCCTGGGTCTCGGACAGACGGTAGGTGCCGTCCTCGGCGACCCGGTGGCGCGGGTCGTCGACCAGCGCGATCAGCGGCGCGATGTCGTGGGCCGGCCAGTCGCGGTCCATCAGGGCCTCGCGGGCCGTGTTCGGGTCCGGCGAGGTGCGGATCAGCCGGATCACCTCGTCGATGTTGGCGACCGCGATGGCCAGCCCGCACAAGACGTGGGCGCGCTCGCGGGCCTTGCCGAGGAGGAACTTGGTGCGCCGGGAGACGACCTCCTCGCGGAAGTCGACGAAGGCCTGGAGCAGGTCCTTCAGGTTCATCAGCTCGGGGCGGCCGCCGTTCAGCGCCACCATGTTGCAGCCGAAGGAGGATTGCAGGGGCGTGAACCGGTAGAGCTGGTTCAGCACGACATCCGCCATGGCGTCGCGCTTGATCTCGACGACGATGCGCATGCCCGAGCGGTCGGACTCGTCGCGCAGGTCTGAGATGCCCTCGACGCGCTTCTCCTTCACCAGCTCGGCGATCTTCTCGACGAGGGTCGCCTTGTTCACCTGATAGGGGATCTCGGTGAAGATCAGCGCCTCGCGCTCCTTGCGCAGCTCCTCGACATGCGACTTGGCGCGCATGATCACCGAGCCGCGGCCCGTCGCGTAGGCCTGCCGGGTGCCGGCCCGTCCGAGGATCATGCCGCCGGTCGGGAAGTCGGGGCCCGGTACGATCTCGGTGAGCTGCTCGATGGTGAGGCCGGGCTCGTCGATCAGCGCCACGCAGGCGTCGATCAGCTCGCCGAGATTGTGCGGCGGGATGTTGGTGGCCATGCCCACCGCGATGCCGCCGGCGCCGTTGACCAGCAGGTTCGGGAAGCGGGCCGGGAGGACGGTCGGCTCCTCGCGCGACTCGTCGTAGTTGGGCCCGAAATCGACGGTGTTCTTGTCGATGTCGGTGAGCAGCGCGGTGGCGGGCTTGGCCAGCCGCGATTCGGTGTAGCGCATCGCGGCCGGCGGATCGCCGTCCACCGAACCGAAATTGCCCTGCCCGTCGATGAGCATCAGGCGCATGGAGAAGTCCTGCGCCATCCGCACCAAGGCGTCGTAGATCGATTGGTCGCCGTGCGGGTGGTAGAGGCCGATCACGTCGCCGACGATGCGCGCCGACTTGACGTATTTCCGCTCGGGCAGATGTCCCGACTCGAAGGCGGAGTAGAGGATGCGCCGGTGCACCGGCTTGAGCCCGTCCCGGGCATCGGGAAGCGCCCGGCTCACGATCACGCTCATCGCGTAATCGAGGTAGGAGCGGCGCATCTCGTCGGTGATGGAGACGGGGCGGATGTCGCTGGCGGGCGGGGCTGCGCCAGTCGGAGCGTTCTCGGCCAAGTCGATTTCCGTTCTGAGGCCCGGACGGGCGGTGCTCGCGGCGGCCAAGCGACGCGCCATGCGCCGCCACGGCCTTGCGGAAGAGCAGTGATATCAGACGGTTAAATAAGGTTTTCCAAGGCCGCCCGCAAGGCCGCGTCCCGGCCGGATCCGGTCGGGACGCGGCTCCCGTCGCTCAGTAGAACGTCACGTGCCGATGGCCGAAACGGGGGCTGTGCCCGACGTAGTGCCGCTGGAAGTGACGGCGGTGCCAGTGATGCCGCCGATAGTGGTGCCGGTGATAATGGTGCCGCCGATGCCAATAGTGCCGGCGGTGATGCCAGTGACGCCGCCAATGGTGATGCCGGTGCCAGTGGCGCCGGTAGTGCCAGCGGGCCTGCTGGATCGCGGGGGCGGGCGCCGCCGCCTCGGCGGTCGCCGGGACCGGAAGGGGCGCCGCGCGTGCCGGTGCGCTCGCCAGCCCGCCGAGCAGCGCCGCGAGGAGGACCAGGATCGGCCAGGGTCGCATCGTTTCTCTCCCGTGTGAGCACCCGTCCGAGTCCAGCGGATCCGGGCCGGCACGAAGGCCGCGCCGTCGCCAGAAACCGCCAAGGTCGGCAAACGGTTCGATCCGTCCTGACTGTGCAGACACGCCACTCTTGCTTGCGGTTAAGGAACGCCCAGTTTCCGGTAGGCGCATCCGGGCCGTTCCCCGCCCGGCCCTCCGACGAGCCGCGTAAGATCTCCATGGCGTTCGCGTTGTCCGAAACCCTCCGAGCCCTCCTGCCCCGCCGCTTCCGGGACCGCCGCCCCCGGGTCGCCGTGGTCCGCCTGTCCGGCACGATCGGGGCGGTCTCGCCGATCCGCCCCGGCCTCTCCATCGGCGGCGTGGCCGGCAGCCTGGAACGGGCCTTCGGGATGCCGGGCGCCAAGGCGGTGGCGATCATCATCAACTCGCCCGGCGGGTCCCCGGCGCAGTCGCACCTGATCCACCGCCGCATCCGGGCCCTGGCCGAGGAGAAGCGCCTGCCGGTGGTCGCCTTCGTGGAGGATGTCGCCGCGTCGGGCGGCTACATGATCGCCTGCGCGGCCGACGAGATCGTCGCCGACCCGACCTCGATCGTCGGGTCGATCGGCGTGGTCTCGGCGGGGTTCGGCTTCCCCGGCCTCCTGGAGAAGCTCGGCGTCGAGCGCCGCGTCCACACGCAGGGCGAGGCCAAGTCGATGCTCGACCCGTTCCGCCCGGAGGATCCCGCCGACGTGGAGCGGCTCAAGCGCATCCAAGCCGACGTGCAGGACCTGTTCACCGGCTTGGTGACGACCCGCCGTCCAACCCTGTCGTCGTCCGAGAACCTGTTCACCGGCGCGGTCTGGACCGGACGGCAGGCCCTGCCGCTCGGCCTCGTCGACGCCCTGGGCGACGTGCGCACCACGATGCGCGCGCGCTTCGGCGAGAAGGTCGACCTGCGGCTCGTGGCCGAGGCCCGCGGCGGTCTGCTCTCCCGCCTGCTGCGCCGGGGCGGCGCCCCGGGTGGCATCGGGTCCGGGCTCGCCGAAGGCGCCGTGGCCGCCTTCGAGGAGCGCGCGGCCTACGCCCGATTCGGGCTCTGAGCCACCAACCGGAGGGCGCAGCCCTTCGGACGCCCGCTACCGCCCGGCGCGCCGCGCCGAGACCCGCGCGAGGGCCGCGAGGTCCTTCTCGCCGTCACCGTGGCTGATCGCCTCGATGAGACCGTCGCGCAGGACGCTGGCGAAGGGCATCGGCACGCCCGCACCCTCGGCGGCCTGGAGGGCGAGCCGCACGTCCTTGGCGCCGAGCTTGAGGATGAAGCCCGGCGGCTCGTAGCGGTTCTGGGCGATCGAGGCGCCGTAGCCCTTGTAGACCGGCGAGGCGAACAGCGTGTTGGTCATCAGGTCGAGGAAGTCGGCGCCCGCGACGCCGTGCCCCTCCGTGAGGGCGCAGGCCTCGCCCATGGCCTCGATCGCCGAGATCAGCATGAAGTTGCCGGCGAGTTTGACGGCGTTCGCCCGTGTCGGCTCGTCGCCGAAGCGCCACGTCCTGGCACCCATGGCGTCGAGGAGCGGCCCCGCGCGGTCGATCAGGTCGGCGGCGCCCGCCGCCACGATGTTGAGGTTGCCGGCCTCCGCCACGTCCGGCCGCCCGAAGACCGGGGCCGAGATGTACGGCACGCCCGCCCGTTCATGCACGGCGGCGAGCTGCCCGGCGAGCGCCACCGAGATCGTGCTCATGCCGATATGGAGGCCCGGGCGTTCGGCGCGGTCGAGCAGGCCCCCCGCCACGATCACGGCCTCCAGGGCGGCGTCGTCGGCCAGCATGGTGACCACCGCGTCCCCCGCGAAGGCCTCCGCGGCGCTGCCCACCGGGGTGACCCCATCGATGCCCCGCGCGGCGTCCGGCGTGCGGTTCCAAGCCCGGACCCGGTGGCCCGCCCGCGCGAGGCTGGCGGCCATCCCGCGGCCCATCCGCCCCATCCCGATGATTCCGACGTCCATGCCGTGCTCCTCGCCGCGCTGTGATGCCATGCCAACCGGGCCGACCCGGGCCGGGGTTCGCCGGCACGCCGGATTTGCGCCGATCGGCGGGCGTGGCAAGGTCGGCGCATGCTGCGCAACTGCATCACGGACATTCCCGGCCTGCGGGTCGGCCACGCCGGCGACGCGGCGCTGGCCAGCGGCGTCACCGCGATCCTGTTCGACGCGCCGGTCGTCGCCGCGGTGGACGTGCGCGGCGGCGGGCCGGGCACCCGCGAGACCGACCTGCTCGACCCCGAGCGCACGGTGGAGCGGATCGACGCCCTCGTCCTGTCGGGCGGCTCGGTCTTCGGCCTCGATGCCGCGGCCGGCGTGACCGCGTGGCTCGCCGAGGCCGGGCGGGGCTTCCCGGTGGGCGGCATGCGGGTTCCGATCGTACCGGGCGCGATCCTGTTCGATCTCCTGAACGGCGGCGACAAGGAGTGGGGCCGCTTCCCGCCCTACCGCGAGCTGGGCTTCCAGGCCGCGGCCTCCGCCGCGGAGGACGTGGCCCTTGGATCGGTGGGGGCCGGGACCGGCGCCCGCACGGGCCGGCTCAAGGGCGGCATCGGGTCGGCCTCGGCCCTCGTGGCGGGCACCGGCTTCCGGGTCGGCGGCCTCGTGGCCGTGAACGCCTTCGGCAATGCGACGATCGGGGACGGGCCGCATTTCTGGGCCGCGCCCTTCGAGGAGGGGACCGAGTTCGGCGGTCTGGGCGCCCCGAACCGGGTGCCGGAAGACGCCCTCGCCTTCCCGGGCCGGACGCTGCCGGGGGCCGCCACGACGCTCGCCGTGGTGGCGACCGACGCGGCGCTGACCAAGGCGCAGTGCCGGCGCCTCGCCGTGGCGGCGCAGGACGGCCTCGCCCGGGCCCTCGTGCCGGCCCATACGCCGCTGGACGGCGATCTGGTCTTCGCGGCGGCGACCGGCGCCGTGCCCCTCGCCGATCCCGTCGTCGACCTCGCCCGCCTGGGCGACGCCGCCGCGCGGGTGCTGGCCCGCGCCGTGGCGCGCGGGGTCTTCTCGGCGACCAGCCTGCCGGGCCGCCCGCCGTCGCCGTCCCTGGCGGCCGTCGGCCTTCCACCGGCTTGGCGCGACCTGTTCGGCCCGTGATCCGCGCGGAACGAAGCACCGGGAACGGAGTTACAGGCCGCGGCCGACGGCCGTGTCGCGGCCGGAACCTCGCCGGGCAGCGACCTGCGAAACGGGAGGAATGCTCATGAGAATGACCGGCCTGATCATCGCCGCATCCGTCGCGCTGTTCGCCGGCGGGGCCCAGGCGATGCCGGTAGCGCCGCTCTCCGGCGGCGAGACCTCGATCACCCTCGTTCGCGGCGGATGCGGGTTCGGGGCGCATCGCGGTCCGTACGGCGGCTGTCGCCTGAACCGCGGTCCCCGGGGCGCCATGCGCCGGGCCATGACCGGTGCCCCCCGGGGCTGCCCGCCCGGCCTCTATCGCGGCCCGCGCGGCTACTGCCACCGCTGAGACCCGTCGATGCCGCTCGATCGGATCGGGCGGCATCCCATCGATGAACGGCACTCGTGCCGGCCGGCGCAGCTCCCGGCCTGTGCGCGTCAGATCTCTCCGCGGGCGTCCTCGATCAGCTGCGCCAGCCCGGCATCCACCTCCTCGGCGAGCATCCGCCGCTCGGCGTCCGAGAGATCCTTCGCCCAGGTGCCGCCGCCGAACCCCTCCGTGCAGCGCGCCCGCTCCGAGGCGATGTAGGCCTCCGTCTCGGCCGGCCGCGTCTTCATGGCGTGGACGAGGCCGAACCACGCCGCCCGCTCCACGACCGCCAGCCGTGCCCGCAGGCGGATCGCCGCCGCCTTGTCGGGATCGATCCCCTCGCCGCTCATGTCCCGTCCTCCCCGTCCTGCTCCGCTAGCCGCGCGATCAGGCCCTGGAGCTGCCCCGACACCGGCTCGCTCGCCGAACGCGCGTAGAGCACGCGCAGTTGCCTGCCGATCTCGGCGAGGCTCATGGAGCCCTTGGCGATCACCCGGTCGGCTTGAGCGCCGAGGCTCGCCTTCTCGGCGCTGGTGATCTCCTTGGCGGTGAGCACCACCACGGGCACGTCCCCGTCGGGCCTCGCCCGCAGCGCCCGCAGGAAGCCGAACCCGTCCATCTCGGGCATCATCAGGTCGAGGAGGATCAGGCTCGGCCGGACCTGGCTGACGCGCTCGAGGGCGAGCCGGCCGTTCTCCGCCTCGTCGACGGTCCAGCCCTCCCGGCCGAGGGAGCGGCGCAGGCGCTCGCGGGCATCGGCGTCGTCGTCGACCACCAGGATGCGCGCCTCGCCGGGCGCTTCGGGCCTGTAGCGCTCCATCAGCCCCTTCAGCCGGTCCCAATCGATCGGCTTGACGAAGTAGTCGGTGGCTCCGAGCGCGTGGCCGAGGCCCTGCTCGGCCACCACCGAGGTCATGATCACCGGCGTGCCGGCGAGGTCCGGGTCGTTGCGCACCGCATGCAGCACCGCCCAGCCGTCCATACGCGGCATCTCGACGTCGAGCAGGATCGCCCGCGGCTTCAGGGCCCGGGCGAGCGTCAGGCCGGCGCGGCCGTCATTGGCGCTGCGGACGTGGAAGCCCTCGCGCTCCAGGAAGCGTTGCAGCAGCTCCCGGGCGGCCGGGTCGTCGTCGACCAGCAGCACGGTCTCGTGCTGCTCGTGCGGTTCCACCGGGTTGTGGGCCTCGACCTCGGCCGCCGGCGCGTCCTCGGGGCTGAGCGTCGCGGGCAGGCGGATCGTGAAGGTCGCGCCCGCGCCGGGACTGCTGGTGACGCTGATGTCGCCGCCCATGGTCCGGCAGAACGCCCGGGTGATGGCGAGCCCCAGGCCGGTGCCGCCGAACTGGCGCGTGGTCGAGTCGTCGGCCTGCACGAAGCGCTCGAACAGGCGCCCGATCTGCGCCTCGCTCAGGCCGATGCCGGTGTCGCTGACCGCGAAGGACAGCCAGTCGGCCCCCTCTTCCCGGTGGCGGCGCACTGTCAGGGTGACGGTCCCCGCCTCGGTGAACTTCGCGGCGTTGCCGATCAGGTTCAGGAGGCACTGGCGGATCTTGGTCTGGTCCTGGTGCATGGAGCCGAGATCGGCCCCCTCCCCCTCGCCGGCGCGGAGGACGAAGTGGTTGCCCTTCTTCTCCACCAGGGAGCCGGTGGAGTCGCGCACGTCCCGGAGCAGATCCGCCACCGCGAACGTCTCGGCCGAGGCGGTCATGCGGCCGGCCTCGATCTTCGAGATGTCGAGGACGTCGTTGATCAGCGACAGGAGGTGGCGCGCCGCCGCCTCGATCTTGCGCAGGTCGGGCAGGAGGGCGGCCTGCCCGATATCCTCCAGCTCCTCGCCGAGCATCTCCGAGTAGCCGATCACGGCCGAGAGCGGCGTGCGCAGTTCGTGGCTCATGTTGGCGATGAACTGGCTCTTGGCGCGGTTGGCCGCCTCCGCCGCCTGCCGGGCGCGCTCCGCCGCCTCCTCGGCCTCCTTCCGCTCGGTGACGTCGACGCAGGTGCCGACCCATTCCCGCAGGGAGCCGTCCTGGGCGACCACCGGCACGCCGCGCACCTCCATGGTGCGCCAGAGCCCGTCGTGGCGGCGCAGGCGGTACTCGACCTCGTAGGTCGCCCGCGCCTCCACGCAGGCCGCCCAGGCGTCGGCGGCGCGGGCCCGGTCGTCGGGGTGGATCGCGTCCAGCCAGCCCCAGCCCTGGTAGGCCTCCTCGCCCTGGCCGGTATAGGTGCTCCAGCGGACCTGCGGCGGCATCAGCTCGCCCGCCGCGTTGGTGTTCCAGATCACCGCCGCCGAGGCATCCACCAGCGCCCGGAAGCGCTCCTCGGAATGACGCAGGCGCTCCTCGACGGTGCGACGGCGGGTGATGTCGGTGTTGGTGCCGTACCAGCGCAGGATCCGCCCGGCCTCGTCGCGGTGGGGAAGCGCCTTGGACAGGAACCAGCGATAGGTGCCGTCCCGGCCGCGCAGCGGGAACGTGTCCTCCCAGGACCGCCCCAGCAGGATCGCGGCCTGGTAGCGCTCGGTCACGGCGTCGACGTGGTCGGGATGGTGGAGCATCCGCCAGCCCCAGCCGCGCATCTCCTCCAGCGAGGTGCCGGTGTAGTCGTACCAGCGCTGATTGTACCAGACGATGGTCCCGTCGGCCTCGGCGATCCAGGCGAGCTGCGGAAGCGTCTCGGCGAGGTTCCGGTAGTCTGCGTCCGTGACGGCCTGTGCGCCGTCCTCAGTCTCGTTCATCGGCCACGCGACGTCCCATCATCCGCCCATCGGCGGCCTCTACCGGAAGGCCTTATACACGCATCGGGTCCGGATCCGACCGCGCCGGCACCGGAGCCGGCGTGCGGCGGCCCCGCACGGCATCGAGGGTGTAGAGGGCGAGCGCGGCCCAGATCAGGGCCAGCATCGCCGCCCGCGGCGGTTCCACGCGCTCGCCGAAGGCGAGGACGCTGAGGCCGAGCAGGCAGGTCGGGGCGACGTATTGCAGCAACCCGAGGGTCGTCAGCCGCAGGCGCACCGCGGCGGCGGCGAACCAGATCAGCGGCAGGGCGGTGGTGAGGCCGGTGAGCATCAGGAGCGCGAGGCTCGCGGACTCGGCCGGCAGGAAGGGCTCGGGCGTGAGGACGAGCCATGCGATGGCCGCCGGCAGGAGGAGCAGCGTCTCGGCCAGGAACCCGACGAGGGCGTCGACCCCGACGATCTTCCGGGCGAGCCCGTAGAGCGCGAACGAGACCGCCAGCGACAGCGACATGAGGGGCAGCTCGCCCGCCCAGACCACGGCCACCGCCACGCCAGCGGTGGCGATTCCGACGGCGGCGGCCTGCAGCGGGCGGAGGCGTTCGCCCAGGACCACCCGCCCGAGCGCCACGCTGACCAGGGGGTTGATGTAGTAGCCGAGGCTCGCGTCGAGCAGGTGCCCGCTGCTGATCGCGTAGAGATAGAGCAGCCAGTTCACGCCGATCATCGCGGCCGAGAGCAGCAGGAGGGCGTGGCGCCGCCGCAACGGCAGCGGCAGATTCAGGCGGTGGCGCACCGCGAGGATCAGGGCCAACGTGCCGGCGAACAGGCTCGACCAGACGATCCGTTCGGCCAGGATGTGGTTCGGACTGTAGGCTCCGAGCAGCCGGAAGTGCAGCGGGACCACGAGGCCCCAGCTCAGATAGGCGGCGAGCGCGTAGACGAGGCCCACGAGGTCCTCCCGTTCGGCCCGGATGGGCGGCCGGGTGCCATGCGTCTAACCCGGCCGGCCGCTCCGCGTCAGGGGGAGCGGTGCAGGGCTGCCATCCGGGGGATGCGGCCGGGGCTTCAGGCCGCCCGGACCGTGTCGAGGAAGCGCCGGACCTCGCCGCCGAGTTCCTCCGACTGGCGTGCCAGGGCGGAGGCGGAGGCCAGGACCTGACCGGCGGCGGTCCCTGTCTCGCCGGCGGCGGTGGCGACGCCCGCCATGGTGGCGGTGACCGCGGTCGCGCCCGCGGACGCCTGCGCGACGTTCCGCACGATCTCCCGGGTGGCCGTCCCCTGCTGCGCCACTGCGGCCGCGATCCCGGCGGCGGCGACGTCGATCTCGCGGATGCGGGCCGTGATCGAGGCGATCACCGAGACCGCCTGATCGGTCGCGTCCTGGATGCGGCCGATCTGCCCCGCGATTTCCCCTGTGGCCCGGGCCGCCTGCGCGGCGAGGTCTTTCACCTCGCCCGCCACGACCGCGAAGCCGCGGCCCGCCTCCCCGGCCCGCGCCGCCTCGATGGTGGCGTTCAGGGCCAGCAGGTTGGTCTGGCTCGCGATGGACGCGATCACGGTCACGACGTCACCGACCCGGGCGGCGGCGGCGCTGAGATCGCCGACCAGGGCGGCGGTCCGCGCGGCCTCGGAGACGGCCTCCTGGGCCAGGGTCGCCGAGCCGCTGGCCTGACGGCCGATCTCCTGGACCGACGAGCCGAGCTGTTCGACGGCGGCCGCGACCGTGTCGACGTTGCCGGCGGCCTCCTCGGCGGCGGCCGTCACCAGGGTGGATCGGTCGGCCGTCCGCGCGGCGGTGTCGGTCATGGCGCGCGCCGTCGCCTGAAGGGCGGCCACCGAGCCCGAAACGAGCCCGGTGATCCGGCCCACCGTGTCCTCGAAGCCGCCGGCAAGCTCGAGCAGCGCCTGCCGGCGCATGCCCGCGGCGGTCTCGTCGAGCAGCCGCTCGGCCTCGGCCTGCTCGGCGGCGCGGCGGAAGATCAGGTCCTTGATGCCCTCGACGGCCTTGCCGATGGCGCCGATCTCGTCCCCGCGCCGCGCCTCCGGGACCTCCGTGTCGATCTGGCCGGCCGCCATGGTCGTCAGGGCGAGGGCGAGCCGGCCGAGCGGGCGCGTGACACCGGCATTCACCAGGATCACCCCGACGAGGATGCTGGCGACGATGCCGCCCGCCGACAATCCGATGACCCAGTGCAGGGTCGTGCGGGTCCCGGCGCTCAGCGCCCCCGAGCCGGTGCGGATCGACGCGCCGAGGTCGTCCGCGAAGGCGTCGAGTTCCGCGAACAGGGATTTCTGGACGGGGTCCACCTTCCTGTGGGCGAGGGTCAGCGCCTGGGCGCTCATCCCCTTCTTGGCCAGGGCACACATCTCGCCGGTGAGCGCGGCGTAGGCGTCGAGCAGATCCGTGATCCGGCCGGTCCGGTCCTGGAACGCCGGAGCGTTCCGGCGCACGCCGTCGAGGAGCCCCGCGGCCACGGCCGGAAGCGGCTCGAACGCGGCCCCGACGCGGTCGGATGCGTCGGGGTCGGCCTCGCCGAGCGCGCGGAAGGCCACGTAGCTCATCTGATGGACGATCCCGCCGAGGCGCGCCGCCATCGTTGCCGCCGCGGCGTCGTTGACGAGATACGCGCTGTAGGCGGCGTCGGCCGCGACCATGCGCTTGGAGATGTACCAGAGGTAGCCGATCGAATTCGCGGCTATGAAAGCGAAGGCAAGGACAATCTTGTATTCGATAGGTAATCTTACGAAGCGACGCACGGAAAATACTCCCGGTTGGCCGTTGCTTATCCAGCATAGGACAGAGGAGTCGATGCGGGCGCAACAAAATGGGACGCGCCGAACCGTGAATGGGATGGTGGGACCGGTGCTTCATCCTGCGCTGGCGGCGGTGATCCACGTCTCAACGTCCGATGCGTGCATCGCCGGGCCGCTTCGCCGCGTCCGTGATGGCTGTGGGAGACGCGTGAGACGCGGTGCTGCGCCCTCAGGGGGCGAGCCAGCTGCCCTGCCAGCCCGCCTCGCTCCGGCGCCAGGCCGCCCGCCGGTGTCCCCGGCGGTCGAGATACAGGAAGTCGAGGCGCTCCACCGCCACCACCACGACGGCGAAGTGCGGCCGGCCGGGCGTTCCGGCCACCGCGGGGTCCGGCACGGCATAGGCCCCGCCCGCGGCCAGGCCTGTGCCGGGGGCCGGCTCGCTCCCGTAGCAGACCCGGCTCATCGGCCGGGACTCGGCCCAGGCCCCGTCGGCGACCGCGTCGTCGGTGTGCAGGCCGGCGCGGCCCTCGGCCCGGATCTGGACCTTCGCGGCGTCGTCGTAGGCGGCCAGCGCGCAGGCCGGGTGCGCCAGGATCTCGGCGGCTTTGTCGGAGCGGCGATCGCAATGGAACCGGAGGGCGCCCGCGGCGGCATCGGCCGCGCGCAGCACCACGGTGCGAAGCCGGGGGGCGCCGTCCGCGCCGAGCGTCGCCAGCCCCGGCAGGTGGAATCCGCTGCGGCCGTGCGCGACGCCGTCCGCCAGCATCCGCCACAGCTCGGCGAAAGTCGCGTCGAGATCGTCGTAGAAGGGGGGCAGCGGCGCGCGGCTCATGCCGCGCCCCGGTTGCGGCGGCGCTCGCGGAAGATCAGCGCGAGGTTGCGCAGGTAGATGCCGGTGGAGAGGCCCTGGCCGATGATGATCACGGGCTCCCGCCGCACGAAGCCGTAGACCAGGGTCATCAGCCCGCCGAGGATCGACAGGAACCAGAACGACAGCGGCATGACGCTTCGACCTTCGCGCTCGCTCGCGATCCATTGCAGGATGAAGCGCGAGCCGAACACCAGCTGGGCGACGATGCCGAACACCAGCCAGAAATCCATCCGGGTGACGAACACGTCGTAGAAGTAGTCCGGAAGGTCGTGGGCGAGCTGGATCAGCATCCGACGTCCTGGTCTGCCGGCGCACCGGCCGGGATGGCGATCTCCTCCGGCCGCGGGTCCGCGCGCTTGCGCCGGATCAGCCACCACACACCGGCGAGGTCGAGGAGTCCGACCCAGAGGCGGTCGAACAGGCCGTAATTCGACACGCCCGTGAGGCGCGGCCGATCGACCACGTCGCGGTGGACCACCGCGAAGCCCTCCCGCGCCACCAGGGCCGGCATGAACCGGTGCAGCGCATCGAAGTACGGCAAGCGAAGGTAGACGGCGCGGCGGAAGACCTTGAGGCCGCAGCCGGTGTCGCGGGTGGAATCCTTCAGGATCCGCCCGCGGACGCCGTTGGCGATCCGCGACTGGAGCATCTTGAAGCGCCCGTCCTTGCGGCCGCGCCGCTGCCCCTGGGCGAGGCCCGCGCCCGGCCCGGCCGCCTCCAGGCCCGCGAGCAGGATGGGGATGAAGGCCGGATCGTTCTGGCCGTCGCCGTCGAGGGTCGCGATGACGGTGCCGCGGGCGGCGCGCACGCCGCTGCGGACCGCCGCCGACTGGCCGCCGCTCCGGGCGTGGCGCAGCACCCGGAGCCACGGCCGCCCCGCCCGGGCCGCCGCGAGAGCCGCCGGCGTGGCGTCCGTGGAGCCGTCGTCGACGTAGATCAGCTCGAAGGCGAGGCCCGCGCAGGCGGCCTCGATCTCGGCCACCAGGGGCGCGATGTTGCCGGCCTCGTTCTTCACCGGCACCACGACGCTGAGATGGGGCATGTCGCTCACGGGGACACCGCGTAGGCCGTGACGAACACGCGCCGGCCGGTGTTGAGATTGAAGCCCTCGACCTCGGCCAGGGGCGCCGGCACGCCGCGACCCACGGGCCAGGCGGCGTTGAAATCGTCGCGCTCGCGCGCCTCGACGAAGAGCAGGCGGCAGCCGCCGCCCTCCAGGAAGGAGCGTGCGGCGGCGCCGTCCGGCGGCAGGGCGAGGCCTGTGCCGACGAGGAACACGAGACTCGGCTCGCGGTAGCCCAGGCTGGCGACCTGCGGGTTCGGGCACGGCACCCTGTCGCGCAGGGCGGCGAGCCGCGGTGAGACCTTGAGGGCCGGGAGCGACAGCTGCGCCACACCGAGCACGGCCGGGCCGAGCAGGCAGGCCGCCAGGACGCCGAGAACGAGGGCACGCT
This sequence comes from Methylobacterium sp. E-046, assembly GCF_022829625.1. Classification (NCBI taxonomy): domain Bacteria; kingdom Pseudomonadati; phylum Pseudomonadota; class Alphaproteobacteria; order Hyphomicrobiales; family Methylobacteriaceae; genus Methylobacterium; species Methylobacterium sp. E-046. Next base: position 67,314 of record NZ_JAKSYP010000290.1, on the reverse strand, counting down.
CGCCCGAACCCTGCGCGAAGGCCAGCCAGCCCAGCGTCGCCACCGCGCAGGCGGCGGCGAGCAGGGGCAGGGCCGGCCACGGGAGCGTGTGGGCATCGAGCCGCCAGCCGGCCAGGCAGAGGCCGAGCGTGAGACCCACGGGAATGGCCGGCAGCAGGAGGGCCGTCAGGCGCGCCCCCCGCAGCCGGGGATCGAGCGCCCCCCGCGACAGGGCCAACACGGTGAGGACCGCGAGCCAGGGCATCAGCGGAAGGACGTAGTGGGGCAGCTTGGTCGGCACGGCCTCGAAGATCAGCCACGCGGGAAGCACGGCGGCGATCAGGAAGGATACGGCCGGTTCGCGCCGCGCGCGCCACGCGAAGGGCAGACTCATGGCGGCGAAGGCCGCGCCCGGCCAGAAGGTCGCGAAGAAGGCGAGCGCGTAGAGGCCGGGCGGTCCCCAATGGCGCTCCGCGCCGCCGCCGACCTTGGCCAGCATGTCGTGCCCGACCGCCTCCGCGTAGAAGGCGCCGCCGCTCTTCCAGGCGATGGCGGCGAACCAGGGCGCGACCAGCAGGAGCGTCAGGGCGAGGCCGGGCCAGGGGCGCAGGGCGAGGAGCCAGCGGCCGGAGCGCATCCGGATCGAGAGGATCAGGGCCGGCAGACCCACGAAGAGCGGGACCATCGGCCCCTTGACCAGGATGCCGATCGCCATGCCGAGCCAGAACGCCGCGAAGGTCGGCCCGGACAGCGCCCGCCCGCCGTCCCGCGACGCCAGCCGGGCCCGGGCGAGAGCCCCGAGGCTCGCAGTGGCGCAGGCTACGAGAAGCGCGTCGGTCTTGGCCAGATGCGCCTCGGCCGCGAGCATCAGGCATCCGCCGTAGAGGGCCGCGGCCAGCAGCGCGGACCGGCGGGGCAGGAACGCGAGCGCCGCCCAGTAGGCCAGCAGCACCGAGGCCGTCGCGCCGATCACGGAGGGGATCCGGTACAGGGCGATCTGCGTGCGCGCCTCGGGCACGCCGAGCGCCGCGCCGGCCGCCACCGCGGCGGCCTGCGCCCAGTAGATCCCGACGGGCTTCTTGTGCCGCGCCTCACCCTGGAAGCGGATGTCGACGAGGTCGCCCGTCTCCAGCATCTGCTTCGACGCCTGGGCGAAGCGGGGCTCGTCCCGGTCCATCGGCTGCAGCGAGATCTGGCCCGGCAGGAACACGATCAGGCACAGGACCAGCAGGGCCGCGACGGCCCGGCCATGGGTCAGGCTCAGCACGTCGAGCCCGCGGCCGATCCGGTCGACGACGGGTGCGAGGCGCGGCGTTCCGCCGGCGGAGAGGCTCGTGGTCATGCCGGGCCGGTCAATCAGGAACGCGTCGGAAGGTCAAATGCGCCCGGGCGCACCGGTGCGGCGCGGCGGTCCGGAAATCACGAACGGCTCTCTCCGAGCGGCGCGGAGGATGGGGACGGCGCCCGGCGGACGGTCCCGCGCTCGCGCGCGCCGGTTCGTGGCGCGGCCGTCCGGTTGCGGGTGACGCGGCGGTCTGCGCACACGGGCCTCATCCAGGATTGTGGTCGGGGCGACGGGCGTGGGGATCGCGGGGCCTCGCCGGCCGGCGGATCCCTCGTCTGGAGCGACCGGCGCCGCGTTCCGGATGCTGGGGCGGTGCGGCCCCTCCGCCCGTCCGGCGATCGCGGTGCGGCCTCTCACGCGAACGGGAACTGCGCCTCCGCCAGGTACGGGCCGCCGCCGGTCGACTCCCGGGCCGAGAACAGCGTCACCCGATCCACCGTGAACGTCAGCGGCACGAAGACCGGCGCCTGCGACAGGTACATCGCCGTCGCCTCCGGTGTCGCGTCCCGCCTCAGACGGGCGAGGGTCACGTGCGGTGTGAATTTTCGCCGCTCCGGATCGATCCCGGTCCGGCGCGCGAGCCGCTCCTGCTCGGCCTGGAGATCGGTCAGCGCCGGGTCGGCCGCCACGGACGCGTAGAGCGCCCGTGGCTTGTCGCCGCCGAAGATGCCGAGGCCCGTCAGCCTCACGGTCAGCGGCGGGCGCGTCCGCATCTCGCCGAGCGCCTCCACGACATCGTCGGCGACGGTGGCCTCGACGTCGCCGAGGAAGCGCAGGGTGACGTGGAAGTCCCGCGGCTCGATCCAGCGGGCGCCCGGCAGGCCGCCCTGATAGGCCTTGAGCGCGTCGGCGACGTGCGGCGGTACCGCCAGACCGGTGAACAGGCGCGGCATTACCGTGTCGCCCCCTGCCGCAGGCTCCCCAGAAATGACTCGACCGTCGGCAGTATGCGGGCCGCGATGGTCTCGACGCCCTGACGGTTCGGGTGCAGCCCATCGTCGAGGTGCTGCGCCCGGTCGCCGATGATCCCGTCGAGGAAGAACGGGTAGAGGGTCAGGCCGTAGCGCTTGGCGAGCGCCGGGAAGATCGCGTCGAACCGGGCCTTGTAGTCCGGTCCGAGGTTGGGCGCAGCCTGCATGCCCGTGAGGAGAACGGGGATGCCCCGCGCCTTCAGCCGCTCGATGATCGCCGACAGGGCGCCCGCGGTCACCTTCGGGTCGGTGCCGCGCAGCATGTCGTTGGCACCGAGCTCGAGGATCACGCCCGCGGTCCCGTCCGGAACCGACCAGTCGACCCGGTCGAGGCCGCCGGTGGCGGTGTCGCCGGAGACGCCGGCATTGCCCACCGTCACGTCAGCCCCCTTGGCCTTGAGCAGGCGCTCCAGCACGGTCGGGAAGGCGGCATCCGCCGGAAGCCGGTAGCCGGCGGTGAGGCTGTCGCCGAGGGCGACGAGCTTGATCGGGCCGTCCGGGGCAGCCCGCGCACCCGTCATGAAAGGAACCATCAGGGCCGCGAGCGCTGCGGCAAACAGGGCCGTGCGCCGGAACACGGCGCCGCCGTCATGGCGCGGCCCCAATGCCGAACCCATATCGCGATGCACCCGCGGCCCGAACAGCCGAGATTGCAGCCAAGATCGCAGCCAAGGGGATCGACCCCACGTGAGGACCTCGCGCACCATGCTCGTCATCGCCCACAGATCGGCTCACCGGTGAGCCAAGACAAGGTGTTGCGTGAGCCGGCGATCGCGCTGTCGGACATCGACCTCAGCCTCGGCCGCGGCGCCGCCCGGGTCCACGTCCTGCGCGGCATCTCGCTCACCGTCCGTCGCGGCGAGGCGGTGGGCCTCGTCGGCCCCTCCGGCTCCGGCAAGTCGACGCTGCTGATGGTCATGGCCGGCCTGGAGCGGCCCGATTCCGGCGGCGTCGTCATCGAGGAAACCGACCTCGTCCGCCTCGACGAGGATGCCTTGGCCCGGTTCCGGGGCCGGCGGATCGGCATCGTGTTCCAGGCCTTCCACCTGGTGCCGACCATGACGGCCCTGGAGAACGTGGCGCTGCCGCTGGAACTCGCCGACCGGCCCGGCGCCCTGGAGCGCGCCCGCGCCGAGCTGGAAGCTGTCGGCCTCGGGCACCGGCTGCACCATTACCCGGCGCAGCTCTCCGGCGGCGAGCAGCAGCGCGTGGCCATCGCGCGCGCCGTCGCCCCCGACCCGGCGATCCTGGTGGCCGACGAGCCCACCGGCAACCTCGACGAGGCCACGGGCCGGCAGATCGTCGATCTCCTGTTCCGGCTCAAGCGCGACCGCGGCGCGACGCTCGTGCTGGTCACCCACGACAACGGCCTCGCACGCCTGTGCGACCGCACCGTCCGGCTGCGCTCGGGACGGATCGAGGACGCGGTGACCGCCTGATGCACGGTACCCTCACCCGCCCCGGCCCTGCGCCCCGCCGCATCCCGCTCACCGTGCGGCTCGCGCTGCGCGAACTGCGCGCCGGCCTCGGCGGCTTCGCGGTGTTCCTCGCCTGCATCGCGCTGGGCGTCGCGGCGATCGCCGGCGTCGCGTCGATCTCGCGCTCGCTGTCGGACGGGCTCGGCCGGGAGGGGCGCCGGATCCTCGGCGGCGACCTCGCCTACAACCTGATCAACCGGGAGGCGACCGAGGCGGAGCGGCAGGCCCTCTCGCGGGAGGGCCGGCTCGACGTGGTGGCGTCCCTGCGCGCCATGGCGGTGGCGGGCAGCGGCGACGCCGCCCTGGTCGAGCTGAAGGCCGTCGATCCCGCCACCTACCCGGCCGCGGGTGAGATCGTCACCGAGCCGCCCGGTCGGCTCGCCGACCTGTTGGCGGACCGGGACGGCCAGTCGGGGGCCCTGGCCGATCCGGCGTTGTTGACCCGCCTCGACGTGAAGGTCGGCGACCGTATCGCGCTGGCCGGGCACGACGTGACGATCCGCGGCACCATCGTGTCGGAGCCCGACAAGATCGCCGGCGGCATCGGCTTCGGGCCGCGGCTGATGATCTCCGAGCCGACGCTGCGCGCCACCGGCCTCGTCCAGCCCGGCAGCCTCAACCGCTGGAGCTATCGGATCGTCCTGCCCCAGGACGCCGCCGGGGCGGCGGGCCTCGAGGCCACCCAGGCCCGCATCCGCGCGTCGACCCCGGAGGCGGGGTGGGAGATCCGGTCGCGCACCAATGCCGATCCGCGCTTTTCCAAGAGCATCGAGCGCTTCACGCAGTTCCTGACGCTGGTGGGCCTGACTGCCCTGATCGTCGGCGGCGTCGGCGTCGGCAACGCCGTCCACGCCTTCGTGGAGCGCAAGCGGCCTTCGATCGCGACCCTCAAGAGCGTCGGCGCGCCGGGCTCGCAGGTGGTCGTTCTCTACCTGACGCAGGTGATGCTGATCGCCGGCCTCGGCACCGGGATCGGCCTCGCGATCGGCGCGAGCCTGCCCTTCCTCCTGGACGCCCTGTTCGCGGCCGATCTGCCCCTGCCGCTCAACCCGACGCTCGCCCCCGGGGAACTGGCGCTCGCCGCCGCCTACGGGCTGATCACCGCCTTCGCGTTCGCGATCACGCCGCTCGGCCGGGCCCACGACGTGCCGGTCTCCGGCCTGTTCCGCGACACGGTCGACCCGTCCCGGGTGCGCCCGCGCTGGCGCTACCGGATCTGGCTCACCGCGAGTCTCGCCGCCCTTGTCGGCCTGTCGGTGGCCACCGCCTTCGACCGGCGTGTGGCGCTGATCTTCATCGCGGCCGCCGCCATCGCGTTCGGCCTGCTGCACGGGGTGGCGCTCGGCCTGATGGCCCTCGCCCGCCGCCTGCCGCATCCGCGCTGGCCGGCGCCCCGGATGGCGCTCGCCAACCTCCACCGGCCCGGCGCCCTGACGCCCGCCATCGTCCTGTCGCTGGGGCTCGGCGTGACGCTCCTCGTGACGCTCAGCCTGATCGACGCCAATGTCCGCCGCACGATCAGCGCGACCCTGCCGGCCCGGGCGCCGAACCTGTTCTTCCTCGACGTTCCGTCCCGGGATGCGGATGCGTTCCGCGCGTTCCTGGCGCGCTCCGCGCCGAACGCGAAGATCGAGGACGTGCCGATGATGCGCGGGCGGATCGTCGCCCTGAACGGCGTGCCGGCCAACAAGATCCGGCCCCCGGAGGACGCCGCCTGGGTGCTCGACGGCGACCGGGGCATCACCTACGCCGACACCGTTCCGGAGGGTTCGAGCCTCACCGACGGCGCGTGGTGGAGCGCCGAGCAGGGCGCCAAGCCCCTGGTCTCCTTCGAGGCCGACCTCGCCCGCCAGCTCGGCCTCAAGCTCGGCGACACCATCACGGTCAACGTGCTCGGGCGCGACCTCACCGCGACGATCTTCAACCTGCGCCGGGTGGAGTGGCGCAACCTCGGCATCAACTTCGTGATGGTGTTCTCGCCCGGCACCTTCCGGGGGGCGCCGCATTCCGACCTCGCCACGCTGACGCTCCCCGGCGGCACCGACGCGCCGACCGAGAACCACATCCTGCGGGATGTCGCGAAGACCTTCCCGTCGGTCAGCGCCGTGCGGGTCAAGGACGCCCTGGACGCCATCGGCGACCTCGTCGGTCGGCTGGTCTTGGCGATCCGCGGGGCAAGTGCCGTGGCCGTCCTGGCGAGCCTGTTCGTGCTGGCTGGCGCCATCGCGGCCGGTCACCGGGCGCGGCTCTACGACGCCGTGGTGCTCAAGGTGCTGGGGGCGAGCCGCGCGCGGCTTCTGACCGCCTACGGACTCGAATACGCAGCCCTCGGCCTCGTGACGGCCCTGTTCGGCCTCGCCGCCGGAACCCTCGCCGGCTGGGTGATCGTCGCCAAGGTCATGCACCTCGACTTCCGGCTCGACCTCTCCGGAGCGCTCCTGGCGGCGGGGGCCGCGGTGGCCTTGGCGATCCTCTTGGGCCTCGCCGGCACGTGGCGGATCCTGGGGCAGAAGCCGGCGCCCTACCTGCGACAGATCTGAGGGCCGCGCGCGCCCGGCTCAGACCAGGTAGGTGATCGTCGCCGCGACCACGGTCGCGAAGGTCGCCAGCGCGATCGTCGTGGACATCACCAGAGCGCGGACGGGCGGCACGCCGGTCGCCTCGTCCTCGCATCCGAAGGCGGCACCGGCCGCGTGCTCGAAGCGGATCAGGGTCAGGCGGCGGGCCTCGATCGCGGCGTCACTCATCGACTGCGGCTCCCTGACCACGGTCAAGATTATTCTGGCCTTCAACGTCGATCCCGTGGAACGGTTCCGGGGGAGAACTGCCGAGGCCGTACGGGCGGGTCACGACGAAGCCTTAACCCCGATTTGTGCAACGTCGTGATGACAGACGGATTCGACGTTCCGGCCGGGCGTGGCGCGGCGGCCCTCGCTCGCGGCGGCGCAGCATGCGATGATGGGTCCGCATCGCCCGGGGGCGAACGGCTTTGATGTTTCTGTTTTGTTCCGCTATCATGCGGGGATGAAGGCGCATGCTCCACAATCCCGGACTCATTCTCCCCAGAACCGTGTGCGCGAGCCGGAGCCGGCCGATGCGCCGCGGGCGCGGAGGCCGCGCGTGAGCGATACGGCGCGCGACCTGTTCGGACCGGGCAGCAAGGGAACGGCCGCCCGGCTACCCGAGCCCCGCAGGCGGCTCGCCGCCTCGGCCTCGGTGGCGGCGATCGCGGCGGCCGAGCCGGAAGCCGGCTACACCGCCTCCGACATCGAGGTGCTGGAGGGACTGGAGCCCGTCCGGCGCCGGCCCGGCATGTATATCGGCGGCACCGACGAGCGGGCGCTGCATCACCTCTTCGCCGAGGTGATCGACAATTCCATGGACGAGGCGGTGGCCGGCCATGCCAGCTTCATCGAGGTGGAGCTGGAGGAGACCGGCGCCCTCGTGGTCACCGACAACGGCCGCGGCATCCCGGTCGACCCGCACCCGAAATTCCCCGGCAAGTCGGCGCTGGAGGTCATCATGACCACGCTGCACGCCGGCGGTAAGTTCGACTCGAAGGTCTACGAGACCTCGGGCGGCCTGCACGGCGTCGGCATCTCGGTGGTGAACGCGCTCTCCGACGTGCTGGAGGTCGAGGTCGCGCGCAACCAGACCCTCTATCGTCAGACCTTCTCGCGGGGCCACGCGCAGGGCGCGCTGGAGCTGATCGGCCGGGTGCAGAACCGCCGCGGCACCAGGGTCCGCTTCCACCCGGATTCCCAGATCTTCGGCTCGCTGAAGTTCGACCCGCGCCGCCTGTTCAAGATGGCGCGGTCGAAGGCCTACCTGTTCGGCGGCGTCGAGATCCGCTGGCGCTGCGCCCCCGCGCTCCTCGAAGGGCTGGAGGATGTCCCAGCCGAGGCCGTGCATCGCTTCCCCGACGGCCTGCGCGACTACCTCGCCCGGGACATCGACGGCAAGGAACTGGTCACCGAGGCGATGTTCTCCGGCAAGATCACCAAGCCGGGCTCCCACGGGTCGCTGGAATGGTCGGTGGCCTGGATGGTCACCGAGGACGGGTTCTCGCATTCCTACTGCAACACGATCCCGACGCCGGAGGGCGGCACCCACGAGGCCGGCCTGCGGGTCGCCCTGCTTCGCGGCCTGCGCGAGCACGCCGAGCGCGTGAATCAGGCCAAGCGCATGACCGCCGTCACCACGGACGACGTCATGGCGACCTGCGCGTCGATGCTGTCGGTCTTCATCCGCGAGCCCGAATTCCAGGGCCAGACCAAGGACAAGCTTGCCACCGTGGAGGCGCAGCGCATCGTCGAGACGGCGGTGCGCGACGCGTTCGACCACTGGCTGGCCGCCTCCCCGGCCCAGGCCAACAAGCTGCTCGACTGGGTGATCGACCGGGCCGAGGAGCGCCTGCGCCGCCGCCAGGAGAAGGAGGTCGCCCGCAAGAGCGCCACCCGCAAGCTGCGCCTGCCCGGCAAGCTCGCCGACTGCTCGGCGGCCGGCACCGCGGGTTCGGAGATCTTCATCGTCGAGGGCGACTCCGCCGGCGGCTCGGCCAAGCAGGCCCGCGACCGGGCCACCCAGGCGATCCTGCCGCTGCGCGGCAAGATCCTCAACGTCGCCTCGGCCTCGCGGGACAAGCTCGGCGCCAACCAGCTGATCTCGGACCTCACCCTGGCGCTCGGCTGCGGCACCGGCGCGGCCTTCCGCGAGGCGGACCTGCGCTACGACAAGGTGATCATCATGACGGACGCCGACGTCGACGGCGCCCACATCGCCTCGCTGCTGATCACCTTCTTCTACCGGCAGATGCCGAAGCTGATCGACCGCGGGCATCTCTACCTCGCGATCCCGCCGCTCTACCGGCTGCAGCAGGGCTCGAAGGTGGCCTATGCCCGCGACGATGCCGATCGGGAGCGGATCACCAAGACGGTGTTCAAGGGCGGCAAGGTCGAGATCGGGCGCTTCAAGGGCCTGGGCGAGATGATGCCGGCCCAGCTCAAGGAGACCACCATGGACCCGAAGAAGCGCACGCTCCTGCGGGTCGCGATCCTGGACGAGGCCCGGGAATCGACCGGCGACACCGTGGAGCGCCTGATGGGCAACAAGCCCGAGGCGCGCTTCGCCTTCATCAGCGAGCGGGCGGCCTTCGCCGAGGGCGCGGACCTCGACATCTGACGGCGGGTTCGCGGCGGCGCGGGCTCGGCGCCGCGAACGCAGGGCCCGCGTGCCATCGCCTCGCCCGCGACGGCGTCACGCCTTCGCGGGCGGCCCGTCAGGGCGGGGTCATCACCTTGGCCGGGTCGAAGGGCTGGGCTGCCGCCACGGCGTCCTTGCTCAGGTTGAGGACCGCCGAGTACCGGTCGCCGCCGGGCCTCAGCACCAGGGCGCCGGGCTCCACCGCGATGACCTTGCTCCCGAGGCCGAGGAAGCCGCCGACGTCGATCACCACCGCCTTCAGCATCCCGCCCTCGGTGATCAGAAGGTCGTCGATCTTGCCGACGCTGTCGCCCCCGGCGTTCCGAACCGTCACGCCGATCATCTTCGTGGTCAGGAAGGTCACGGGCTTGAGCCCCTGACGCTTGGCGGCGTCCTCGGCGCTCGCGGCCTCCATGAGCCGGCCGGCGCCGCTGCCGTCCGTGGCGGTCCCGGGTCCGGTCCCCGGCAGCACCGTGTTCCTGCCGATCACGGTGGCATCCTGGGCGCGGGCCGGTGCGCCCGCCAATCCCAGGGCCGTCAGCGAGAGGAGAAGGATTGAGCTGCGCACGGCTGGTCGCTCCCGAGCGCCCAGGCTCGTCGCGGCGCTGCCGGGCCAATGGGCCGGCGCCGGCGTGGTTCCGGAGCCGCATGTCGCACCCGCCGCCGGGCCCGCGGTCCGAAAACGCGAAAGGGCCCGGCCGTGAAGCCGGACCCTCCCGAGGCGTGGAGCCGGCCTAGCCGGCTCCGGTCGGCGATCCTAGTACGAGCCGAACTTGTAGTTCAGGCCGGCGCGGACGACGGCGAACTCGGTGTTGGCGGCGGCGCCGTTGAGGTAGGCGGTGCCGTTCGGGGCCAGCAGGGTCGGGTAGAACACGCCGCCGGCGGCGTTCTTCTGGCGCTCGAGGTTAACGTACAGGCCTTCGACCTTGAGCGTGACGGCCGAGGAGCGGAAGAAGTTCAGGAAGGAGTCGGTGGGCAGGGCGTACTCGATGCCGCCGCCGACCGCGTAGCCGGTGCGGAAGCTGTCGCGGAAGCGGTTGCCGGCGAAGTTCTGGTCGTCCTGGCCCGATCCGTAGGCGAAGCCGCCGGTGCCGTACACGAGGGTGCGGTCGAAGGCGTAGCCGAGGCGGCCGCGCACGGTGCCGAAGTAGTCGAGGCCGTTGCCGCTGGTGGCGACGAAGGCGCGCGGGGCCGAGAAGGCGACGCCGGGAGCGCCGACCACGCCGTAGTTCTGCGTGGCGTTGGCGCGGCGGGCGAAGTCGACATACTGGGCGTCGGCCTCGAAGCCGATCACGACGCCCGAGCCCGGCGTGAACTGGTAGTTGTAGCCGATCTGCGCGCCGCCGGTGAAGCCGTCGTTGTTGCTGCGGTTGTTGACGCTGACCACGGCGTTGGTGTTGCCGGAATTGATCAGCGAGCCGGCGGGCAGCCCGTAGTTGGCGGTGTTGCGGCTGCTGGCGTCGAAGCCGTAGCCGGCGTTCACACCGAAGTAGAAGCCAGTCCACGTGAAGACCGGGACCGGCGTGAACACTGGCGGCGGCGCGGCGCGGCGGGGCAGATCGGCCGCGGATGCTGCAGCGGACATGCCGGCGAGGACGGTCGATGCGAGGAGAAGCTTCTTCATGGTTCCAAAGGTCCTGGTTAGCTTGAGCCGGCAGCCTTCTAGGCGCTCTCGGTCGGCAGGTCTGTCGCTTTCCTGCAACAAGCCAGTTGAGACTAGGACGATCACGTCAACGAAAGGTGAAGACTAACGGAACCCAACCTCAGCACCCGCCGCGGACGCGCCATGCGGATCGGGTAGAAGGTGGTGAAACCGTCCGACACTTGCTGGGTCTCGATGCGACGATGTTCCGGAAGATCGGGCCGGATCCGATGCGATGGTTCATCTCTTCATTGACGCACGGCGAAGGCTGCCGTTGTATTTTGGCACATGCGACGCCGCGGGGTCGGCTCGGCCGTAAGCGTGCGGTTAACCGTGTTGCTGAATGGTGCGCGTGGGCCGGCACCATGTCGGGCCGGAAGGACCGCCGAGGAATCCGCCCATGCACAGCCGCGACGACCGGGGCGTCCAGCCCTTCGGCAGGCGCCGGCCCCCGGACGGCTCGACCGGCCCGGGGGGGCTCCGGACCTCCGATCTTGTCCGCTCCGACGTTCCGGGCTCCGACGTCCTGGGCTCCGACTTGGGGAGCGTCGGCCGCGCGGCGACGCCCCTCGCCTGGGCCCTGCGCGTGTCGGCGGGTGTCGGACTCCTCGCCGTGGTGGCCACGATGCAGCTCGCCCGGCTGAGCGGATCGGACGAGACCCCGGTCCGCGTCACCCTGAATGCCGCTGCTGTGCCAGCCGACCCGGACACGACAGGCGCGATCCTGCCGGCCGGAGCTGCCCGGGCGACCCGGCTCAACCCGTGCCTCGTCCCGGCCGCGGACCACCTCCGGCCCTGATCGGCTGTGCGCGGCGGCGACGTGGCGCGCATTGCGTGATTGACAAGACGCGCCAAGCCCCTAACTGACAGGAACCATGCGCCCTGCGGCCCCGGGAGCATCCGAGCATTCCCGTGCGTGCCTTCCCCAGCCGTTGCCGCGACGGTGTCCATCGCGCCGGCCGGGCGCGCAACGGTTCCTGAACGCAGATGCCTTTTTCCGACCTGGGACTGAGCGATAAAGTCCTGAACGCCGTCGAGACGGCGGGTTACACCGAGCCGACGCCGATTCAGGCGGAAGCCATCCCCCACGTGCTGGCTCGCCGCGACGTCCTCGGCATCGCCCAGACGGGTACCGGCAAGACCGCAGCGTTCACGCTGCCGATGCTGACGCTCCTGGAGAACGGCCGCGCCCGCGCCCGGATGCCGCGCACGCTCATCCTGGAGCCGACGCGGGAACTGGCCGCGCAGGTGGTCGAGAATTTCGACCGCTACGGGACCAACCACAAGCTCAACGTGGCCCTGATCATCGGCGGCGTCTCGTTCGCCGACCAGGACGCCAAGCTGATGCGCGGCACCGACGTGCTGATCGCGACACCCGGCCGACTCCTCGACCATTTCGAGCGCGGCAAGCTGCTGCTCACCGGTGTCGAGCTCCTGGTGATCGACGAGGCCGACCGCATGCTCGACATGGGGTTCATCCCCGACATCGAGCGCATCGTGAAGATGGTGCCGTTCACCCGGCAGACCCTGTTCTTCTCCGCGACCATGCCGCCGGAGATCGAGCGGCTGGCGGACATGTTCCTGCACAACCCGCAGCGGGTCGAGGTGGCCCGGCCAGCCTCCACGGCGACGACGATCACGCAGCGGCTGGTCGCAACCGGTTCGGAGGGGCATGCCAAGCGCGAGCGCCTGCGCGACCTGATCCGCGGCGAGGGCGAACTCAAGAACGGGATCATCTTCTGCAACCGCAAGCGCGACGTCGCCCTACTGCAGAAATCCTTGGTCAGCCACGGCTTCGACGCCGCGGCGCTGCACGGTGACATGGACCAGCGGGCCCGCACCACCGCCCTCGACGCGTTCCGCAACGGCGAAACCGCCCTGCTGGTGGCCAGCGATGTCGCCGCCCGCGGCCTCGACATCCCGGCGGTCAGTCACGTGTTCAACTTCGACGTGCCGCACCATCCCGAGGATTACGTCCATCGGATCGGGCGCACCGGGCGCGCCGGACGGTCGGGCACCGCGTACACGCTCGTATCCCCGGAGGATTCGCGCTCGCTGGGCGCCATCGAGGCGCTGATCGGCCAGCCGGTTCCTTGGTTCGACGGCGACTTGTCGACGATGGCGGACGCGTCCGCCGATACCGGCACCCGGCATCGCGGCCGGTCCGGCGAGGCCCGTCGCGGCGGGCGAACGGCCAAGGGCACTGGCCGGAGCGCCCCCGCCAAGGCCGCCGACGAGGGCGCGGATCGTACCAGCGCCCGGGGCAGCCGCGGCGCCGCGACGGCGCAGCGCGCCGAGGCGCGGCCTCCGGCATCGCGGCCCGAGGCCCGTCCCCCCGCATCGCGCGCCGAGGCTCGTCCTGCCCCGCGTCGCGACATCAACCGCGAGGAGCGGGGACGCCGCCCCGAGACGGATGGCGAGACGCCCGTAGGCCTCGGCTCTCACGTTCCTGCCTTCCTGCTTCGTCCAGTCTTGGCAAAAAAAGAGAAGTAACAGCAGCCTTTTCGGGTTTAACTCTCCGGCTACCATCCTGCTCTAGATTGATCTTCGAGCCACGGCGTATCGGAACGTCGGCGACTCCGGGCGGCGGGACAGGATGAGCCAGGATACCCCTTCGGATCGCGATCGCAGCTTCGCCCTGGCGAAGCGCGCCAACGATCTGATTCACGATTACGGCCCCTGCGCGACGCCGCGCGCCTACGCCGTCTGGTATTCCTACGTGTCGGGCGATCTGCCGCTGCTCGGCGACGCCGTGAAGCGCCTGACCGCGCAGAACGGATGCCTGACGGAATCCGACATCGACACCCTGCACGAAACCCACTTGGACGGCCGGAGGCTGGCGAGCGCCGCCGACGACGTCAGCCGCGTCGTGCTGAGCGAGATCGCGGCGGTGACCGAAATCTTGGACCTCTCGCTCGGCTCCACCGCCCAGTACGGCGAATCCCTGCGTGGCCTGGCGCAGGACCTCGCCCAGGGGGTCCCGAGCCGCGCGCGCCTCGGCGAGATCCTCTCGACGCTGGTCTCCACCACCCGCGAGGTCGTCGCCAACAATCGCATCCTGGAGGCCCGGATGCGCGACACCCGCGGCGAGATCGAGACCCTGCGCGAGAAGCTCGAAGCGACCCGGCTCGAGAGCCTCACCGACACGCTCACCAGCCTGTTCAACCGCAAGCATTTCGAGGAGACCCTGAAGGCCACGATCGACGCCGCCCGCGGACGGGCGACGCCCATGAGCCTGATCATCCTCGACATCGACTTCTTCAAGCGTTTCAACGACCTGTACGGTCATCTCACCGGCGATCAGGTCCTGCGCCTCGTGGCCATCGTCATGCGCGAGAGCGCGGGCAAGCAGGCGTTCCTGGCGCGGTTCGGCGGCGAGGAGTTCGGCATCGTGCTGCCCGGCGTGGATCGAGCCGCGGCCCGGCAGCTGGCCGAGACGGTCCGGGCCAGCGTGATGGGACGCGAATTGGTCAAGCGCTCGACGGGAGAATCGCTTGGCAAGATCACCGTGTCCCTCGGGATCGCCGTGCTCCGCCAGGGCGACACGCCGGCCTCGCTCATGGAGCGGGCCGACCTGTGCATGTTCGCGGCCAAGCGCGCGGGTCGAAACCGTGCCGTGGACGACACGGCCGAGTCGCTGTCTCAGGTGGCCTGAGCAGCCGCCCGAGTGGCGGCCGGTTCAGGCCCGGGCCGGCATCCGGTCGGCGTCGACCGGCGTGATCGCGACGGATTCGCCGCAGCCGCAAGCCGAGGTCTGGTTCGGGTTGTTGAACACGAACTGCGACGCCAGCTTGTTGGTGGTGAAATCCATCTCGGTGCCGAGCAGGAACAGGACCGCCTTCGGATCGACGAAGACCCGGACGCCGCGATCCTCGACCACGTCCTCGCCGGGCTTGACCGCCTCGGCATACTCCATCGTGTAGGACATGCCGGCGCAGCCGCCGTTGCGGACGCCGACCCGCAGGCCCGCGATCGGCCGGTCGGCCTCCGCCATGATCGCCTTGATCCGATCGGCGGCGCGATCGGTCAGCGAGAGAACCTTGAACCCAGTCGACATCGTCACCCTCCCGCCCAGCCGGGTTCAAGGCCCGGGGACGCGCATTCTGACAGCCACAAGATAAGCATCCGTCCGCGGACGGTCCACCGCGGCGGGGTCACACCCGCCCGGCATTCGGCGCGTCAGGCATCCGCGGCGGTGAGACGCGCGAAAGTGGCGAGGTCGACGTTGCCGCCGCTGATCACCACGCCCACGCGCTTGTCTTTCACATCCACGAGCCCGTGGAGCAAAGCCGCCGCCGCCAGGCAGCCGGTCGGTTCGACCAGGATCTTCATCCGGGTCGCGAAGAACCGCATAGTCTCGACGAGCTGCCCGTCCGTGACGGTGAGGATGTCGGTGACGTGCCGGCGGATGATCGCGAAGGTGAGGTCGCCGAGCGCTGTCGACTGCGCCCCATCGGCGATGGTGCGGGGCACCGGGATCGTCACCACCTGCCCCTCCCGGAACGAGCGCTGGCCATCGTTACCGGCCTCCGGCTCGACGCCGAAGACCCGGCAGCCTGGCGAGAGCGCAGCGGCGGCCAGTGCGCAGCCCGCGAGCTGGCCGCCGCCGCCGAGGCAGGCCACCAGAACGTCCAGGGGGCCCACCGTCTCGATCAGCTCCTGCGCGAGCGTCCCCTGCCCGGCGATGACGTCGCGATGGTTGAACGGCGGGATGACGGTCAGGCCCCGTGGGCCCGCGATCTCCCGTCCCAGCGCCTCCCGGTCCTGGCTGTAGCGGTCGTACAGGACCACCTCGGCGCCGTAGCCGCGGGTGGCGGCGATCTTGGCGGCCGGCGCGTCGCCCGGCATGATGATCGTCGCGGGGACGCCGAGGAGCCGGCTCGCCAGGGCGATAGCCTGGGCGTGGTTGCCCGACGAGAAGGTGAGCACACCGCGAGTGCGAGACGCCTCCGGCAGGGCGCTGATGGCGTTGTAGGCCCCGCGGAACTTGAAGGCGCCGGCCCGCTGGAGGTTCTCGGCCTTGAAGAACAGTCTCCCGCCGGTCATCGCGTCGGCCGTGCGCGAGGTCAGGACGGGGGTACGGTGCGCGATGCCCGCGATGCGCTCCGCGGCGCGTTCGACATCCGCGAAGGTGGGAAGGCCGTCCGTGTCCGCGTCCCGCATCGAATTCGCAACTTCCCTGTCTGCCGCTGCGCTACCCATAGGGCCGATTGCCGTCGGGCGCATCCCACCCGAGCCGCGTGTCCGAAGCGGAGCCATTCGGCAACTCACGGATTGTCGCTGCAGGGCAAACTTGGCCGGAACGCCGGGGGCGTGATCGGGATGCGGATGGAATCGTCGGACGGTCAGTGCGCGCCGGTCAGCCGGCATGCGCCGAGCAGGATCGCATGAGTGCCTGGGCGCGGGACCGGGCCTCGGGCGACGGGGAGACGGAGGTCACGTTCCGGGGACGGGGTCTGGCGCTCCGGTCCGGCACGCGGCTGATCCTGCTCGTCTGCCCGCTCTGCTCGCAGCGCAACGCGCAGCGGGGAGCCGAGCGGGGCATCTGCGAATGGTGCGCCTACGTGCCGTCCCCGGAGGAGGCGGAGCCGGTAGAGGCCGGGCGGGGGTGATCCGGGCGCCGCGACCGCCTTCGGCCGGGCGCCGCGACCCTGTTCCTACGTGTGGATCACCTTCCCATACGCATCGAGCACGCTCTCGTGCATCATCTCGCTGAGCGTCGGGTGCGGGAACACCGTGTGCATCAGCTCCTCCTCGGTGCTCTCCAGATTCATCGCCACCACGTAGCCCTGGATCAGCTCGGTTACTTCCGCGCCGACCATGTGGGCACCGAGCAGCTGGCCGGTCTTGGCGTCGAACACGGTCTTGATCAGCCCGTCCGGCTCACCCAGCGCGATCGCCTTGCCGTTGCCCGCGAATGGGAAGCGGCCGACCTTGACGGCAAAACCCAGCTCCTTGGCCTTGGCCTCGGTCAGACCGACGCTGGCGATCTGCGGCTGGCAATAGGTGCAGCCCGGGATCTTGGCCTTGTCCATCGGATGGGTGTGCAGGCCCTTGATGGTCTCGATGCAGATGACGCCCTCGTGCTCGGCCTTGTGGGCGAGCATCGGCGGCCCGGCGACGTCGCCGATCGCGTAGAGGCCGGGCACGTTGGTGCGGCCGAGCCCGTCGGTCACGACGATCCCGCGATTGATCGTCACGCCGAGCTTCTCGAGGCCGATACTCTCGATGTTGCCCACGACGCCCACGGCCGAGATCAGCTTCTCGGCGGTGATCTGCTGGGTCTTGCCGTCGCCGCCCTCGACGGTGGCGGTGACCGAGTTCGCGCCCTTCTCGACCTTGGTCACCTTGGCGCCGGTGAGGATCTTGATGCCCTGCTTCTCGAAGCGCTTGCGGGCGAGGCCCGCGATCTCGGCATCCTCCACGGGCAGGATCTGCGGCAGCAGCTCGACCACGGTCACCTCGGCGCCCATGGTCCGGTAGAACGAGGCGAACTCGATCCCGATCGCGCCCGAGCCCATCACCAGCAGGCTCTTGGGCATGGTCTCGGGGACCATGGCCTCGTAGTAGGTCCAGATCAGCTTTTTGTCGGGCTCGATGCCGGGGATCGCCCGGGGCCGGGCGCCGGTCGCCACGATGATGTGCTTGGCCTGATAGGTGCCGGCGCCCTTGGCGCCCTTCGGCGCCTCTGCGCGCTTGGTCTCCTTCACGGTGACTTGGCCGGGCTGGTTGCCCTTGGCGACGTTGTCGACCGCGGCCTCGCCCCAGATCACGTCGACCTTGTTCTTCTTGAGCAGCATGCCGACGCCGCCGTTGAGCCGGCCCGAGACGCCGCGGGAGCGCTTCACGATCGCGGCGGTGTCGAACCCGACCTTCTCGGCCGTCAGGCCGTAATCGCCGGCGTGCTGGAAGTAGTGGTAGATCTCGGCCGAGCGGAGCAGGGCCTTGGTGGGGATGCAGCCCCAGTTCAGGCAGATGCCGCCGAGATGCTCGCGGTCGACCACGGCGGTCTTGAAGCCGAGCTGCGCCGCGCGGATCGCCGTGACGTAGCCGCCGGGGCCGGCGCCGATGATGAGGACGTCGTAGGTGTCGGACATCGTGTGCTCCGGCTCAGACCAGCATGCCCATCGGGTTCTCGATCAGCCCCTTGAAGGCCGAGACCAGCTCCGCCCCGAGCGCCCCGTCGAGCACCCGGTGGTCGCACGACAGGGTGCAGGTCATGACCTGGACCACCGCCGGCGCCCCGTCCTTCACGACGACGCGCTTCTCGCCCGCGCCCACCGCCAGGATGCTCGATTGCGGCGGGTTGATCACCGCGGTGAAGTGCTTGATTCCGAACATGCCGAGGTTCGACACCGAGGTGACGCCACCCTGGTACTCCTCGGGCTTCAGCTTCTTGGCGCGCGCCCGGGCCGCGAAATCCTTCATCTCGTTGGAGATGGTGGACAGCGTCTTCTCGTTGGCCCGGCGGATCACCGGGGTGAACAACCCGCCGTCGATCGCCACCGCGACGCCGACCTCGGCGTTCTTGAAGCGCAGGATCCGGTCCTCGGCCCAGACCGCGTTGGCGGCCGGCACCCGGGTGAGCGCGAGGCCCATGGCCTTGATGACGAAGTCGTTGACCGAGAGCTTGAAGGCGGGCTTCCCGTCCTTGTCCTTGCCGGCGGAGCCGTTGAGGGTCTCGCGCAGCTTCATCAGCGCGTCGAGTTCACAATCCACCGTCAGGTAGAAGTGCGGCGCCACCTGCATCGCCTCGGTGAGGCGCTTGGCGATGGTCTTGCGCATGCCGTCGAGCGGCACTTCCTCGTACGCATCCTTGGCGAAGAAGCCCTTGACCTGATCGGTCGTGAGCCCGGCCGGTGCGCCGCCCGCGGGGGCAGCCTTGGGAGCGGGGGCTGCCGCCTTGGGCGCCTCCGCTCCGGCCTGAGGCGCCGGCGCCTTTGTGGTGCCGGAGGCCTTCGCGGCCTGGACGTCGCGGGCGATGATGCGGCCGTGCGGGCCGCTACCCTGGACGGCGCCGAGTTCGACCCCCTCCTGCTTGGCGATCCGCCGGGCGAGCGGCGAGGCGAAGACACGGCCGCCCGAGCCGGCCTGCCCGGCCGCCTGTGGGGCTCCGGTCGGCTGTGCGCCCTCCGGCGCGGCGTTCACCCGCTCGTACGACATGTGACCGCCGCCGGGCGTGGTATTCTGCGAGGCGGCCGACGGTTCGGCCTTCTCCGCCTTGACCTCGCCGTTGGACGCCGCCTTGGGCGCGCCGCCGGCCTGCACGCTCGAGGGATCCTCGCCCTCGGCGGCGATGATCGCGATCAGGCCGTTGACCGGCACGTCCGCCGTGCCCTCGGGCACGAGGATCTTGGCGAGGACGCCCTCGTCGATCGCTTC
This sequence comes from Methylobacterium sp. E-046, assembly GCF_022829625.1. NCBI lineage: Bacteria > Pseudomonadati > Pseudomonadota > Alphaproteobacteria > Hyphomicrobiales > Methylobacteriaceae > Methylobacterium > Methylobacterium sp. E-046. The sequence continues at coordinate 48,315 of NZ_JAKSYP010000290.1, read as the reverse complement.
CACCTCCATGGTGGCCTTGTCGGTCTCGATCTCGGCCAGCACGTCGCCGGACTTGATCGCGTCGCCCTCCTTCTTGAGCCACTTGGCGAGGTTGCCCTTCTCCATGGTCGGCGAGAGGGCGGGCATCAGCACGTTGATCGGCATGGCATCAGGTCTCGGGCAAGGCCGGGGCGGCCGGATCGTCGAAGGGGAAGTGGTCGTCGAGGGGAAACGGCACGGCGTCGATGGGTGGCAGCTCTACGGTCTCGCCGCGCTGGATGGTGGCGGGGAGCACCCACCGCCCGTCCGCAAGCCCGAAGCCTTCGAGCACGCCCGCGGCCGGGCCGAGCAGCCAGAGATGGCCGATCCCGGCATCCCCATAGATCCGGCGCTTCGGACCCCGATCGAGGCGGGTGGTCGACGGCGAGACGATCTCGCAGACCATGTCCGGGGCGTTCTCGATGACGGTGTCCTGGGGGTCGGTCGGCATCCGCGCGCGGCGCCAGACCGCCAGATCGGGCACGACCACCTGGGATCCAAGGTGAAGTTCCGGCTCGATGAAGAACACCGGTCCGCCAGGACCATCACGGCCGCGTGCGAAGGGCCGATTCAACTCTCCCGACAGGCGGGCTGCTGCGATCCCTTGCCGGGGCCGCGGACGCGGATGCGTCTCCGGCACCCCGTCGATGATCTCGGCGACGCGATGCTCCGAAACCGCTTCGAGATCCGCGTAGCTCGCCTGCCGGACCGCCGCCTCAGCCATGGTCGGGTACCATCGCTAGTTGAGGCCGCCGGGGTCGAGCCCCTCGGCCTCCCAGCCGGCACGGATGCGCTCGACCGCCTCCTCTTCCGACATGTCGGTCTCCAGCGCGTAGGCGCGGGCGGCCTGCCGGGCGAGGTCGGCCAGCAGCCGGCCCCAGGTCGCTGGGTCGTCGAAGGAGCGGCGGAGCGCGACGCTGACCGCGCCATCGACCACGGCCGCGCGCAGCACCTCGATGCCACCCTGTTCCTGGGCGTCGGGCGGGATGGCGAGTTCGGCGAAGTCGCTGCTGGAATCTTGGCTCATGGTGCGCCGGCTATTCCCTGACCCCCTGCCGAGACGGAGACGGGATCATGGATCCCGCCCGCGCACCGGTCACTTGTAGCAGACGCTCTTGGCCGCCTCGACGACCTCCGCCACGTTCGGCAGCGCCAACTTCTCCAGGTTGGCGGCGTAGGGCATCGGCACGTCCTTGCCGGTGATGCGCAGGACCGGTGCGTCGAGGTAGTCGAACGCGTCGACCATCAGGCGGGCCACGATCTCGGCGCCGATGCCGGATTGCGGGAACCCCTCCTCGACGGTGATGCAGCGGCCGGTCTTCTTCACCGACTTGACCACCGTCTCAGAATCCATCGGGCGGATCGTGCGCAGGTCGATGACCTCGGCCTCGATGCCCTGCTCGGCGAGCACCTGCGCCGCCTTGAGCGCGTAGGTCATGCCGATCGAGAACGACACGATGGTCACGTCCGTGCCGGGCCGGTGGATCCGAGCCTTTCCGATCGGCAGCACGAAATCGTCGAGCTGCGGCACCGGGAAGGACTGCCCGTACAGGATCTCGTTCTCGAGGAAGATCACCGGGTTCGGGTCGCGGATCGCGGCCTTGAGCAGGCCCTTGGCGTCCGAGGCCGTGTAGGGCGCGATCACCTTCAGGCCCGGGACGTTGGAGTACCACGCGGCGTAGTCGTGGCTGTGCTGCGCGCCGACGCGGGCGGCCGCGCCGTTGGGTCCGCGGAACACGATCGGGCAGCCGAGCTGGCCGCCGGACATGTAGAGGGTCTTGGCGGCCGAGTTGATGATGTGATCGATCGCCTGCATGGCGAAGTTGAAGGTCATGAACTCGATGATCGGCTTCAGGCCTGCGAGCGCCGCGCCGACGCCGATTCCCGCGAAGCCGTGCTCGGTGATCGGCGTGTCGACCACGCGCTTGGCGCCGAATTCCTGCAGGAGGTTCTGGGTGATCTTGTAGGCGCCCTGATACTCAGCGACCTCCTCGCCCATCACAAACACGTCGCCGTCGCGCCGCATCTCCTCGGCCATGGCGTCGCGCAGGGCCTCGCGCACGGTCGTGGTGACCATCGGCGTGCCCGCCGGGAACTCCTCCATCACCGGCTCGTCGGCCTTGTTGGTGATGACGGCCGGAGCTGCCGGCGCCTTCGGGGCGTCCTCGCCGGTCTTGGCGGCGGGCGCGGCCGTGTCGGCCATGCCTTCGGCCTGCATGTCGGGGGTCGGGGCCGGGTGGCCGCCGGTGCCGTTGGGCTTGGCGCCGCCGCCGGACTGGACGCTCGCCGGATCCTCGCCCTCGCCGGCGATGATGGCGATCGGCGTGTTCACCGCGACGCCCTCGGTGCCCTCGGCGATCAGGATCTTGGCGAGGACGCCCTCGTCGATCGCCTCCACCTCCATGGTGGCCTTGTCGGTCTCGATCTCGGCCAGCACGTCGCCGGACTTGATCGGATCGCCCTCCTTCTTCAGCCACTTGGCGAGCTTGCCCTCCTCCATGGTGGGCGAGAGGGCGGGCATCAGGATGTCGGTCGCCATGCTCAGCTCTGCGGTCGTCGTCTCGATGGGGGGGCGGCCAGCGTCGTCGGCGACGCGCTCAGGCGTGCGCGTCCAGCAGGATGTCGGTCCAGAGCTCCGACGGATCCGGCTCGGGATCGTTGGTGGCGAACTCGGCCGAGGCGTTGACGGTCTCGCGGACCTTGGCGTCGGTCGCCTTGAGATCCGCCTCCGGCACCCCGTGCAGTTCGAGCAGGCGCTTGCGCACCATCTCGATCGGGTCGTGCTCGTCGCGCATCTTCGAGACTTCGTCCTTGGTCCGGTACTTGGCCGGGTCGGACATCGAGTGGCCGCGGTAGCGGTAGGTCTGCATCTCCAGGATGTAGGGGCCCTGGCCCGTGCGGGCGTGCTCGATCGCCCGCGTGGCCGCCTCGCGCACCGTGCGCACGTCCATGCCGTCGACCTGCTCGCCCGGGATGCCGAACGAGAGGCCGCGCTTCGAGAAGTCCGTCTGCGCCGAGGCCCGGGCAACCGAGGTGCCCATGGCGTAGCGGTTGTTCTCGATGACGTAGACCACCGGCAGCTTCCAGAGCGCCGCCATGTTGAAGCTCTCGTAGACCTGACCCTGGTTGGCGGCGCCGTCGCCCATGTAGGTCAGGCTGACTTTGCCGTTCTCCCGGTAATGGTCGGCGAAGGCGAGACCGGTGCCGAGGGAGACCTGGGCGCCGACGATCCCGTGGCCGCCGAAGAACTGCTTCTCGCGGCTGAACATGTGCATCGAGCCGCCCTTGCCGCGACTGTAGCCGCCGCGGCGTCCGGTCAGCTCGGCCATGACGCCCTTCGGGTCCATGCCGCAGGCGAGCATGTGGCCGTGGTCGCGGTATCCGGTGATGACTTGGTCGCCCTCGACCGAGGCCATCTGCATGCCGATCACAACGGCTTCCTGCCCGATGTAGAGGTGGCAGAAGCCGCCGATCAGGCCCATGCCGTAGAGCTGGCCGGCCTTCTCCTCGAAACGCCGGATCAGCAGCATCTCGTGGTAGGCGTGGAGGTCTTCCTCGCGGGTGAACTGCGGCATGTTGGGCGCCGGCTTGTGGGCCTCGACGACCTGAGGACTTCCGGCCGGAGGACTCGCGGCCTGCGTTTGCGAGGACGGTGCGTCCTTGGCAGGCTCCTTGGCGGCATCCATCGGCGCTCTCCCCGTGATTCCACGCGACTTCGTGGGGGTGTAGGACAGCGCTGAGGGGAAAGCGAGGGCTGCCGCTCTGACAGGAGGCCGCTCTTGTCAGAGGGTCGCGGGGACTAGGGAATACTTCGGTCCGGACGGTCAGGGCGTGATGATGACCACGTCGTTCGCGTGCACACGCCCGAGCACGATCCGCGCGCGCTCTTCCAGGAGATCGCGGTCGATCTGATCGCTCTTCAGGAGCGTCACCCTGTGTTCCCAGGTGGCGCGCTCGGCCCTGACGGCGGCCAGTTCCTGGTTCAGACCGTAGGCCCGGATCTTGAGGGCCTTCTTGGCCTCCAGGCCGCGGTTGCCACTCTCGGCCTGCCACACGAAGTAGCCGACCACGAGCGCCGACAGGGTCCAGAGACCCAGCGGCAACACGACCATTCTGACTCGGCGGCGCACGACCATGGCGCGACCGTGGCGCGGAAAGGTTAATGGATCCTGTCGGTCGCGCCACGACCAGTACGAACAGAGGATAATCTCGAGGGATGGACCTGACGCTTCTGGGCCGCTGGATCGCCGAGCACGCCACGGCGACGGACGATCACGACCTCCTGCTGACCGGCTTCTGCGAGGCGCTGGCCGGCGCCGGCATCCCGGTCTGGCGGGTCAGCGTGATGACCCCGGCGCTCGACCCGATGCTGCGCGGCGTCAGCCTGAATTGGCACGCGGGCGAGGGGATGTCCTTCGTGGCCAACGCCCACGGCTCCGACGAGGAGAGCGACTGGCTGTTCAGCCCCGTCTACGCGCTGGTGGAGAAGGGCGAGACCTTCGGGCGCTGGCGCCTCGATGCACCGGACTTGGAGGCGGATTTCCCGGTCCTGAAGGCGCTCGGCGCACAGGGTGGGGTCGACTACGTGCTTCACATCGTGGAGTTCGCACCCGGTACGGCGCTGCAAGGCATCGCGGTGTCGTTCTGCACCCGCGACGTGTCCGGCTTCACCGAGGGCCACCTGTCGGCCATCGCCGATGTCCTCCCGTTCCTGACCCTGGCGATCGCCAAGATCGGCCTGGCTCACACGTTCCGCGAGGTGTCGGCGACCTATCTCGGCCGCTCCACCGCCGAGCGCATCCTCAACGGCCAGATCCGGCGCGGCGAGGGGCGCGCCGTGCCGGCGGCCATCCTGCTGACGGACCTGCGCGGCTTCACGGCCCTGGCCGACCGGGTGGACCCGGCCGACATGGTCACGTGGCTCAACGAGCATTTCGATGCCCTCGGCGACCCGGTGGCGCGGCACGGCGGCGAGATCCTGAAATTCCTCGGTGACGGATTCCTGGCGATCTTCCCGGTGCCGGACGCCGGAACCCTCCCCTGCCCGGTCTGCGGCGGCGCCCTGGACGCCGCGATCGACGGCCTCGCCGCGAACGCGGCGCTGAATGCCCGCCGCCGCACGGCGGGACTGCCCGAACTCGCGGCCGAATGCGTCGTGCATTTCGGGACGGTGATCTACGGCAATGTCGGGACCGAACGGCGCCTCGACTTCACGATCATCGGGCGAGCGGTCAACGAGGCCAGCCGCATCGAGAGCCAATGCGCGGCACTCGGCCACGAACTGCTGGTGTCGGATTCCTTCGCCGAGCGCTGCGCCCGGAGGCTCGAGCCGGTCGGAACGATCGATTTGCGGGGCCTGTCGCGACCGATGCGGGTCTGGACGGTGCCCGAGGAGCCGTCCGGCGCCGCCTCCGCCGAACAGGGCACGGGTTCACCGGCGAGGACGGTGTGACCGAGACACGGGGATCCGGTCCGGAGACGAGAAGCGACGGGCTCCGCGCCCCAGCCTCACCCGAATATGGCCTGTCCGGGTCGGCATCCGAGGCGGGCTCGCCCGCTACCGGATGACGTGCGGATGTCCGGTCCCACGGGGAAGGCAGCGCCGGTCATACTTCGGCGGGGGCGTGTCCGAGCCCGAGGGTCCGCCGGTGTCGTTGCCGGTTGCAGTTTGCCTCGACGGCGACCGCAGACTCGGCCGGCCGCTCCGGGGGGAGCGGACCGGCCAGCAGAGTCCGCCGGATCAGCGGCGGGCGAGCTGCTTGAGCGCCGACGGGCCGGCGTAGAGGGCCTGCGGGCCGAGGCCTTCCTCGATGCGGATCAGCTGGTTGTACTTGGCCAGTCTGTCCGAGCGGGCGAGCGAGCCGGTCTTGATCTGCCCGCAATTGGTGGCGACCGCGAGATCCGCGATGGTGGAGTCCTCGGTCTCGCCCGAGCGGTGGGACATCACCGCGGTGTAACCGGCGCGCTGGGCCATATCGACGGCCGCCAGCGTCTCGGTGAGTGAGCCGATCTGGTTGACCTTGATCAGGATCGAGTTGGCGGTGCCCTCCGCGATCCCGCGGGAGAGGCGCTCGACGTTGGTGACGAACAGGTCGTCGCCCACGAGCTGGCATCGGTCGCCGATCTTGTCGGTCAGGAGCTTCCACCCGGCCCAGTCATCCTCCGACATGCCGTCCTCGATGGAGACGATCGGATAGGTGGCCACCAGCTGCGCGAGGTAGTCGACCTGCGCCTCGATGGTGCGGGTCGTGCCCTCGCCCTCGTACGCGTAGGCGCCGTCCTTGAAGAACTCGGTGGCGGCGCAGTCGAGCGCGATGGCCATGTCCTGCCCCGGCTTGAAGCCGGCGGCGCTGATCGCGTCCATCACGAAATCGAGGGCCGCCTCGGCCGACGGCAGATTCGGGGCGAAGCCGCCCTCGTCGCCGACATTGGTGTTGTGGCCGGCCTTCTTCAGCTTGCCCTTGAGGGTGTGGAACACCTCGGAGCCCATGCGCACGGCCTCGGCGATCGAATCCGCGCCCACCGGCATGATCATGAATTCCTGGAAGTCGATCGGGTTGTCGGCATGCGCCCCGCCGTTGATGATGTTCATCATCGGCACCGGCAGCACCCGGCCCTGCACGCCACCGACGTAGCGGTAGAGCGGCAGGCCGGAGGCCTCGGCCGCGGCCTTCGCCACCGCCAGCGACACGCCAAGGATCGCGTTGGCACCCAGCCGTGCCTTGTTGGGCGTGCCGTCGAGCTCGATCATCGCCTCGTCGACCGCGACCTGATCCTCGGCCTCCATGCCGCCGATGGCGTCGAGGATCTCCGTCTGCGCCGCCTCGACCGCCTTCAGCACGCCCTTGCCGAGGAAGCGATTCTTGTCGCCGTCGCGCAGTTCCACCGCCTCGTGGGCCCCCGTGGAAGCACCGGACGGCACGGCCGCACGGCCGAAGGAGCCGTCCTCCAGGATGACGTCGACCTCGACCGTGGGGTTTCCACGGCTGTCGAGGATCTCGCGGGCGCTGATATTGGTGATCGCGGTCATGGAAGGTCCTCTCGCGGGGGCCGCGGGTCGGCAATCGCCCCGTGAGCGGGGCGGTGGGCGCATCGCGGCGGCTTATCGGTCAAGCCGTGGCCTGCGGCAAGCGTCGGGATAGTCTTCGTCTGTGCCGATGCCGTGACGACTGGCCGGAGGCACGACGTCCTCGGACCTACCGCGCGCGCTTTGCATCCGCTTGGCGGCTGACGCCTCCTGCGAGGGAGCGACTCAACTTCTGCAACTGCTTGTCATCGCGTGCGCACAGATCGTGACGGGTCATGTCGTCGAGCAGGCGCTGGCTCGCGCGATCGCTGCCGCGCTCGGCGGCACGGCTCGGCGCGAGCGGGAGGGTGACGAGGATCGATACCGTCGCGGCGAGTCCGAAGATCGAATCGCGCATCTGGTCGGCCTGACTGAAACGCGGCTGCGGCGCGGGCCCGGTGTTCCAAGCCCAGCGGCGCCGATATCGCCCACGCGCAGGTGAAGATTTCGTCGCGGCGCCAGCGGGTGCGTCGCTGCACGCGCCGGTTTATATGCGCGTCATGACGACGCCCGAATCTCTTCAGCTCGGCCAGCCGACGCCCTTCCCCTCCTCGCCCGAGGAGGCGCGGCTCGACCGTGTCCCGAACCCGCATGCGGACACCGACTACGTGGCCCGCTTCACCGCGCCTGAATTTACCTCAATCTGTCCGGTCACCGGCCAGCCGGACTTCGCGATCCTGGTGATCGACTACGTGCCCGGAGACTGGCTGGTCGAGTCGAAGTCGCTCAAGCTCTACCTCGGCTCGTTCCGCAACCATGGCGCGTTTCACGAGGATTGCACGGTGGCGATCGGCAAGCGGCTCCGGGATCTGCTGGAGCCGCGCTACCTCCGCATCGGCGGCTTCTGGTACCCCCGCGGCGGCATCCCGATCGACGTATTCTGGCAGACGGGCGAACCGCCCAAGAGCGTCTGGCTCCCCGACCCCGGGGTTCCGCCCTACCGGGGCCGCTGAAGCACGACCGCCGTCGGGCCCGAAACGTGCCACAGCCGTCAGGTCCCCGACGGCTTGCGCGATTCCCGGGTCCTGTGCCCAGCTCTCGAAGGGGCGTGGCCACAGCACCGGGGGCACCGTCCGCGGTCAGCGAACTCGCACGGAACGGGCATCTCGCGGCATGACCGCCCGAGATCCCGAGCCGCGTACGATCAGCACGCCGGCGGCATCGACTGCGTTACGACGCGGTCCGGACCGGCGCGGCGCGAAGGAGCGTCTCAACCCTCGGATGGGATCTCGTCAGCAAAACGGTGACGTTCAGGTACCGAATCGGTCGAGCCTATTCAGTCATCGGACGGGAGCGGCGCGCATAGCCCGGTACTGGCCGCTCCAGCCACGGCCGTCGTGATCAGCATCGTCCGCCTCCGACGGACCGCACCGGGTACGCGGTGGTCCAGATTCTCGCGGACTAGATTCACAATTCTGGGCTTGGAACCTTGCCACGGTGTCGGTGGGCGTGGCGTTGCCGGGAGGCGGCCTGCAACCCGAGTGGTGCGCGTCGAAGGTCTCGAAGGAAGCCAACGAAAAAGGGACGGCCGGCTTGTGCCGGTCGCCCCTCTCGACCCTCGCGGATCTCAGATCTCAGTAGCCGTAGCCGTAGTAGCCGTAACCCGGGTTGGCGTAGCCGTAGCCGCCGTAGACCGGGGCGTAGCCGTAGCCGTAGGACGGAGCGTAACCGTAGCCCCCGCCGTAGTAGCTGTCGCGGGCGGCGCCGGCGGCGATCGCGCCGGCCGCGAGGCCGGCAATGCCGAGGCCGATGGCGGCGCCGGTGCCGATGCCGCGACGGCCACGGTAGTAACCGCCGTGACCGTAACCGCCGTAGCCACCGTGGTAGCCGTACGGACGGGCCTCGGCGCTCGTGGTGGCAGCGACGCTACCGAGGGCCAGGGCGGCGGCGGTGGCGATGATACCGATCTTGCGCATAGTGTTCCTTCTCGATCCTCGATCGAACATGCCCAATAACGTGGCCGCAGCCAGACAGTTCCAGATCTCACATCGGTCTTGGGTGCGGATCCGCACAGGGCCGCGATCCTGAACCGTCGTTCATCGTCGGCGGCGTTCGGGCGACGACGGTCAAGCTTAAAACTCTGTATGCGGATCAGGCTTGAACTCTTGCGAAGACTCCCAGAGCCGAGCGCGGTCGAACAGGCGGATTGGGAACAGGGTCGCCAGGAACGATCGCGGGGAACGGTCGCGCGGATGGCGACGATCGGTCGGGGGTCCGGTGAAATACGCCCTGCCAGCGTCATGCTACCAGAAGCCCCAGAGGACCGATGATGGACGCCCTGACCCTGATCCGCGACACCTTCGCGCCCCTTCCGGGCAAGCGGATCCTCGATATCGGTTGCGGACCGGGGACGCTCGCGAGACGGCTGGTCGATGCCGGGGCGGCGGTCGTCGGCATCGACCCTGGCCTGACCGCACTCGCCACGGCACGCGCCGCCGTGCCGGAAGCGCGGTTCGAGGCTGCCGCCGGCGAGGCCCTGCCTTTTCCCGATGCGGGTTTCGACGGGGCGGTCATGCTCAATGCGCTGCACCACGTGCCGGACCCCGGGGCCGCCCTCGTCGAGGCCGCGCGCGTGCTGGTGCCGGGTGGGCATCTCGTCGTGGTGGAGCCCCTCGCAGAGGGCAGCTTCTTCGACGCCCTGCGGCCGATCGAGGACGAGACGGCGGTCAGGGCCTCCGCCCAGGAGGCGATCGCGGCCGCGCTGTCCCGCGGCGCTTTCGTGTGTCGGCGTGACGAGACCATCGAGAGGCGGGAGAGTTTCGCCTCCCTTGACGCGTTTCTCGCCCGCGTCAGCGCCGTAGACCCGGCCCGCGAGACCACGATCCGCGCGCGGCGTCCTGTGGTCGAGGCGGCTTTCCTAGCAGCGGCCGCACGCGAGACGGACGGCCGCTACGGCCTCGTCCAGCCCCTGCGGATCCACGTGCTGGAAAAGGGCGGCGCCTGAGCCGTCAGGCGAGACGCTGCTTGGCGAGACGGTCGAAGGCAAGCAGTTCCGCGACAAGCGCCGGGAGGTCCTTCAACGCCACCATGTTGGGTCCATCGGACGGCGCCCGATCGGGATCCGGGTGGGTCTCGATGAACACGCCGGCGACGCCCACCGCCACGGCGGCCCGAGCCAGGACGGCGACGAATTCCCGCTGGCCGCCGGAGCTTGCCCCCTGCCCGCCCGGCTGTTGCACGGAATGAGTGGCGTCGAACACCACCGGCGCGCCCTGCGTGACCTGGGCCATGATCGGCAGGCTCCGCATGTCCGAGACCAGGGTGTTGTAACCGAACGAGGCGCCCCGCTCGGTCACGATGACGTTGGGGTTGCCGGCCTCGGTCACCTTGGCGGCCACGTGCTTCATGTCCCAAGGCGCCAGGAACTGGCCCTTCTTGATGTTGACCGCCCGGCCGGTGGCGGCGGCCGCCAGGAGCAGGTCTGTCTGGCGACACAGGAAGGCGGGGATCTGCAGCACGTCCACCGCCTCCGCGGCGCGGGCGCACTGCTCGGCCGCGTGCACATCGGTCAGCACCGGCAGCCGCAGGGTCTCGCGGATCTCGGCGAAGACCGGGAGCGCCCCATCGAGGCCGATGCCCCGGGCGGCGCCGCCCGAGGTGCGGTTGGCTTTGTCGAAGGACGTCTTGAACACGAGGCCGAGCCCCAGATCCGCGGCCATCTCCTTGAGGGCCGCGGCGATCTCCAGGGCGTGGTTGCGCCCTTCGAGCTGGCACGGGCCGGCGATCAGCGTCAGCGGCAGGTGGTTGGCGACGCGCACGCCGCCGACTTCGACGACGGGACCGGGGACAGGAAGGCTCGACATGGGCGCCGGTCTAGCCCTTGCGGCGGATCCGCGAAAGCCCGGACCGGGCCGCGATACGGCAGACGGTGCGTTCGCCCTGCAGTGCGTCCGTGCGCGGGCCGGTCTCACACAGCATAGCCGCCCGGCCGGTGACACCCCGCCGTGGCGCGCGCGCGCGCAGGCTGTCCTGATGGAGGTTCAGCGCCAGCCCCTCCGCGGCATCGGCATCCGCCCCGGCGAGCGCATGGGACGCGAGGCCTACCAGAGCGAAGTAGGTCGGCGACGGCTCGCGATCGAGGGACGCTACCGTCATCCGTGCGGGGGCGCGGCAATCGAGGCTCATCCGCTCGGCAGCCTGCGCCCGGAACACCGCGACGGGGCCGGCCCTGCCGGCAAGGGAGGCGCCGGTGTCGTGGATGATCCTGGCGGCCAGGATGTCGCAAGCATCCGCGGAGCGTGCCGGATGTGGTGACAGTCCGGAAAGGAAGATAGAAAACAGGGCTGTTCCGATGAGGCGTGTCATTGACTTGAGTTTGACTCCCTGTAAGAGCGGACCTGTAACGAATGTCTTGTACGTCGATCGCGATATCGATTTAAATACTAGTATAATTTGTGTATATAATTGTGAATATGCGTGTATAATTTGCAAATGTCGATCTGATAAGCGCAAATGCACGTGAATAGCCGAGGAATGGATTTGCTACGCGATCTGATTACGGGGCGGCGCGGTCCTGTTGGTGTCGGCTGAGCTCTTGAGTGTGATCAGGTCATCATGGTTCATGGAAGTGAGATCGATGCTGAGCGGCGACGCGCCTTCCTACCTCCGGCGAGCATCGGGCACGCCATCGACCGTCGTCCGGTGGCACGGGCCGGTCGTCGATCTCCGGCCATAGAAGATCGCGGGTCCGACGGCGAGGGCGTGACGCGGAGGCGGGCTTCGTCCCTGCGCGTTCCCGCCACCGCGATCTGTGCCGGGAGCCCCGGATCGGACGCGGATCCGCCGGGATCGAGAGCCTCGTTCCCGGAAATGCCCAGCGTATCGGGGGTGTCCAATGCGCGTCCGAGAGATCGCGCGGCGCAGGATCGCGCCACAGATCAGTTTCTGTGCAAGTCTTTTACAAATGCCGTGCAGGCATTCTGAACTCACGGATTGAACTGGGAGTTGCGTCGTGGATCAGGTTCTCGGTAACGTCTTCACTTCTGTCTTGGGGATCAAAGACACTCTCGAGACATCCATAGGAGACATCAAAACTCTCGTCCACGAAGGGGAGGCTGCGCACCGCGACGAGATCGAGTTCCTGATCTTCGCGGCGCGACGGGCGCCGCTCTCGAGCGCGAGCCGCTTGCAGGATCTCTGGGTCCTGTTCGAGCGGGGTGAGAAGCGGAACGGGTATTTCGTCGAATTCGGTGGCTCGGGCGATGGGGCCGGGCGCAACACGCTGCTGTTGGAGAAGTTCTATGGATGGAGCGGCGCCATTGCCGAGCCTGCCCGGAGTCGGCAGGAGACGCTCCGCGCCCATCGCGACTGCTACATCACGGACAAATTCATCTACAAGGATGACGGGCTGAAGATCTTGTTCAGCGACGCGGACAGATCGCAGGATGCGGCAACGGGCGTATCCGCCGGTGCCGATCCTGCCGGGCGCGTGCGCCGGGCCGGGAAGCGGTACGAGGTCGAAACTCTCTCGCTGCGCGGCTTCCTGCAGGCTGCCGACGCACCGCGGGTCATCGACTACCTGAGTATCGGTATCGAGGACGACTCCCTCGATGTCCTGCAACACTTCGAGTTTTCTGAGTACGACGTCAAGCTTCTGAGTATCGCGGCCGGGGATCCTGATCAAGGTCGAGAGGTTCGCGAATTCATGACTCAAAAAGGTTACGTTTCGAGATTCAAGACGTTCTCCGCCTCGGAGGACTGGTACGTCAACGTCGACAGCGCTTCGGCGTCATCGGCGTCTGTGTAGGCCTGGGACGTCCGATCGCATGGCGCCGATCGTCCGGCGAAGAGCGGGATCGCCGAAGGCGCGATGGTCAGGCGTCGTGGTGCGCGGCGTAGACAGGATCGGCGCGATGTCCGATCTGAGCGGGCGGCGCGGCGTCCTGCGGCGCCCGCAGATCAGGTCCCGGCACCGCCATGCTCCGATCCGTCCTCGCCACTCTCCTGATGGTCATCGCCCTTCCCGGCGGCGCCTCGGCAGAACCTCTGCCGCTTCCGGCCTACGGCCCGGAGCTCGAAGGCTTCGCCTACCCGTTCCCGGTGGAGCGCTTCCTGCTCACGTCGCAGCGTCAGCCGCTCCAGATGGCGTATCTCGACATCCGGCCCGGATCGCCAAACGGCCGCACGGTCGTCCTGCTCCACGGCAAGAACTTCTGCGCCGCAACCTGGGAAAGCCAGATCCGGGCGCTCAGCGCGGCCGGCTACCGGGTGATCGCTCTGGACCAGATCGGCTTCTGCAAGTCGAGCAAGCCGGCGGCCTACCAGTTCACCTTCCGCCAACTCGCAGAGAATACCCACGCCCTGATGGACAAGCTCGGGATCGAGCGCCCGATCCTGGTCGGTCATTCCACGGGCGGCATGCTCGCCGCGCACTACGCCCTGCTCTACCCGAAAGCGGTCGGGCAGCTCGTACTGGTCAACCCGATCGGCTTGGAGGACTGGGCCGCCAAGGGCGTGCCGCCGACCTCGGTGGAGCAATGGTACCAGCGCGAGCTGAAGGTCTCGGCGGACGCGATCCGTGCCTACGAGACTGCGACCTACTACGCGGGAAAATGGGAGGCCCGCTACGAGCCCTGGGTGACGATGCTGGCCGGCCTCAACAACGGTCCCGGCAAGGAGGCGGTCGCCTGGGATTCGGCGCTGCTCTACGACATGATCGTCACCGAGCCGGTGGTTTACCGGTTCCCGCAGATCGCGGTGCCGACCCTCCTGCTCATCGGCCAGAAGGACAACACGGCGATCGGCAAGGATCTGGCCTCGCCGGAGATGCGGGCGGGCCTCGGCAACTACCCCGAACTCGGCAAGGCCGCCGCGAAGGCGATCCCGGGGGCGCGGCTCATCGAGTTTCCGGATCTCGGCCACGCGCCGCAGATGTCGGATCCCGAGGGGTTCAACACAGCGCTCATCGAGGGCATCGCGGCGCCCTGATCGGCCCGGTCGGAGGCGTGGATCCGACCCGTCACACCGGCCGAGCCCGCGCAGGGGCTCGAACGCCCGCCTCGTCATCCCGGATCCGCGTGCGGCGCCCCGGGACGACACGACGTGGTCTTCGGGATCTGCGCGCAGGCATGCCCCGTCGCGGGTTCACCCTCCCGCAGCCGGGCGGGAGGGTGACGGTTCAGCCCCTAGAAATACGACTTCAGGACGCCGCGGCGGCGCACGTCGAGGGTCGCGCAGTGGAACGAGCCGCCGAACGGGCCGTAGCTGAGGAACGGCGCCGGGATCGGGTCGAAGCCCCAATCCTTCAGCGCCTTGATCAGCGTCGGCTGGCTCTGGTCGACAACGATCTTCTTCTCGGTGATCGCCAGGACGTTGATCGAGGTCCAGGGCGAGCACATCGAGATCTTGCTCATGAAGCCCTCGACCGGGTCGGGGCGCGGGGCGATCAACACGTCCCACTTCTTGAGCACGGCGGGCAGCTTCTCGACGTCGACGTAGTCCGGGTTCACCAGCACCTTGCCGGGCGCCAGCGGCATGAACGACGAGTCGATGTGCATGGGCTGCGGGCAGCGGCTCTCGATCTCGTGGATGCGGAAGCCCGGGCCGAGGTGGCGGCGCAGCCACTCGATGCCCATCAGGTTCGTGACGTTGGAGCGGGTCACGAACAGGTCGCGGCCGCAGCGGACGAAATCGGCGGCGTCGAAGACCGGCTCGAACTCGTTCACCGTGAACTGCATGGGCTCGCCGGCCTTCAGGTCCGGCACCCGGTAATCGTAGTTGTAGAGGTCGTCGGTCAGTTGCGGACGCGGAGCCGAGGTCCAGCGGGCGCCGGCTCGGAAATACTCCTTGAACAGCGACCGGTAGGCATCGCCCTCGAAGTAGCGCGAGCGCCAGCACATCGGGCTCTCGATGATCTCGTCGCCGATGACGAGGTACGGGTCCCGCGGACAGGCGACGCAGAAGCCCCGCGAGGTCCAGCGCGGTGCCTTGAACTTCTTGGAGAAGTCCACCGTGTCCGGGCGGCGGACCTTCACGCCTTCCCCAGCCAGGATGGTGATGAAGTTGTCGAGCTCGGCCTGGGCGAGCTTCTTCATGAACTTCGGATATTTCCAGCCGCTCGCCAGCCGGTAGAAGGGCTGCGCGGCGCGCGGCAGGTTGAAGATCACGGTCAGGTGGTGGGTCGGGATCGTGGCGCCGTCCAGCGAGCCGACGATCACCTCCTCGAGCGGATCCCACTCGTTCCAGGCCATCACCGGCGATTGCGGCGCCGGCGCGCCCGGGCCCGCTCCGCCGTGGACGCCGCCGGCATGCGTGTCCTCCGTCACGGCCTCGACGGCCGTGATCGTTGATTCGCGCTCCATGACGTGTGCCCCTTCTGCGACGTGGCGCGGCCTTCTACGCGGGCTGTTCAGCTCCGCCGCCGCTTTGGCCCTCGGTGTGTCAAACGGGTGATAGACACCGCTAATCCATGCTGCAACGTGGCAGAAACGTTCTCGGCCCGGCGGACCTATTTCTGCCGCGACCGTGACCGATTTCCCGCATCAAGCCTTCTGCGAGCTTGAAAGACGATAATGAAGCGCCTGACGACCTTGGCCTTGATCGCCGGTCTGTGCACGGTCGTGGGCCTGTTCATGTCCTCCGGCCTGGAAGACGTGTCGGCCGCCGTCCTAAGTGCCGGCTGGGGCGCCGCCCTCGTGGTCCTGGCCCGCATCGTGGCGGTCGCCTGGGCGGGGCTCGGGTGGCACGTCGTGTTTCCGGCCGGAACGGCCAAGCTGCGCGACTGCGTCTCCCTCCGGTTCGTGCGCGAGGGCATCAACACGCTGCTGCCGGTGGCCACCGTGGGGGGGGATTTCGTCGGCGCGCGCCTTCTGGCGAAGCGCAGCGTCCCCGGGGCTCTCGCAGGTGCCAGCATGTTCGTCGACCTGATGACCCAGGCCCTGACGCAGCTCCTGTTCACCGTGGCCGGCCTCGCCCTGCTGGTCATGATCTCCGGCAACGGACCGATCGCCCACACGGTCGAGGGCGGTCTCGCCCTGGCGGTGCCCGCGCTCGGCGCCTTCTACCTGATCCAGAGGCGTGCCGGGCACCGGCTCATCCAGGGTCTGCTCAGCCGCTTCGCCTCCGGCCGCGAATGGCGGGCCTTCGGTGCCATCGACCAGCTCTACGACAGCCTCCGCCGCCTCTACGGCAACCACGGCCGCTTCGCGGTGGCGTTGCTGGTCCACCTCGTGGGCTGGGTGATCGGAACGCTGGAAGTCTATGTCTGTCTGCGGTTCATGGGGTATCCCATCGACTTCGCGCAGGCGCTGATGATCGAGAGTCTCGCCCAGGCCGTGCGCGGCGCGGCCTTCGCGGTACCGGGCGCGCTGGGTGCCCAGGAAGGCGGCCTGATCGCCCTCTGCGGCCTGTTCGACATCCCGGCCGAGGCGGCGCTCGCCCTGTCCCTGGTCAAGCGCTTCGCGGATCTCGGAGTCGGGCTGCCGAGCCTGCTGCTCTGGCATCGGATCGAGGCCAAGCTCCGCGCCGAGGCGCCGGAGGACGAAGAGCGGGAGGCGGATTCCGCGGTCGGACGCACGGCTCAGCGCGTGTCCCAGCCCGCGACTCTCGGGCCGTTCTACAGCTACGCCCCGCCCCGCATGGTCGCGCGGCTCGGCGACGGCGAGGAGTTGAAGAAGTGCGCCTGACCCGCCGCCTCGCGGCCACCCTCATCGCCGCGTCAATCTTCGTCCCGGTCCAGGCATGGGCCGCGGACGACCCCGCCGTTCAGACGGTCCGCGACCTCTACGCGGCCTTCTCCACCGCCCTGAAGGACGGTCCCGGTCCGCTGCCCGCGCGGGTCGACGCCGTCGGGCCGGCCCTCGACAAGGCATTCGACTTCCCCGCCATGGCCCGCGTCGCCGTCGGCTCGAAGTGGTCGAGCTTCACCCCGGATCAGCAGGAGGCGGTGACCGACGCGTTCAAGCGCAGCCTGATCGTCACCTACGCGAACCGGCTGGCCCGCGCCGCCGGCGGCAAGTTCGAGGTCACGCCCAAGATCGAGGAGCGCGGCTCGCAGCGCGTGGTGCCGACCCGCGTCACCACCTCGGACGGCGACGATTCCGCGGTCGACTTCGTGGTGAACGACAGCAACCGCATCCAGGATGTCCTGCTCAACGGCGACGTCAGCGAGATCGCCGCGCAGCGCAATGCGCTGTCCGCGCCGCTGAAGTCCGGGGGCGCCGACGGCGTCGTCAAGTTCCTCCGCCAGCGGGCCGACGGCATGCTCGCCGCCAAGCCGACGCCCTGAGCCGAGCCGACAGGGGCCCACTGAACCGGCCGCACGCGGCCATCGCCGCCCGAAGCGGCCGGACGATCGCACGGACCCGACCGGATGGACCTCTCCTCGCTGGCACTGCTCAGCCTCTCGTGGCTCTCGCTGCTCTGCCTGATCCTGGCGGCGGCGGGCTGCCTCTACGGGCTGGCCGCGGCCTATTGCGCGGGCCGTTACGTGGCGCGCGACGTTCCGGTTCTGGCGTCCGGCTGCGCCGCGCCCTCCGTGACCGTGCTCAAGCCGCTCTGCGGCCTCGAACCGAACCTCTACGAGAACCTCGAGACCGTGCTGCGCCAGGATTACGCCGGCGCGGTGCAGGTGGTGTTCGGCGTCCAGAAGGCCGGTGATCCCGCAATTGCCGTCGTGCAGCGGCTGAAGCAGGCCTATCCGCAAGCGCGCATCGACCTCGTGATCGATGGCCGCCAGCATGGCTCGAACCGCAAGGTCTCGAACCTGATCAACATGGCCGAGGCGATCGCCCACGACGTGGTGGTGCTGGCCGACAGCGACATGGTGGTCCGGCCCGATTACCTGGAGCGCCTCGTCGCGGAGTTGTCGCAGGAGGGGGTAACCGGCGTCACCTGCCTCTACCACGGCGTTCCCGCCTTCCGGGGCCTCTACGATCAACTCTCCGCCCTGGCGATCGACACGCAGTTCCTGCCGAACGTCGTGATGGGCCTCAGCCTGGGACTGGCCAAGCCGTGCTTCGGCTCCACCGTGGCGTTCACCCGGGCGAACCTGGAGGCGGTGGGCGGCTTCCGCACCTTCCGCAACGACCTCGCGGACGATTACGCGATCGGCGCCGCCCTGCGCGGCCTCGGCGGCCGGGTGGTGATCCCGAGCTTCACCATCGGCCATACCAGCGTCGACACCGATCTCTCCGGCCTGTGGCGGCACGAACTGCGGTGGAACCGCACGATTCGCACCGTCGATCCCGCCGGCTATGCCGGCTCAATCGTCACCCACGCCTTCCCCCTCGCCCTCGTGGGCGCCCTGCTGCCGGGGGCCGGAACCGGCGCGCTGTGGGTCGCCGCCGCCGCGCTGGCCAGCCGGATCCTGCTCTGCCGCCAGCTGGAGCGCGCCTTCGGTCTCGCCCCGCACCCCTACGGACTGTTGCCGATCCGCGACATCCTCTCCTTCCTGAACTTCTCCTGGGCCTTCGTGTCGGGGGCGGTGACATGGAAAGGTCACGATTATCACGTGGTTGCGGATGGCACCCTGATCCCGGACGCCGAACTCGGCCGCGATGCCGGCGCGCCGCTCCGCTGAACCCGGTTTCCTCGTCCTCCGCCCTCCCCCCGGCATTGCCCTGAGGCCTTGAACCCCATGCGCACGCTCTTCCTCCAGGCCCCCACCTTCGACGGTTTCGACGGCGGTGCCGGCTCCCGTTACCAGGCCAAGCGCGAGATCAAGTCGTTCTGGTACCCGACCTGGCTGGCCCAGCCGGCCGCCCTGGTGCCGAACTCGAAGCTGATCGACGCGCCGCCGCACAACATCAAGCTCGCCGAGATCGTGGCCCAGGCCAACGACTTCGACCTCGTCGTGCTCCACACCTCGGTGCCGTCGTTCAAATCCGACGTGAAGACCATCGAGGCGCTGAAGGCCGCCAACCCGAAGCTGATCGCCGGCCTGATCGGCGCCAAGGTCGCGGTCGACGCCGCCGGCGCGATGGCCCAGGCCCCCGTGGTCGATTTCTGCGCCCGCAACGAGTTCGACTTCACCGTCAAGGAAGTCGCCGACGGCGTGCCGATGTCGGAGATCAAGGGGCTGTCCTATCGCGATGCCAACGGGGTCGTGGTCCACAACGAGGACCGCGAGATCATGACCGACATGGATCAGCTGCCCTTCGTCACCAGCGTCTACAAGCGCGACCTGGAGATGGAGAAGTACTTCATCGGTTACCTGAAGCACCCCTACATCTCGTTCTACTCGGGGCGGGGCTGCAAGAGCCGCTGCACCTTCTGCCTCTGGCCGCAGACGGTCGGCGGCCACACCTATCGCACCCGCTCGGTCGCCCACGTGATCGAGGAGATCAAGTACTGCCTGAAGGAGTTCCCGCAGACCAAGGAGTTCTTCTTCGACGACGATACCTTCACCGACAACCTGCCGCGCGCCGAGGAGATCGCCCGCGAGCTGGGCAAGCTCGGCGTCACGTGGTCGTGCAACGCCAAGGCGAACGTGCCGCGCGAGACCCTGAAGGTGCTCAAGGAGAACGGCCTGCGCCTGCTGCTGGTCGGCTACGAGTCCGGCAATCAGGCCATCCTGCACAACATCAAGAAGGGCATGCGGGTCGAGGTCGCTGAGAAGTTCACCCAGGATTGCCATGACCTGGGCATCGCCATCCACGGCACCTTCATCCTCGGCCTGCCGGGCGAGACGAAGGAGACGATCCAGGAGACGATCGCCTTCGCCAAGCGGATCAACCCGCACACGATCCAGGTCTCGCTCGCGGCCCCATACCCGGGCACCTTCCTGTACAAGCAGGCGGTAGAGAACGGCTGGCTCGACATCGAGAACGCCGAGCTCGTCGACGAGAACGGCGTGCAGGTCGCGCCGCTGCACTACCCGCACCTCTCGCACACCGAGATCTTCACCTCGGTTGAGGAGTTCTACAAGAAGTTCTACTTCCGGGCTCCGAAGATCGCCTCGATCGTCAGCGAGATGGTACGCTCGCCCGACATGATGAAGCGCCGCCTGCGCGAGGGCGTGGAGTTCTACCGCTTCCTCAAGGAGCGCCAGGGCACCGCCAAAGCGGCCTGACGTCAGGGGTCCGGGGCCTACGGCCCCGGCGGGGAGCGGGGCGGAGCCCCGCGCCTCTTCCAGGGCTCCGCCCTGGACCCGCGAGAGGGCGCGCCCTCTCGACACCCGTGACCGAGGTCCCAGTGAAGCGTCTTGTCGTCACCGCCGACGATTTCGGGCTGAGCCCCGAGGTCAACGAGGCCGTCGAGCAGGCGCATCGCGACGGGATCCTCACCGCCGCGAGCCTGATGGTCTCGGCGCCGGCCGCCGCGGATGCGGTGGCGCGGGCGAGGCGGATGCCGTCCCTGCGGGTCGGGCTGCACCTCGTCCTCGTGGAGGCATGGCCGACTCTCCCGGCGACTCAGCTGCCGGACCTGACCGATGCGGCCGGCCTGATGCGCGCCGACATGGGTCGTCTCGGATTCGACTTCGCCCGCAAGTCCGCCGCGCGCCGTCAGCTCGCCGCCGAGATCCGGGCCCAGTTCGAAGCCTACCGGGCCACCGGCCTGCCCCTCGACCACGTCAACGCCCACAAGCACTTCCACGTCCACCCGCTGATCGCGGGCGCGGTGCTGCGCATCGGCCGCCACTTCGGAATGCGCGCCCTGCGCGTGCCTCGGGAGCCGCGGGAGATCCTCCGCCGCGCCGAGCCCGGTGCCCGCCCCTCGGCCGCCCTCGACATCGCCCCCTGGGCGGCGCTGCTGGCCGTGCGCGCCCGGCAGGCTGGGCTGCTGATCCCGGACCGCACCCTCGGCCTCGCTTGGTCCGGCGCCATGACGCCGGCCCGCGTCGCCGCGCTGCTGGCCGAACTTCCTGACGGTCTGACCGAACTCTACACCCATCCCGCGACCGCCGGCGGCTTCCCCGGCGAGGCGCCGGGCTACCGCTACGCGGACGAGCGGGACGCGCTGATCGCCCCCGCCTCCCGATCTGCCGCCGACGCGTCGGGCGCGATCCGCGGCGGCTTCTCCGACTTCCTCGGTTGACCGGCGTTGATATCTGACTTTAGTCAGATATCATGAGACCTGCCGACATCGCCCGCGTCCGCCGGTTCGCCCGCGCCGTCACCGCCGAGGTCGGAGCCCTCGATTCCTCGTTCCTCGGCCGGGGCCGTCCCCTGGGCGCGGCCCGCGTCCTCAACGCCATCGGTGCGGGACGCACCGAGATCGCCGAGATTCGCGCCTATCTGGACCTGGATTCCGGCCTGATGAGCCGTCTCCTGCGGAGCCTGGAGGACGAGGGGCTGGTCGCGACGGCGCCGCATCCTGCGGATGCCCGCCGCCGGATCGCGTCCGTGACCGAGGCCGGCCAGCGGGAATTCGAGGCCTATGAAGCCCTGTCGGATGCCCGCGCCACAGCGCTGCTGGAGCGCGCGCCGCGGGCCGACGCCCTCCTGCAGGCCATGGATCGTGTCGCTCTCGTCCTGGGCCGCGACGCCATCACGATCGTCGCGGCCGATCCCGTCGACGCGCCGGCGCGGGTCTGCCTTGCGGCCTACTACGCCGAATTGGCTGCCCGATTTCCCGGAGGATTCGACGTCGCGCGGTCCTGCGATCCGGAGGCCGGCGACATGGTGCGGCCGCGTGGCGCCTTCCTGCTCGCCGTCGCCGACGTTCTGCCGGTCGGCTGCGTCGGGCTCAAAGGGTGGGGTGGCCCCGAGGCGGAGATCAAGCGGCTCTGGATCGATCCCGCGGCCCGCGGGCTGGGCCTCTCCAAGCGCCTGATGCACGAGGCCGAGCGGGTCGCTCGCGAGCTCGGCATCCGGATGCTGCGGCTCGACACCAACAGCGCACTTCCGGAAGCCCTGATGCTCTACCGGGGCACGGGCTGGGTGGAGATCGACCGCTTCAACGACGACCCCTACCCGGACCATTTCTTCGAGAAGGCCCTCTAGGGCCTCGGGGTGCCGGCCGTTACTTGGCCGGCACAGGATCCTTCTGCGCGACGCTCTTGCGCAAGGCGGCACCGGCGGCCTTCTCGGCTTCCGGACGGTCCTCGTCGGGCTGCGCCGGCGGCTCGCCGAGGGTCGCCGGCACGACGAAGAAGGCCGCCACCAGGGTGAAGAACAGCGAGAGCGCGAGCAGCTTGCCCATGCTCGCCGTGCCCGGGTGGCTGGACAGGACCAGCGAGCCGAAGGCGCTGCCGGTGGTCAGCGCCGAGAAGAAGATCGCTCGGGTCAGGCTCGACGCGAGCATGTCGTTCACGCCCGCTCGCCAGGCGATCACGTAGTAGATGTGGAACGCGACGCCCACCGCGAGCATCAGCGGCAGCGCGATGATGTTGGCGAAGTTCAGCGGCATGCCGATGATGCGCAGGGCCATCAGCGTCCAGAGGGTCGCGATCACCAGCGGGCCGAGCGTCATCGCCACGTCCCAGGGCTTGCGCAGGGCCACCGACAGGATGACGAAGATCAGCACGAAGGCCGTCACCGCCGCCTGAACGAAGGCGCCCAGAATCGTGTAGCTTGACTGCGTGGTCGCGACCGGAGCGCCGGTGGCATGGGGCGCGACCTTCAGGACTTCATCGGAGAAGGTGCGCAGCACTTGATCGTCGTTCGAATCCCCCTTGGGATGGACCTCGATGCGGGCGCGGCCGTCGGCCGCCACCCAGTCGGCCTTGAGCTGCGGTGGCAGGTTGTCGAGGGTGATCTTGTCGGGATGCAGCAGGTCGCGCAGATGCGCCAGCAGCGGTCCGAGATCCTTCGTGAGGGCGACGGAGGCCGCCTCGCGCTGCGCCACGGGGCTGGTCGCGAGCTTGTCCAGGGTGCCGGCAAGCTGCTTGGCCGCCTGAGCGCCCGTCGCGTCGCCCTTCGCCTCGCTCCCGACGCCGTTGAGCGCCGTCGCGGCGTCCTTGAGCGCCTTGACGTTGTCGGCGTCGGTGGGCGGCGGCGGCCGGCGGCCCGGGTTGAGGACGGGGTCGAGGAGCTGCGCCGTGTCGGCGATCTGGGCGAGCTTCTTGTCCTGATCGCGCGGCACGAAGGTGTCGATGCTGTTGACCGACGCAGTGACCGGCAACGCCGTGAGCGTCTTCGAGAGCGACGGAACGGCCTCGACGCTCGGGGCGAGCACGTCGATGACGTTCGGGCTGGTCTCGGGGTTCTTGATCAGGTCGAGATAGGTGGCGATCGACTGCGTCTTCGCGCTGCGCAGGTGCATCGGATTGGAGTCGAACGGCAGGTGCCAGAGAAGCGGCGCACCGGCCAGGGTCACGAGCCCGACGCCGATCAGGATCGCCTTGCGGTGGCGGATGATCCACGGATCGACGCCCACCAGCCACGCGGTCTGGACGGCCGTCTTCTCGCCCTCCGGCTTGAACACCGCGATCAGCGCCGGCAGTAGCGTCAGCGAGAACAGGAAGGCCACGACCATGCCGACGCCGGCGATCAGGCCGAGTTCCGACACACCCCGGAACGCCGTGGGCAGGAACGCGAAGAAGCCCGCGACCAGCGATACGGCGGCGAGCGTCAACGACCAGCCGACACCCCGAGCGGCAGCGCGGATCGCGCTGTCCAAGCTCGGCTGCTCGTAGCGGTCGGCGCGGTAGCGCACCGAGAACTGGATGCCGAAATCGATGCCCAGTCCCACGAACAGGGCCGCGAAGGCCACGGAGATCGGGTTCAGCTCCTTGACCATGACGAGGCCCAGCGCCGCCGTGACGACAAGGCCCGCGAAGGTCGTGATGATGACTGCGCCGACGAGCTTGCCCGAGCGCAGGGCGAGCCACAGGAACAGCACGATCGCGCCGACGATGATGCTGTTGTTGAGGCCCGCATCCTCTGAGAGCGTCGCGAACTCCTCGTCCGCCACGGCGACGGTGCCGGTCAACCGCATGCGCAGGCCGTGCTGCGCATCGATCTTGAGATCCTGGGCGACGTTCCGGATCAGCTTGGTCGCCTGGTAGCCCGGCTCCAAGGCGTTGAAGTCGAGCACGGGCTGGATGATCACGAACTTCATCTTGTCCGTGACGTGGCCTTCGCCATTGGACAGGAGTTCCTGCCACGACATCCGCGCCGGCTCGCCCGCCAACACCTTCTGCAGCGTGGCGTCGATCTGCCCCATGGGCTTCTCGAGGTCGTCCAGTTTGGCATCGCCGGTCTTCACGCCACGGGCGCCCAGCGTCAGCACGCGCATCACGCCCCGCAGCGACGGATCGGCGGCAAGCGGCCCGAGCAGCCCCTGCTGCTGGGTCAGTGCCTCAAGGGTCTTGTCGAGTTCGGGCTGGGGCATCAGCAGCAGCCCGTTCTTGTCGAAGAACGGTCCGCCGTCCGGGCGATAGACGGTCTCGATCAGGTTCTTGTGAGCGGTCAGCGCCTTGGCGAGGCTGGCGGCCGCCTCCTCGGTCTCTTCCGGCGTCTGCCCGTTGATCACCGCGACGATCGTGTTGGTGCGCTGAGGGAAAGCCTGCTCGTAGTTGATCTCGTCCTGGCGCCACGGCTCCTTCGGATCGATCAGCCGCTCGACGTCGGTATTGATTCGAAACAGGTGCGCCGCGACTCCGGCACTCGCGACCGTGACGAACGCCAGGACGGCAATCACGATCCACCGATACCGCACCGAGAACGCGACGAGACTTTCGATCACGAGTATCCTGCCTGTTCGCCTCGGATGCGCTGTCGGCGCATCCGGCTCATCCAATCCGGCTCAGCGGACCCACGGTGACCGGCGCGGCCGGGGCCCGAAGCCCCGGTGTCGGCCGCCCCGCGCTCCGCTCGAACACGCCTCAGGTTCGGGAAACGCCGTACCGTCCGCTCCGGCCGTCCGCCACGCTTGTGCGCGCAAATCGCGACCGATATGGGCTCCAGCGCCGCGATCCGCCACGGGTCGCTCTTGCGTTGCAGCCACGTGGCTCAGTAAAGAGAGCGA
Source organism: Methylobacterium sp. E-046 (assembly GCF_022829625.1). Lineage (NCBI taxonomy): Bacteria > Pseudomonadati > Pseudomonadota > Alphaproteobacteria > Hyphomicrobiales > Methylobacteriaceae > Methylobacterium > Methylobacterium sp. E-046. The sequence goes on along the minus strand of NZ_JAKSYP010000290.1, from coordinate 23,381 downwards.
TGCCAGAATGCAACGCGACCGCCCCGGCGTGGTCCTTGCACTCGTCCATGTGCGCTGGCGCACATCGATATCGGCGGGGCGACCAAAATCATGGATGTCCGGTCGCATTGCCGACGCATTGCGCGTGCTGACCTCAGCGACCGAGCTTTCCCGTCCCGCACGTCCGCGCAGGCGGGCCGTGTGGCAGCGTTGCGTCAGGCGCGGAATAAGATGTCATGATCCCGCCGAAACGGGGTCGTTTGAGATTAGTTCCAAGCTAGGTCGCTGGAAATCGATATTTTTTCGCGTTAAGCACCCCGACGCCCCGGGGTCGACGAAGTGAAGGAGCCGCAATCTTGGGTATCCCCCTCCGGTACGTCGCGAAGATCGGCGGCTACATCCTCAAGCAGCACCTGACGGGTCGTAAGCGCTACCCGCTCGTGATGATGATGGAACCGCTGTTCCGCTGCAATCTCGCCTGCGCCGGCTGCGGCAAGATCGATTACCCGGACGAGATCCTCAACAAGCGCCTGCCGGTCGCCGACGCCCTGGAATCGGTGCGCGAGTGCGGCGCCCCGGTGGTGGTGATCGCCGGCGGCGAGCCGCTCCTGCACAAGGATCTGCCGCAGATCGTCGAGGGCATCATCGCCCAGAAGAAATTTGCGATCGTCTGCACCAACGCGCTGCTCCTCGAGAAGAAGATCAAGGAGTACAAGCCCAGCCCGTACTTCACGTGGTCGATCCATCTCGACGGCGACAAGGAGATGCACGACCAGTCGGTGTGCCAGCGCGGCGTCTACGACAAGGCGGTGGCGGCGATCGCGAAGGCCAAGGAGATGGGCTTCCGCGTCACCATCAACTGCACCTTCTTCAACAATTCCGCGCCTGAGAAGATCGCCGACTTCTTCGACAGCGTGACCCGGATGGGCATCGACGGCATCACCGTCTCCCCCGGCTACGCCTACGAGCGCGCCCCGGACCAGAAGCACTTCCTGAACCGCAAGGCGACCAAGGAACTGTTCCGCGGCGTGTTCCGGCACGGCAACGAGAAGGGCCGCGAGAAGTGGACCTTCCAGCAGTCGGGCCTGTTCCTCGACTTCCTCGCCGGCAACCAGACCTATCACTGCACCCCGTGGGGCAACCCGACCCGTACCGTGTTCGGCTGGCAGAAGCCCTGCTACCTGCTCGGCGAGGGCTACGCGGCGACCTTCAAGGAGCTGATGGAATCCACCGACTGGGATTCCTACGGCACCGGCAACTACGAGAAGTGCGCCGACTGCATGGTGCATTCGGGCTACGAGGCCTCCTCGGTGGTCGATTCGGTCCGCAAGCCCTGGAAGCCGCTGGTGCACGCGATTCGCGGCATCAAGACCGAGGGCGCGATGGCTCCCGAGGTCAGCCTCGAGCACCAGCGGCCCGCCGAGTTCGTGTTCTCGCGCAACGTCGCGCAGAAGCTGTCCGAGATCAAAGCGGCCGGCGTCGACACGAAGCAGGAAGCCCGCAAGCGCACCGCCGCCTGAGCGGCGCGCGCCGCTGACGACACGAGACCCGCGGCCGCGAGGCCCGCGGGTCTCTTTCGTTTCAAGGTCTTCGCAGGCGCGTCAGCCGAGCCGCGGCACGTGCGGTGCGCAATCCCGCGGCAGGGTCCCGTCGAGCCGCGGATCGGGGGCGACCTCGACATGGACGGCGAAGGGAGCGAAGCCCGCGCGGCGATAGAAGGCGAGCGCGCCGGGATGGTCCAGGGTGCAGGTATGCACCCAGAACCGCGTGATCGGGCGCGCCCAGGCCCGGCTTGTCGCCGCGTCCATCAGCGTGCGGCCGATCCCCGTTCCGACCACGTCTCCGGTCAATCCGAGGAAGACGAGTTCGCAGGCGCCGGGCTGTCGGAAATCCAGTTCCAGCAGGCCGAGGTTCCGGCCCTCCCGGCGGAGCGCGAAGATCTCGACGTCCCTGTCGGTGAGGATCGTCGCCAGCGCGCCCTCCGCCAGGGTGAGTCGCGAGAACCAGAGCCAGTCGGCCCCGACCTCCCGGAACAGGGCCCGGTAGGTCTCCGGTTCGGGGCGCAGCAGCGGCTCCAGGGCGAGCCCGGGCGGGAACGGGCGCCCGGGACGCGGGGGCGGTGGGCGGAGCATCTCCAGGCTGGTGACGATCGTCGCGATATGGCCGGGCGGCACCGCCGCGTATCCCGGCGCCAGGGTCGGGATGCCCGTGTTCGGCAGCATGGCGTCCTCCGAGGTCCTTCCGGAGCAGCTTCGTCACGCCGCCCGCGGGCGGCGTCGCGCCACCAGCCAGGGCAGGACGCAGGCGGCCGACCCCGCGATGGACGCGGCGTAGGCCGCGACCGGATCGATCCGTCCGAGCAGCAGGTGCACGCAGACATAGAAGGCGAGCACGCCGAACGCGCCCTGGGCGCTGCCCCGCACCACGGCGAGCGCGGCGTCGACCCCGTCCTGCGCCCGAGCGAAGACGATGAGCGGCCAGGAAATGATCGGGATCGGCGCCAGCACGCCGCTCAGGCCGGAGCCGAGGTGCGGCGCCAGCGTCGACACCACCAGGACCAGGGCGGTGGCTGCCGCGAGCCGGGCCGGCATGTCCCAGCGCGGCGGTCGCGCCCTGCGCGTCGTCACCCCCGCGTCGGCGGACGGCCGGCCCAGGACGACGACCAGCACCATCGCGGGCAGGTCGATCGCCGTGGCGAGCCACAGGTTGGGCTGGATCACGCCGTGCAGGAGTGCGCCTCCAAGGACGAAGGCGGCTAGGGCGAGGAGGACGGACGCGAGACTCCCCAGCCGCGGCGCGCAGGTCGTGTAGGCGAGATAGCTGGCGGTGACCGCGCCCAGCCCCTCCACCGACCCCACGGCGGCATCGGCGGCGAAACGCTCCCCCTGCTCGGCCGCCAGGTAGATCGAGATCGGTGCCGAGGTCAGCGGCAGGCCCGACAGCAGGCCGCCGACGAGGCTGCCCCACCGGCGCGCGGCCGCCGATACGGCCCACATCAGCGTCGGCGTGACGATGATCTTGGCGGCGATGAGGCTCATGGCGACTCTCGCCTCCGGGCGTTTCAGGCCGCCTCGGGGGGACCGTCATCCTCGGGCTCGGCAGGGGAGTTGAGGATGTCCTCCAGCTCATCCACCAGCCGGTCGATCTGATCCTGGGTCGCGAGCACCTTCAGGATCTCGCCGCTTTCCGCCTCGATGGCCAGCTCGATATGCGGGCCGACCCGGGCCGTGAGGATCCGGGCCAAAATCTTGATTGCGCTCATGCGTGTGCATCCTCCGCGGCGATCAGCCCGACCGCAACCGCCGGTCCGCAGGTTGAGATCCACGCGTCCGCGCCGGCGATCCGATTCTTCAGGAGCGATACCAGGAGCCTCGCCGGGCGCCCGAGCCGCCCGGCGAGGCGCTCGCCCAGGAAGGTGCCGGCGCCGCACAGGATCAGCGGCGCGTCCGGCGGCAGGTCGGGCCGGGTCAGCAGGAGGGAAGCCGCATCGTGCATCAGCCGCAACTGCGCCTCGGCGAAGTGGTCTGCGAGCGCCGTCCAGGCTTTGGCCGTCCCCTCCCCCCGGTCACGGCCGACGATTCGGGCGAGCCGAGTCTCGCTCTCCGGGATCGACTTGCCCTTGCGGTCGCCGCTCGCCTGCTGGTCCGCGCCCTCGGGGAGAAGTCCGAGGATCCGATAGACATCTGCCATGTGGGCGAAGGTCTCGGTCATCAGCCGGGTCCGACGTCCCGCGAAGGGGGCATGGTCGGCGAGCGCGATCACCGGCGTGCGCACCACCCCCGTGTAGACGAGCTCGCCGGTCTCCAGGCGCTCGGCGTCGCTGTAGCCGGTCGCGGAGGGGCGACCCCGCACGATCGGGATCAGGTCGGCGGTCGTGGAGCCGACATCGACGAGGAGCGCGTCCGGCACGCTGTATCCGGCGAGCGCCGCAGTGGCGTGCCAGTTGGCCGATGCGACGTCCGCGGAGACCGCAGCGGCCGCCGCGGGGGCGACGAAGCCTGAACGGCCGGCATAGATGCGTACGGAGCCCTCGAGATGGGCCTCCGCCCATTCCGAGAGCGAAGCCACGCCCGCGTGCCGGTCGGCGAAGCAGTCGGTCAGCTCCCCGGTCATGGTGACGGCGTGGAGAGCCTCGCCGCGCGCCCAGTCGGGTGCGGCGGCGAGCGCCTGGTCGAGGGCCGAGACACCCTGCCAGAGGGGGCACGGCACCTGTGCGGCGGCGACGATCCGCCCGTCCGCAACCAGCGCAGCCTTGACGTGGACCCCGCCGAGGTCCCACCCGATGGTCTTTGAGGTTGGTGAGCGCATGGGACCGCGATGAGCGCCTCGATGGACCACAGGATCGGGCGCCCCGGCTTCGCGGTGATCCCGGTGCTCGACCTGCGGGGTGGCCGCGTCGTGCGGGCGCGCCGGGGCGAGCGCTCCTCCTATGCCCCGATCGAGACGCCCTTGGCAAAGGGATCGGCGCCCGGAGCGGTGGCGCGCGGGCTCCTCGACGCGTGGCCGGCCGAGATTCTCTACGTCGCAGATCTCGACGCGATCATGGACGGGACCGGGCCCGATCTCGACGCGCTGGAGGCGATCGCGGTCGCGTGCCCGGGCACTGCGCTGTGGGTGGATGCGGGCTTCGCGGACGCCGCGGCCGCGGAGGCTTTCCTGGTCTCCGGCCTCGGGCGACCGGTGATCGGCAGCGAGAGCCAGGCGGATGCCGGCCTCGTGACGCGCCTCGCGGATCGCGCCGTGCTCTCCCTGGATACGCGCGGCGCGGAGCGCCTCGGGCCGCCGATGCTCCACGACGACCCGTCGCTCTGGCCGCCCGAGGTGATCGCCATGACCCTCGCGCGGGTGGGCGCCGGAGCCGGGCCCGACCTCGCCGCCCTCGCCGTCCTGCGGGCGCGGGCTCCGGATCGCCGCCTCTACGCGGCCGGCGGCGTGCGCGGCCCCGACGACCTGCGGGCGCTTCACGGAGCCGGGATCGCCGGCGCGCTGGTCGCCTCCGCGCTCCACGACGGCACCCTGTCCCGGGCGACGGCCCCCGACCTCGCGTGATGCTTCCGGCCCGGGCCGGCGGCTGCTAAACGCTTCCCGGAGAGACCACCGGCACGAGCTGTCAGACGATGGAAAAATTCACCACCCTGGAGGGCGTCGCCGCGCCCATTCGGACGATCAACGTCGACACCGACCGGATCATCCCGGCCAAGTACCTCAAGACGATCAAGCGGACCGGGCTCGGCACGAGCCTGTTCGCCGAGATGCGTTATCGCGAGGACGGTTCGGAGAACCCGGACTTCGTGCTCAACCAGCCCGCCTACCGGAACTCCAAGATCCTGGTCGTGGGGGATAATTTCGGCTGCGGCTCGTCCCGGGAGCACGCCCCCTGGGCGCTCGCCGATTTCGGCATCCGCTGCGTGATCTCCACGAGCTTCGCCGACATCTTCTTCAACAACTGCGCCAAGAACGGCATCCTGGCGATCGTCGTATCGCCCGAGGATCTGGAGAAGCTGTTCGAGGATGCTGAGCGCGGCGCGAACGCCACCCTGTCGATCGATCTGGCGGCGCAGACCATCCGGGGGCCGGATGGCGGCACCCTGCATTTCGACATCGACGAGGGCCGCAAGCACAACCTGCTGAACGGGCTCGACGAGATTGGCCTGACGCTGGCGCGCGCCGCGTCCATCGACGCCTACGAGCAGAAGCTCGCCCAGCGGGAATGGGCCTGAGCATCCCGACGGCGGTCGCGGCGCGCTGAGGCGACCGCCGGTCCGGCCTGGATACCGGGCCCTGCCTCATCCGAGCCGCATCGACAGCTCGACATCCTCGGCGAACGGCACCGACAGGTAGCCGCGGCTCGGCGCGCGCACCCGGGCCAGATAATCGGAACTGTATTCCGCGTTGTCGGCGACCACCAGGGCACCCGGTCCGAGGCGGCTCTCCACGAGGCTCAGAATGTCCGGATAAAGACCCTTCGCTCCGTCAAGGAGCAGCAGGTCGACCGAGTCGGGCAGGTCGAGGCCGAGGGTCTGCAGGGCGTCGCCCTCGCGGAACTCGACCAGATCCGCCAGTCCGGCCTCCATCAGATTCGCTCGCGCCCGCACCACCTTGGAGGGCTCGAACTCGCAGGTGATGAGCCGGCCGCCGCCGTTGTCGCGCAGGGCCGCGGCGAGGTGCAGGGTTGAGAGGCCGAAGGAGGTGCCGAACTCGACGATCGTCCGCGCTCGGCAGCTCCGGGCGAGCATGTAGAGCAGCCGGCCGGTCTCTCGCGAGACCGCGAGCGGCATGTCCTTGAGCCGGCTGTAGAAGTCTCGGTAGCCGGTGCGGCTGCCCATGAGACGCGTCCGCTCTCCGGCCGAAAGATCGCCGACGATGTTCAGGGGTGAGGATGCCTCCGCCTGCACGAAGAGACTGTCCAACAGCGACGCGACGCGCGGTTCAGTGAGTTTAGACGCTGAGCGTGACATGGCGTGTTGCTTTCCGTCTTGCGTGTTCAACTGAACACGACGCAGAATACCGGCGCCCCCTGCCCGCGCCTATTCGCGTTCCGAGCACCACCCCATGCCTGATCGGCCAAGTCTCGGGATTTCCAGGCGAAAGCAGCCCCGACAGGCCCGCTCCAGCGACCTTGTCGCGGCTATTCTGGAGGCGGCCACTCAGGTTCTGGCGGAGGTCGGCGCGGAGCGCTTCACGACGGCGCGAGTCGCCGAGCGCGCCGGCGTCAGCATCGGCTCGCTCTACCAGTACTTCCCCAACAAGGCGGCGGTCCTGTTCGAGTTGCAGAGCGACGAGTGGCGGGACACGACCGCCCTGCTGGCCGGGATCCTGACGGATCCCGAGACGGCGCCCGGCGAGCGTCTGCGCCGCGCCGTCCACGCCTTCGTGCGCTCGGAATGCGCCGAGGCCGCGATGCGCCGGGCCCTCGACGAAGCCGCCCCGGCCTACCGCGATGCGCCCGAGGCCGCGGAGCCGCAGCTGATCGGCACGCAGGCGTTCCGCGATTTTCTCCGCGCGGCGCTTCCGGCGGTTCCCGAAGCGGAGCTGCAGGTCGCGGGCGAGATCATCGCGATGACGCTCGGCGAGGTCGGCGAGCGCATCTCGGAGGCGGTCCGGACCGAAGCGGCCGTGGAGGTCCTCGCGGGCGCCCTGGCCGACATGCTCTGTGCTTATCTGGACCGCCTGGGAGGCGGAGACCGGGCTGGCGCACCGTCCTGATAACCAGCCCCCGGCTCCGCTGGAGGTTCCGGGGCGCGGGCCCGGCTCGGCCGGTTCAGCCGGACTCGCCGCTGAACGCCTCGAAGGCGCGGGCGGTGTAGACCAGGGCGGCGCCGGCGTTCAGCGCCACCGCGACGCCGAGCGCCTCCACGACCTCCTCCTTGCTCGCGCCGGCCGTGCGGGCGAAGTCGGAGTGCACGGCGATGCAGCCGTCGCACCGCGTCGTGACCGCGACCGGGAGGGCGATCCGCTCGCGGGTCTTGGCGTCCGGCTAGCGCTCGGTCGGGGCCGCCGCGGCCAGCTGGTCATGGGCTTCGAGGAGGTCCGGGCTCACAGCACCGATACGCCCGAGCGTGCTGACGAGCGCGGCGCCGTGCTGAGTCCAATCCTTCATCATGCGTCCCGCCTCCCGACTCCATGGGCCGGCCGCTGGTGGACCGGCTCCGGATCAACCTATCGATTGGTAGGCAAATGGATGAAGGCGCGGCGGCTTTCCTCATGCTTCGTTAACCCACATGTCGCCTGAATCCGCGCCCAGACTCCGTCCCGCATCGTGAGGATCGCCAGTATGCCGAAGCACCCGACGGGACCGAGGACTGTGCGCGCGCTCGGGCTTCTCGCCGGCATCGCGGCACTGCCGCTGGCAGCCCTTCCGGCCCGGGCCGATTTCGACAGCTGCCTCGCCGGCATCCAGGGTCAGGCCGCCGCGGCCGGCGTCTCGGCGCAGACCTTCCGGTCGGCCACGAGCGGCATCAGCTTCGACGACAAGGTGATCGAGCTGTCCCAGGCGCAGCCCGAGTTCAAGACGCCGATCTGGGACTACATGGCGGCGCTGGTCGACGACGAGCGGGTCGAGGACGGGCGCGCGGCCATGCGCCAGCACGCGGCGGCCCTGGCCCAGGCCGAGGGCCGCTACGGCGTCGACCGCTACACGATCGCGGCGGTCTGGGGCGTGGAATCGAATTTTGGCAAGAACCTCGGCAAGATGCCGCTGGTGCAGTCGCTGGCGACGCTGGCCTGCTCCAACAACCGCCGCCGGGACTTCTTCCGCGGCGAGCTGATCGCCACCCTCCGGATCATCGAGCGCGGCGATATCGCGCCGGAGCGACTGACCGGCTCCTGGGCGGGCGCCTTCGGCCAGACCCAGTTCATGCCGACCACCTACCATCGCCTCGCCGTCGACGGCGACGGCGACGGGCGGCGCGACGTCGTCGATTCGGTGGCCGACGCAGTCGGCTCGACGGCCAACTTCCTGCACGTCGCCAAGTGGCAGAACGGGCAGGTCTGGGGTTACGAGGTGAAGCTGCCGCGCAGCTTCAACGTCGCCGCCGCCGGGCGCAAGAACAAGAAGCCGGTTGCCCACTGGGCGTCGCTGGGTGTAACTCGTGTGGACGGTCGCCCGCTCTCGGGCGAGGGCCCGACCGGGATCATCGCGCCCGCCGGCATCGACGGCCCGGCCTTCCTGGTGACCCGGAACTTCGACGCGATCTACTCGTACAACGCCGCCGAATCTTACGGCCTCGCCATCGCGGTCCTCTCCGACCGATTGCGCGGCAAGGCCGGCGTCCAGGCCGCTTGGCCGACCGACGACCCGCCCCTGTCCCGGGCCGAACGGCGCGACCTCCAGACCCGGCTGGCCGCCCGTGGCTACGACGTCGGCGAACCGGACGGCAAGGTCGGCCAGAAGACCCGCGACGCCATCAAGGACGTGGAGCGCCGGCTGGGCATGGCGCCGACGGGCCGCCCCGGCGGCAAGGTACTGGAAGCGCTGCGCGGCGGATGAACCGGCGGCTGATCTCGTCCGGCTCGCCGTTCGAACGGGATTACGGCTACTCCCGGGCGGTGGTCGATGGGGACTTCGTCTACGTCTCCGGAACCACTGGCTACGACTACGCCGCCATGACGATGCCGGAGGGCGGCGGCGCGCAGGCCGAGGCCTGCTGGCGGACGATCCGGGACGTCCTGGCAGAGGCGGGAGCCGGCCTCGCCGGGATCGTACGCGCCACCTACTACGTCACCGACCGGGCCGACGCTGATGCCGTGCTGGCGGTCTGCGGCCGGGTGCTGGCCGACGTGCGCCCGGCCGCCACGATCGTGGTGGTGGCCGGGCTCCTGCGTGCTGAGATGCGGGTCGAGATCGAGGTCACCGCACGCATCGGATAGGCGCCGAGCTTCCTTGCGGCCGCGCGCGACGGCCAAGGCGCTGGAAATGGCCCCAATCACCCCAGCCACAGACCTGCCGGCCGCCTCGCTCCCCCTCCGTCGATGCGTTCGAGTGGTCCGAAACAGAAAACCGGCCCGGCTGAGCCGGACCGGTCTGTGACGCGGTCGATCCTGCGGCGCAGGCGGACTGCTTACTCGGCGGCGGCGGGCGCCGCCGGGGCCTCCTTGGCCTTGTAGCGATCGGTCCGCTCGACGATGCGGGCCGACTTCCCGCGGCGGTCGCGCAGGTAGTACAGCTTGGCACGGCGCACCTTGCCGCGGCGGGCCACCTTGATCGAATCGATCATCGGCGAATGCACCGGGAAAACGCGCTCCACACCCTCGCCGTACGAGATCTTGCGCACCGTGAAGCTCTCATTCAGGCCGCCGCCCGAGCGGGCGATGCAGACGCCCTCGTAGGCCTGGACGCGCGTGCGCTCGCCTTCCTTCACGCGGACGTTGACGATGAGCGTGTCGCCCGGCTCAAAATCCGGGATGGTCTTGGCAAGGCGCGCGACTTCCTCGCGCTCCAGCTGCTCGATGATGTTCATGGCATAGCTCCAGCCGTCGCGCCGTTCCGCCCCTCATGGGCGATCGGCACCAGGATTTCGGCGATCCTGTTGTGAGTTGCGCGGGTCTCTACAGGATCACCGCCGGCTTGTCGATTGGGTTGCCGAGATCGGTCCGCGGTTCCGCTTCGCAGATCCGGTCGGGTCGAGGACAGGTGCCTCAGCGATGCGCCTCGACCGTCCGGCTTCATCGGACGATCCGCGATGAGGCGCCGATGCTCGTCAGCGGTGCTCGTCGGGCTCGCGTTCCGCCTGGGGGAGCACGCAGGCGGTGAGGAACGTGGCGAGATCGTCGGTGATGTGGTCGATATGCGGTTCGCGCACCGCCTCTTGCTCGAACGCCTCCCGGTAGGGGTCGACGATCTTGGGCACCACCAGCACGGTCGCCATGCCGAGGTCGTGCGGCACCGCTAGGTTGCGGGCGATATCCTCGAACAGGACTGCGCGCGTCGGTTCGACCTCGTGAGCCCGGAGAAAGCGCTCGTAGGTCGAGCGCTCCGGCTTCGGCACGAAGTCGGCGGCCGCGATGTCGAACACGTCCTCGAAATGGTCGAGGATGCCGAGCTTGGCCGCGACGTTCTCGGCGTGGCGGCGCGAGCCGTTGGTGAGGATCAGCTTGCGGCCCGGGAGCCGCTCGATCGCATCGCCGAGGTCCTTGTCGAGCCTGATCGACGAATGGTCGATGTCGTGGGCGAAGTCGAGGAAGTCGTGCGGATCGACCCCTTCCTCCTGCATCAGCGCCGACAGGGTCGTGCCGTAGCGGTGATAGAAGTGCTTCTGCAGGGCCCGGGCGGAGATCCCGTCGAGACCGTAGAGCCGCATCACGTAGAGGGTGATGCGCTCGTCCACCTTCGGCCACACCTGCGCATCGCTCGGGTAGAGCGTGTTGTCGAGGTCGAACACCCAGGTGTCGACGTCGGCGAACCCGCGGGCCGCGGCGGTGGTGAACTGCGCCTTGCCGGGGTGATGCACAGGATCCCTTTGGCTCGTGGTCCCCTGCGGCCGAGTCTGGACCTTCACGGCCACGCTCGCAAGGCTGGCTTGCGCGAGCCTTGTCCGGGGAACGACAATGTGCGAGCGGGGCGGAAGTTGCCGCCCCGCTCGCCGTCAGCCGCGCCGGATCAGCGTGCCGGCACCGTAATCGGTGAACAGCTCCAGCAGCACCGCGTGGTTGACCTTGCCGTCGAGGATGACGACGGCCTCGACCCCACGCTCGATCGCGTACATGCAGGTCTCGATCTTGGGGATCATCCCGCCCGTGATGGTGCCGTCCGCGATCAGGCGGCGGCAATCCTCGACGGTGAGTTCGGGAATCAGCTTCTTGTCCTTGTCGAGCACGCCCGGGACGTCGGTGAGCAGCAGAAGGCGCTTGGCCCGGAGCGCCCCGGCGATCGCCCCCGCGAAGGTGTCGGCGTTGACGTTGTAGGTCTGCCCGTCCGCCCCGTAGGCTACGGGCGCCAGCACCGGGATCAGCTCGGCCTTCAGCACCGCGTCGAGGACGCCGCGCTCGACGTGATCGGGCTCGCCGACGAGGCCGAGATCGACGGTCTGCTCCACGCGGCTCTCGGGATCGACGACGGTCTTCATCGCCCGCTTGGCCCGAACCATGTTGCCGTCCTTGCCGCACAGGCCGACGGCCCGGCCGCCCTCGGCCGAGATCCAGCCGACGATCTGCTTGTTGATGAGACCGGCCAGGACCATCTCGACCACCTCGACGGTGGCTTCGTCGGTGACGCGCAGGCCGCCGCGGAACTCGGACTGGATGCCGAGCCGGTCGAGCATCTTGCCGATCTGCGGTCCGCCGCCGTGGACCACGATCGGCTTCAGCCCGGACTGCTCCAGAAGGACGATGTCCTCGGCGAAGTCCTCCGCGGCCGCCCGGTCACCCATGGCGTGGCCGCCATACTTGATCACCACGATTTCCTGGTCGTAGCGCTGCATGTGGGGCAGCGCCTGTGCCAGGACCTCGGCGCGCACGTGCACGTTCGGCAATTCGGTCATCGCGGTCCTTCACCGATCCTTGGGTCGGGTCCGTTGGGGGCGGATCTGCGGCCCCCCGTCGGGCGGGGGCGCTTCTACAGGAAGCCGCCCGCGCTGCGAAGCCGCGCGACGCGCGGCGCAGGACCGGGCCAGAACCGGGCCAGCCTCGGGACGCGCGTCGGGATCGCCGCCAAGGCCACGCTGTCAAAAAACAGTCACCCTTCCGGAGTGTTGCTCGCAGGCGACAGATTGGACCGGATCCAGGGTCGCCCGGGTTGCATCACCGTGCGACCCGGATCATGCTGCGTTGCAACAAGCTCAGATCGGGCTGCCGGGAGGGCCGGATGCGGATCGCGATGATTGGAGCCGGGTATGTCGGCCTGGTCTCCGGAGCGTGCCTGGCCGATTTCGGCCACAGCGTCGTCTGCATCGACCGGGAGCCCGAAAAGGTCGCGAGCCTGAACGCCGGCCGCATGCCGATCTACGAGCCGGGCCTGGACGCCCTGGTCGCCGAGAACGTCAGGCAGGGCCGGCTCGCCTTCCACACCGCCCTGCCGGAGGCCGTGGCCGAGGCCGACGCGGTGTTCATCGCGGTGGGCACGCCGTCGCGCCGCGGCGATGGCTTCGCCGACCTCAGCTTCGTGTTCGACGCCGCCCGGGAGATCGCCGGGGCGCTCTCGGGCTTCACCGTGGTGGTGACGAAGTCGACGGTCCCGGTGGGGACGGGCGACGAGGTCGAGCGGATCATCCGGGAGGCCAACCCCGGCGCGGACGTCTCGGTGGCGTCGAATCCCGAGTTCCTGCGCGAGGGCGCGGCCATCGCAGATTTCAAGCGCCCCGACCGCATCGTGGTCGGCACCGGTGACGCCCGCGCTGAGGCGGTGATGCGCGAAGTCTACCGGCCGCTCTACCTAAATCAGGCGCCGATCCTGGTCACCGACCGGCGCACGGCGGAGCTGACCAAGTACGCCGCCAACGCCTTCCTGGCCGCCAAGATCACCTTCATCAACGAGATCGCGGATCTCTGCGAGCAGGTCGGCGCCGACGTCCAGCAGGTCGCCCGCGGCATCGGGCTGGACAAGCGCATCGGGCCGAAGTTCCTGCATGCCGGCCCGGGCTACGGCGGCTCGTGCTTCCCCAAGGACACGCTGGCGCTGGTCAAGACCGCCCAGGATGCCGGCACCCCGCTGCGGCTGGTCGAGACCGTGGTGGCGGTCAACGAGCAGCGGAAGCGGGCCATGGCCCGCAAGGTGATCAAGGCCTGCGGCGGCTCCGTGCGGGGCAAGACGATCGCGCTGCTCGGGCTGACGTTCAAGCCCGATACCGACGACATGCGCGACGCGCCCTCGCTGGCCATCGTGGCCGGGCTGCAGGATGCGGGCGCGAAGGTGCGCGCCTACGATCCGGAGGGCATGGACCACGCGCGGGCGCTGATGCCGGCCGTCGATTACGCCGAGAACGCCTATGCCTGCGCGGAGGGCGCGGACGCCCTGGTCATCGTCACCGAGTGGAACGCCTTCCGGGCCCTCGACCTCGACCGCCTGCGCAGAACCATGTCGTCGGGATCCGCGCCGGTGCTGGTCGACCTGCGCAACATCTACGACCCGGCGAGCGCCGCCCGGTACGGTTTCACCTATTGCGGCGTCGGACGAAGCAAGGAGAACGCGGCGGTGAGCGCGTCCTGATCGTCGCAGCAAGTGCCGCGCACCGGTATTGCCGCATCAGATCCGTGCGGCGTCGCGAAGATCTCCTTCCGGGTGCGCCTAGACGGGTCCCGGCTGCCGGAACGCAACTGTGGCTTTCTGATGATCGTCTCAGCGTCTCGGCGGGCCGCCGCGCTGTTCAATCCTGGCAATCCAATCGTTGGCACTGGATAAGCGCCTGATGAATACATGTCACAGCCGACGGCAATTTCACTGCGCAGGGATGACCTCGCGTGTAGGCCGGTTGGACACCGCAATGGTGCCACAGTAAGGGGTGACAGGGTACTCACTCGTCGCGAGCCGAGCCGACTTCCGATAACGAGCGTGTGCGAACCGAACGTGACACAACGTACAGACATTGCGATCGTCGGACGCGCATGCCGACTGCCCGGAGCCCCCAGCGTCGATGGGCTGTGGTCACTCCTGTCCGAAGGGCGCTGCGCCGTCAGCAAGGTGCCGGCCGACCGGTTCTCCCTGGAGCGGTTCGCGCACCCCCGCGCCCATGAGCGCGGCAAGAGCTACACCTGGGCGGCGGGCGTCATCGACGACGTCTGGTCGTTCGACCCGGCGGTGTTCGGCATCTCGCCCCGCGAGGCCGAGCAGATGGATCCGCAGCAGCGGATGCTGCTGGAGCTGACCTGGGAAGCCCTTGAGGATGCGGGCCTGCGCCCGTCGAGCGTGGCCGGCAGCAACATAGGCGTCTTCGTCGGTGCGTCCTCGCTCGATTACGGCAATCTGCGCATCCTCGACGCGCCGTCGGGCGACGCCTACGCGGCCACCGGCAACACGCTCTCGATCATCTCGAACCGCATCTCCTACATCTTCGACCTGAAGGGCCCGAGCTTCACGGTCGACACGGCCTGCTCGTCCTCGCTCGTCGCCTTCGACAACGCCGTCCAGGCGATCCGGTCGGGCCGCGTGGACACCGCCGTCGTCGCCGGCGTCAACGTGCTGGCCAGCCCGTTCAACTTCATCTGCTTCTCCACCGCGCAGATGCTCTCGCGCACCGGCCTGTGCCAGGCGTTCTCCAAGAACGCCGACGGCTACGTGCGCTCGGAGGGCGGCGTGGTGTTCGTGCTGCAATCGGCCGAGGCCGCGCGGCGCAACGGCGCCACGGTCCGCGCCGTGGTGGCGGCGTCGGGGATCAACTCCGACGGGCGCACCACCGGCATCTCGCTCCCCTCCGGCTACGCCCAGGGCGCCCTGCTGGAAAAGGTCTACCGCGAGGCCGAGATCGGGCTCGACGACCTCGCCTTCATGGAGGCGCACGGCACCGGCACGCCGGTGGGCGACCCGATCGAGGCCTCGGCCATCGGTTCGAAGCTCGGCCGCGGCCGGCAGGCGCCGCTGCCGATCGGCTCGATCAAGACCAATATCGGCCACACCGAGCCGGTCTCGGGCCTCGCCGGCCTGATGAAGGCGACGCTGGCGCTGGAGCACGACCTCGTGCCCCCGTCGCTGCACGCGGCCGAGCTGAATCCCGACATTCCCTTCGACGACCTCAACCTGCACGTCGTGCGCAAGGCCCTGCCGATCAGCCGCGGCGCGCGCGAGCGCTTCGCGGGCGTGAACTCCTTCGGGTTCGGCGGAACCAACGCCCACGTGGTCATCACCGACGCGCCCGCCTGGGCGAGGCCTGCCGAACCGGCTCCTCAGCCGGCCGCGCAGGTGCTGCTGCTCTCGGCGCAGAGCCGGGCGGCCCTGAACGAGCTCGCCCTGGACTACGCCGAGCGCCTTGAGGCCGAGCCGGACCAGGTCGCGACCGTGGCTGCCGCCGTCGCGCATCGCCGCGAGCGCATGCCGGCCCGCCTCGCCGTCTCCCTGGATGGCAAGACCGACGTCGCCGCAGCCCTGCGGGCCGTCGGCGAGGGTGAGGACAGCCAGGACGCGTTCACCGGCACGGCGGTCGATCGCGTCGCAGAAGTCGCCTTCGTGTATTCCGGCAACGGCAGCCAGTGGGCCGGCATGGGCCGCGAGGCCTACGAGGAGAACCCCTCCTTCCGCGCCGCCTTCGACCGGGTCGACACCCTGTTCCGGGCCTACTCCGACTGGTCGCTGAAGGACGCGCTCTACGCCGACGACCTGGACGAGCGCCTCGCGCTCACCAGCGTCTCGCAGCCGCTGATCTTCGCCATCGAGAGCGCTTCCACGGCCGCGCTCAAGGCCAAGGGCCTCGTCCCGTCCTACGTTCTCGGCCACAGCGTCGGCGAGATCGCGGCCGCCGAGGCTGCCGGCGTCCTGAGCCTGGAGGATGCGGTCCGGGTCATCTACTACCGCAGCCACCATCAGGAGACGACGCACGGCCAGGGCACCATGGCGGTGCTGCTGATGCCGTCGGAGGAGGTCGAGACCTTCCTCAAGGATTTCCCGACCCTCGACATCGCCGCCTACAACAGCCCGAAGGCCGTGACGGTCGCCGGGCCGGTGGCCGATATCGACGCGGCCCTCAAGGCCCTGTCGCGCAAGCGCCGCCGCGGCCGCAAGCTCGACCTCGCCTACGCCTTCCACGGAAGGCTGATGGATCCGACCGAGAAGCCGCTGCTGCGCGACCTCGCCGGGTTGAAGGCCAAGGCCGGCACCACCGCGATGGTCTCCACCGTCACGGGCTCGGTGCTGGACGGGACCCATTTCGGCGCCGGCTACTGGTGGCGCAACATCCGCGAGCCGGTGCGCTTCTGCGAGGCCGTGCAGGACGCCACCCGTCGCGGCGCCCGCGTCTTCGTCGAGGTCGGCCCGCGCGCGACCCTGATGTCCCATGTCGGCGACGCGGTCGAGCCACTGGGCATCGAGACCGCCACGGTCGGCGTGATGCACCGGAAGGCCTCCGGCGGCGATCCGATCGCCAAGGCGGTCAGCGCCGCCCTGGTCCAGGGCGCGCAGGTCGACGAGAGCCTGCTGTTCGGCGACGCGCCGAAGGGCGACGTGCGCCTGCCGACCTATCCCTGGCAGCGCCGCCCGTTCCGCCTCGCGGACACCACCGAGGGCGTCGGTGCCATGAGCGCCCGTCCCTACCACCCGCTGATCGGCTCGCGCACGACCTTCGACGGGCTGGAATGGAACGGCTTCGTCGACCCGGCGACCGTGCCCGAGCTGGAGGACCACAAGGTCGACGGCCAGGTGATCATGCCGGGCGCCGGCTTCGTCGAGATGGCCCTCGCCTGCGTCCGCGAGGCCCTGCGCGACGACGAGGTCGTGCTGGCCGATTTCGAGATCGTGGCGCCGATGGTCTTCACCGAGGAGGCCCTGCGCGAGGTCGCGGTGCGCCTGTCGGGATCCGGCAACGGCATCCAGGTTCTCAGCCGCCCCCGCCTGACGCAGACGCCGTGGCAACTCCATGCCCAGGCCAAGATCGTCGAGGGCAGCTTCTCCGCCCCGAAGGCGCCCGACCTGAACGGCTTCAGCTTCGAGACCGCCGGCGACCATGTGCTGACCGGCGATGCGCTCTACGCCCGCGCCCTCGCCTCCGGCCTGGGCTTCGGCCCGAGCTTCCAGCAGGTGGCGATGAGCGCCCGGCTGGATGACAGCACCATCGTGTCCGACCTGCTGCCGGCCCAGCCCGACACCCGCTACGCCCTGGTGCCGAACCGGCTCGACGCCTGCTTCCACGGGCTGATCCTGCTCTTCGCCGACCTCCTCGGCGAGAACGGCGGCAAGGCCTATATCCCGGTGCGCTTCGGCGAGGTGCGCCTGCTGCGCCCCGGCGCCGTGATCGCCCGCTCGATCATCCGCACCCGTCGCTGCAACGAGCGCTCGATCCTGGCGGATTTCACCCTGCTCGACGCCGAGGGCGGCATCGTCGCGACGATCCGCGAAGGGCGGTTCCAGGCCCTGCGCGCGAAGGCCGGCGGGGACCTCGCCGCCTTCGCGATCTCGCAGATGCCGGAATTGGCAACCGAGCCGACCGCTATCCCGATGGAGCGCCGGCCGAGCGTCGCCGCACGCCTGCGGCCGCTGGCTGCCGAGGCGAAGGGGCCGGCCGACGCGGCCCTGTCGCCGGGGCATCTCCTCCTGGAAGGCTGGGCGACCTCGCTGGCCTACCGCCTCGCCTCCGGGCTGGCGGAGGGTGAGACCGTCTCGTCCGCCGACCGGCGCGTGCCCGAGACCCTGCGTCCCTGGCTGCTGAATGCCCTCTACGCCCTCGAGAGCAGCGGCCTCGCCGACCGGGTCGGCCAGAACTGGTCGCTGGGCGACGGCTCCGCCCTGCCGGCGCCCGACGAGATCATGCGCTGGATCGCGGGCGACCACCCGGATCTCTCCGCCGAACTCGTGCTGATCGCCGACGTCGGCGCCATGGTCGACCGTCTCCTCGCGGGCGAGCTGACGGACGCGCCGAGCCTGCCGCAGGGTGCCATCGACGCCTTCGCGCTTCGCTCGGCCACCGCGCGCCACGGCGCCGACGTCGTCGCGAACCTGATCGAACGGAGCCGTGCGCAACTCCCGAAGGAGCGGGCGCTCCGGATCCTTCAGGTCGGGTTCGGCCCGCTCTCGGCCCAGGCCGCGACTTTCGCGTCCGCTGCCGAAGCCCGGCTCACGGTGTTCGAGACCGACCGCAGGCTCGCCGAGCGCGCCCGCCTGTCCCTGGGCCGTGCCGCCGCCGTCATCGAGGCGGCCGATGAGCTGGCGCCCGGCAGCTTCGACCTGATCCTGGCCTCCGGCAGCCTGCATCGCGGCGACCGGGCCCTGCCGGGTCAGCTCGCCGGGGCACTCGCCACCGGCGGCCTCCTGGTGGCCGTGGAGCCCAGCGCCTCCCTGTTCCGCGACCTCGTCTTCGGCCTCTCGGCGGGCTGGTTCGAGGAGGCGGTGGGCGGCATGCCCGTGGGCCGGCTCGAGGATATCGAGGGTTGGCAGCGCACGCTCAGCGCCCATGGCCTCGTCAAGGTCGAGGTCGAGCGGGCCGCGTCCGCCAACGGCAACGATCTGCTGCTGACCGCCGAGGCGCCGGTCCGGCCCGGACCCGCGCCGGCGCAGAGCTTCGCCTTCATCATCGGCTCGGATGACGAGTTCGCGGCCGAGACCGCCTCCTCCCTCGCGACCCTGCTGGTCGCGGGCGGCGTGCACGTCTCGATCATCCTCGACTCCGAGACCTCCCTGATGGAGCTGGAGCGGGAGACCCCCGACACGGTGGTGTTCCTGGCCGGCGCCTTCACCCGCGGCGGCGAGGCGGCCGAGCGGCTGCGCGACCGCTGCCTCAGCCTGAAGCGCTGCACCGAGCATCTCGGCGCCCGCCAGACCCGCCTCTGGGTCGTGGCGCCGGGCGCCACCCGGGACCGTGGTGGCCAGACCACCAACATCGAGGCCGGCGTGTGGGCCTTCTCCCGCACGCTCGCCAACGAGGCCCCGAACCTCGACATCCGCCGCATCGACCTCTCGCCCGAGATGTCGTCCAAGCGCGCCTCCGAGCGCCTGCGCGACCTGATCCTTTCCGGCACGCCGGAGACCGAGATCGTGCTGGACGACGAGCGGACCCAGGTGGTGCGCTTCCATGCCGGCCGGCCGAAGCACCGGGATCCGGCGGACGCCGTCCCGGCCGAGGCCGCGCGGCTGGAGCGCAGCAACACCGGCGGCCTCAGCGAGATGATCTGGGGACCGGCCGAGCGCCGCACCCCCGGCAAGGGCGAGATGGAAATCGCGGTCGAGGCCACCGGCCTCAACTTCCGCGACGTTCTCTGGGCGCTCTCGATGCTCCCCGAGGAAATCCTGGAGGACGGCTTCGCCGGTCCGCGCCTCGGCCTCGAATGCGCCGGCCGCGTCACGGCCGTCGGACCGGGCGTGAAGGGCTTCAAGGTCGGCGATCCGGTGGTCGCCTTCGCCCAGTCGGGCTTCGCGACGCACATCGTCGTGCCCGACCTCGTCGTCGCGCCGATGCCGCAGGGCCTCGACCCGATGGCGGCGGCCACCGTGCCGGTCGCCTTCCTCACCGCCTATTACGGCCTCGTCTCCTGCGCCCGGATGCGGCGCGGCGAGTGGGTGCTGGTCCATGGCGGCGCGGGCGGTGTCGGCCTCGCGGCCCTGCAGATCGCCAAGCTGAAGGGCGCGCGGGTTATCGCCACCGCCGGCTCCCGCGAGAAGCGGGCGCTCGTGAAGGCGCTGGGCGCCGAGCACGTGCTCGACTCCCGCTCGCTCGCCTTCGTGGACGAGGTCCGGGCGATCACCGGCGACGGCGTCGACATCGTGCTGAACAGCCTGTTCGGCGAGGCCATGGAGCGCTCGCTCAACGCGCTGCGGCCGTTCGGCCGCTTCGTCGAGCTGGGCAAGCGCGACTACGTCGCCAACACCCATATCGGCCTGCGCCCGTTCCGGCGGAACCTGAGCTACTTCGGCGTCGACCTCGATCAGGTGATCCAGCACCAGGGCGATGACGGCGCGCGGATGTTCCGCGAAGTCATGGCCCTGTTCAACGACGGCGGCCTGAAGCCGCTGCCCTACCAGCCCTTCACGGCGGCCGAGACCTCGGACGCGTTCCGGCTGATGCAGCAATCCGGGCATATCGGGAAGATCGTGATCAGCCCGCCGAAGGCCGGCACGATCATGAAGGAGACCGGCCGGTCGTTCACGGTCTCGGACTCCGGGGTCCACCTGCTCACCGGCGGCCTCGGCGGCTTCGGCCTGGAGGCGGCGCGCTGGCTCATCGACCGGGGCGCGAAGCACCTCGTGCTCGCCGGCCGCAAGGGTGCGGCCACCGACGAGGCCAAGGCCATCGTCGCGGAACTCGCCGGACGGGGCGTGACGGTCGAGGCGAAGGCCGTCGATATCACCAGCCGCTCGTCGGTGGACCGCCTGATCGCCGGCATCGAGCAGGGCGGTAAGAAGCTCGCGGGCGTGCTCCACGCCGCCGCGGTGCTTCAGGACGGCCTGATCTCCAACATCGACGCCGCGGTACTCGACGCGGTGATCGGCCCGAAGGTGATCGGCGCCCAGCACCTGGACGCCGCCACCCGCGACCGGAGCCTCGACTACTTCGTCCTGTTCTCCTCGGCGACGACCTTCATCGGCAATCCGGGCCAGGGCTCCTACGTGGCCGCCAACGGCTTCATGGAAGGACTCGCGCGGCAGCGCCGCCGCCGCGGCCTGCCGGCCCTGGCGGTGGCCTGGGGCGCGATCGGAGACGTCGGCATGCTCGCCCGCAACAGGGCCGTCATGGAAGGCCTCGCGGGCCGCGTCGGCGTCACCCCGATGGAGGCGCGCCGCTGCCTGGACCTGATGGCCGAGGCGCTGGAGAGCCAGGGCACGTCTCCGGACGAGGCGGTGATCGGTATCGCCGCGATGCACTGGGGCAAGGCGCGTGAGCGGCTCGCCACCATGCGCTCGCCGAGCTACGCGGAACTCGGGTCGGACCAGCAGGCCGAGGCCGGCGGCGTTCAGGCGATCAACATCGGCGCCCTGCTCAAGGGCGGCGACCTCGATGCGGCCCGCAAGACCGTGTCGGACGCGATCGTCGAGGACATCGCCCGCATCCTGCGCCTGCCGAAGGACGACATCAGCCGCGTGCGCCAGCTCTCGGAGATCGGCCTCGATTCGCTGATGGGTGTCGAGCTGGGGGCCAGCCTGCAGGAGCGCTTCGCCCTCGACGCGCCGCCGGCAGGCCTGTCGTCGGGCATGACCGTCAACGAACTGTCCGAGTCCTTAATTCAGGCGGTTTCCGCGCCCATGGACGAGACGGCCGGCGTCGCGATGAGCCTCGTCTCGAAGCATGTCGGCGGTGAGGTCGATGCGCAGATGATCGCGCCTCTCAAGGAACTCATCGAGCAGACATCCATCGGTATCAAAGAGACTCACTCATGACCGACACGGCACGGCCGGATGGCGGGCGCGCGGCGCTCGCCGGCTTCGTGACCAACCGGCTCGGGCGCGCGACGCCGCGCCCGGCCCCCGTCAAGGCGGCGTCGCCGGCCGGCAAGTCGGCGGCGCAGAACTTCGAGAACCTGCCCGGCTACCGCGAACTGAAGCTGCAACGTCAGGCGGCCGAGCTGATCGGTCTGGGCAACCCGTTCTTCCGCGTCCATGACGCCAAGGCCGGCGCCACGACGCGGATCGACCAGAAGAGCTTCACCAACTTCTCGTCCTACGATTATCTCGGCCTGAACGGCCACCCGCGGGTAAGCAACGCGGCGCGCGAGGCGATCGACGCCTACGGCACCTCCGCGTCGGCGAGCCGGGTGGTGGCGGGCGAGCGGCCCGGCCATATCAGCCTCGAGCAGGCTCTGGCCAAGCACTACCAGTCCGAGGGCTGTATCGTGATGGTGAGCGGGCACGCCACCAACGTCACGACCATCGGCGCCCTTCTGGAAGCCGGCGACGTGATCTTCCACGACGCCCTGTCCCACAACAGCATCGTCACGGGCGCGCAGCTCTCGGGTGCCCAGCGGCGCTCCTTCGCGCACAACGACCTCGACGCCTTGGAGACCCTGCTCCAGTCGACCCGTCACGAGCATCGCCGGGCGCTGATCGTGGTCGAGGGCCTCTACAGCATGGACGGCGACGCGCCGGACCTCGCGGGGCTCGTCGCCCTCAAGAAACGCTACGACGCGTGGCTGATGGTCGACGAGGCGCACGGCCTCGGCGTCACCGGCCGCACCGGCGCGGGCCTGTTCGAGCATTGCGGTGTCGACCCCCGGGAGGTCGACATCTGGATGGGCACGCTGTCGAAGACGCTCTCGACCTGCGGCGGCTACATCTGCGGCCCGATCGCGCTGATCGAGTACCTGAAGCATACGGCCGGCGGCTTCGTGTACAGCGTCGGCATGTCGCCGCCGCTCGCCGCCGCGGCCGAGGCGGCCCTCGCCGTGATGCATGCCGAGCCGGAGCGGGTCGAGCGCCTGCGCCAGAACGGCACCCTGTTCCTGGCCACCGCCAAGAAGCTCGGCCTCGACACCGGCTTCAGCCTCGGGCTCGCGGTGGTGCCGATCATCGTCGGCGACTCACTGAAGGCCGTGACCCTGTCGGACCGGCTGTTCCGCCGGGGCATCAACGTGCAGCCGATCATCCACCCGGCGGTGCCGGAGCGGGCCTCGCGCCTGCGCTTCTTCCTGACCTCCGAGCACACGCCCGACCAGATCCGCGACACCGTGAACGCGGTGGCCGAGGAGTTGGCGGCCATCGACAAGGGCGGCTCGCTGATCGAGCAGCTGCTGGCCAAGCGGGTCTGATCGAAGGCTCTGATCGAACCGGGGCCGCGGGCCCCGGAGCCACCGAGCAGTATGATGCAGGGCGATCGGGCGCGGATGACATCCGCGCCCGATTTGCGTTCAGGCTACAGGCATCGGCGGCGAACCGGCGTCGGATCGAAAACTTCGCTCGACGCAGCGCGTCCTCTCGCGGCGCGTGGATCCGGGTGATCCGGGGCGGCGTGGTCGGAGAGGACCTGGCGCGGACTGGATGCTCACTCCGGCCGTGGAAAAGCAGCGGAGACGGGTCCGCACGCCGGGGATGTGCGGTCGGGCTAGCCGCTGGCGCGTCCACCAGTCGGAGGCCCGGGCTCGGTGGCGCGTCGCCGGGATGACCGGGCGATGCCCGCTGCGGGCCGATTCCGCCGCGGCGGCGCAAGCCCCCGCGGGGCCGGCGCCGCGCTGATCGCCGGCCCGGAACCGGCGACGCGGCCTATTTCGCGTAGGCGTACGCGGTTGCCGCGGAGGCGAGGGGTCCTGTGACGCCGTTGAAGGCGGCGAGCACCTTGGAGACTTCGGTGAAGGGGGCGTTGGAGACGTAGACGAGGTCCCGGTTGCGCATGCGGAAGGCCTGGGAG
>NZ_JAKSYP010000249.1:0-360 GCF_022829625.1 Methylobacterium sp. E-046 | reverse complement strand
GAGGTGTACTGTTCAATGTTCGCACCTCACAGGAGCGGTGGTTAGCGCCACGACCGCTGGGCAACGCTGCGGTCAACACGGCTCCGCTCCCAGGCAGAGCTTCCGCTGAGCCTGGATACACACGAAATCCTAAGCCCGTCGTGTGCTAGCCGGTCAAGTTCCGACTTTTGTAAGCAGTGATTGGCTCTTACTCCACGGTGCGTCCCTTTACGCGGGGCATGGCCGGCCGCACACAGACGGATTACCGGTACGTGCGCAACAGCGGAACGAGCCTTCGCGTTGGGCACTTGGCGAACTGACATGCTTTGGTCGTGTCTGATCCTCATCGCCGAACAGGCGTTTGTGCCCGCGCAATGGGAG
>NZ_JAKSYP010000247.1:0-376 GCF_022829625.1 Methylobacterium sp. E-046 | reverse complement strand
GCACCATGCCGCCGCCGATGATGGCGACCGCGGCCAGCAGCTCGCCGGCCACGTCGAGGAAGCGCGGGGACCGGCTGTGCACGGTGTCGGGGCGGACGGGCGCCACGGCCTGCCAGGGCTCGATGGTGCCGGGCTGGGTCGCGTCGGGCAGGTTGCGGTCGCGGCGGTCCACGGGGAGGTGGCGGCGGGCGCTGGTAACGGCGGGGACCAGGGCGGGCTGGCTGGAATCGGGGATGCGGGCGTGCGTCGTCGTGCGGGCTCCGGTGAGGGCTCGTGGCGGTGGTTCGGTGGTTGAGGGGGCGGGGGCCTTGTCGGCGCCGATCAGCGCGGCGCGGTCAGGGGATCAATGAGCGGCGGCGCGGTGGGCCGCCTTGGC
>NZ_JAKSYP010000244.1:0-4433 GCF_022829625.1 Methylobacterium sp. E-046 | reverse complement strand
ACCGACGCTAAGACCCTCTACGACTCCGGCGTCGGGTCGCAGATCTACCAGGGCCCTCGGGTCGCGGATTTCAGCACGGACCAGTCGGCCGGCATCCAGTCCACCCGTGACCAAGCCGCGGCCGATAATGCTGGCGGCCTCGGCACGGCGTACCTGCAGAGTGTGCTCGGATCGAACGGGATCAGTCCCACGACGCAGCAGGGTCTCGGCATGCTGGCGGCGGTGCCTGAGGCGAGCACGGCCCGGCTGTCGGGGCTGGCGGACCGGATCGGGGATGCGAACAACCCGATCAACCAGACGGCCGGCGCCTTCATGAGCGGGGCGCGGGATCTCACGACCCAGCCGCAGTTGCAGGACCTCTACAACCGCTCGCAGGCACCTTCGGCGGCCGAAACGAACCTGTCGGGCATCGCAGCCGGAAACTACCTCGACCCGACGAAAAACGCGTTGTTCCAGAACCTCGTTGATGTCTCGAACCAGAACGCGACGAACGCGACAAAGGAAGCCTACGCCAAAAGCGGGCGGTATGGTTCCGGCAGCTTCGCGGGCGCCATGCAGAAGGCGGTCAACGACACCGATACGGCGCTGTATGCCGGCCAATACAACACGGAGGCGCAGCGCCAGCTCTCGGCCAACTCACAGATAGACGCCGCGCGGCAGGCCGCATCGAGCGCCGGGCTCGGGATCACGAACGCGATCAGCGGCGTGCAGTCCACGAACAACTCTCAGCGCCTCGCCGGTGCCGGTCTCGGACAGGCTCAGCAGGCTGCTCAGGCTGGTGTTCTCGGTCAGGTGCTGAGCGGGGACCAGTTCAACAGCAACCTCGGGGTGACGAAGGCGCAGGGCTTCATCGGTGCGGGTCAGCAGGGGCTCAGCGCCGCGAACCAAGCCGCGGGGCTCCTGCCGTCCGTGGACGCGCTCCGGTATGCGCCGGCCTCGAACCTGTTGCAGGTCGGCGGGCTTCAGCAGGCGCAGGCGCAGCAGGGCCTAGAAGCCGCGCAGCAGCTTTTCCAGGAGCAGCAGCAGACGCCTTGGCAGGCGTTGAGCCAGTACGCGAGCTATCCGCTGGCAATCGGCAGCCAGGGCGGAACGCAGGTTTCTCAGGGCACCCAGCGCACGGAGACCTCGGGCGTAAGCCCGCTGCAGTCGATCCTCGGCCTGGGCACCAGCCTGCTCGGCCTCGGCACAGGCGGCGGCTCGACCCTCGGCGGCGGTCTGATCAAGGGCCTGTTCGCGTCGGATGAGCGGATGAAAGAGAACATCCGCCCCGTGGGCGAGCTGAAGGATGGGCAGACCATCTACAGCTACAACTACCGCGGCGAGCCTCGAACCCAGATCGGCCTGATCGCGCAGGAGGTGGCGGACCGGAAGCCCGATGCTGTGGGTCCGATTGGTCTCGGTGATCTCCTGGGCGTCGACTACGGCAAGGCCACGGACGAGGCCGCTCGGCTCGCGGCGAAGGGCCGGAAGAAGGGCAGGGACGGCTCGTCGGGCGGATCCGCGCCGGCCGCGCTTCCTGCTGAGCCGCCGCGTCTGACGATCATCGTTCGGGACCCCTCGGGCTCCGACCATGGCGGCCCTCCGGCTGGGCTCGGCGACCTGCTCGCGGCGATGTCGAGCGACCAGGGTGCTCCCTCTGGCATCCTCGCCCATGCCCTGCAGGCCATGATCCCGCAGGAGCCGGAGCCGGTTCGAACCGGAGCCCCGAAGCCCCAGACCCGCGGCAAGCGCCGCGCGGTGGCTTGAAGAGGCGCGCCATGGAACGCTCCGACGCCTTCGAACTGATGCCGCCCGCCGTCCCGGCCGACGACGCGGTGCCGACAGATTTGCAGCAGCGGATCGCGGTTGCCTGCGCCAACGCCGCCATGAGCTTCAGGTCCTTGCAGGCTGTGAGCGCACAGGCCGCGTGGATCCTGGAGAGCGGCACCGGCACGGCCCATGACCTCGCCGGGCTCCTGCAGGCTTTCGAACAGCTTCAGCTCCAAGCCGGCGAACGGATCACGGTCCTCGGCGCCATGTGCGGCTCTGCGGGGTCAGCATGACCTGCGGCGCCTCCTCCTCATCCTCGAACATCAGGACGCACCGATGAGCGGCGGTCCCTCTTTCCTCGGCGACCTCGGCGGCTTTGACCTGCAGAGCCTGCTGGATCAGCTTCGTCAGGCACCGCAGGGGGGCGACCCTCAGGCAGCAATCCCTGCCCCGACGATGGGCCTCAACCCGTTCCAGCCGACGCGCGGTGCCGGTGATGTCGATCCCTCCGGCCGCGGCACCGGGCCCGTGGATCAGCGCCGCCCGAGCATCGCCATGGACGAGGGACAGGTGCAGACCCTAGAGCGTGCGCAGGCCGGGCCCGCTGACGCTGTCGCGTTGGGCGGCTCGCCGCTTGACCGCCTGCTGTTCGACCGATCCGGGTTCGGGGGCGGCTCTGGTGGTTTCGCAGGGGCTGCAGATCCCTACGCCACGCGCGCCGTGCCGTTGCCGCCGACCCGACCGGGTGACGATGCACTGATGGTCCAGCCGTCGACCACCGGCACCGTGTCGGGCATGAACCCCGGCGGAGCAGGCGCGATGCCGCCGAAGGTCAAGGCGTTGTCGGACTATCCCGGCGGTCCGGCTCCGGCCGCCCCTGCTGATCCCGTTGGCGTGCCGCAGATGCCGCCTGCGAACAGCTTCGACCCCCTTACGGGTCAGGTGGTCTCAGGGCAGCCGCAGCGCCTGGGAGGGGCGCCTTCGCCCGCTCCTGCGCCCGCCGGGCCGATGGCGCCTGCCCTCGGTCAGGGTGGCCCGCAGCCGAGCATGATGGAGCAGTACGCCCGCGCTGTCGGCGCTGTGAACCCTCAGATCGGCGACTTGCTGTTCCACGTCGGTCTCGGCATCGCGAGCAACCGCGGCATCGGGCCGGGCATCGCGGCGGGCTTGCAGAGCTATGGATCCAGCCAGTCCGGCTCGCTGAAGGGTCAGCTTGAGCAGATCAAATTCATGCAGGAGCAGCAGGGGCAGCAGGACACGTACAACCACCTCGTCAACAATCTGAAGTACGACCCGACAGCGGCACGCGCGGCCATGCGCAATCCGACGCTGCTGACGAACCTGCTGCAGCAGCAGACCCGCGCGCCGAACACCGTCGACTATGGCGGCGTGCGCTACCTCGTGCCTCCGAACTCCGCGAACGATCCGAGCCAGTGGCAGCGGGTCGGGACCGTGAACGGTCCGCAGCCGGGCTTTGAGGCGGATCCGAACAATCCGGGCGGTGAACGTCCCGTCGTCGGCGGTCAGGCTGATCCGAACTACAAGGCGGCCGTGGCTGGCGCTGAGGCTAGGGCCAAGGACGATGCCGTCCCAGACAAGTTGATCAACACGCGCCCCGGCGCGGTGCTGTACGACCCGAACACGAGGCAGCCCGTCTACACCGCACCGGGCAACAAGCCGGAGGGGTTTGAGACCGAGGACAAGCTGCGGACCGAGTTCTCCAAGCAGCTCGGCACCTTCGGGCAGGTCCACGAGGGTTATGGCCGCGTGATCGCCGCCACCCGGCAGCGCGAGACTAATCCCGGACAGGTATCGCCCGCCTCCGACATGAGCTTGGTCTTCGGTTACATGAAGATGTTGGACCCCGGCTCGGTGGTCCGTGAGGGCGAGTATGCCACGGCCAAGAACGCGGCGGGTGTGCCTGAGCAGGTGCTGAACGCCTACAACAAGGCCCGCAACGGTGAATTCCTTTCGGATCGCCAGCGACAGGATTTCCTCGGGCAGGCTCAGGAGCTGTACGGCACCGCTCGCCATACCGCTGACGGTGTGGCCGAGCGGTATCGTGGACTGGCCCAGCAGTATGGCGTCAGCCCCGACCGCTCCGTCTACATGCCGGAGAGCCCAACCCCGCCCAAGCTCGGGCAGCAGAGCCAGCCCAGCGGAAGCGCGGCCGGGCGGTTCCAAGAGTTGATGACTAGCGGCATGTCGAAGGCCGACGCCTTCGCGCGGATGCGCAAGGAGGGCCTGTAATGGCTGGCGGCGTCACCTTTGATCCGGCCGAGTTCGAGGCGTTCAAGCAGGCTGCCGGCGGACCGGCGCCGGCGACTGGAGGCGGCTTTGATCCCGCAGAGTTTGCCGCGTTCAAGGCCGAGCAGACCCACGCGGAGACCGGCCGCGAAACGGGCGCGATGAACGCCGCCGCCCGTGGCTTTGTCAACGGGATCCCGGTGGCGGGCCCGTACAGCCGCGGCGCGATCAGCCGCTCTGACTCGGCTCTGCGGTCATACCAGCGCGGTACAGCCTACCGCGCCGAGCTGCCGACAGCTCAGGGTTACGGCACCGACGGGAAAGCTGCGCATCCCTACGCCAACACGGCCGGCGAGATTGCCGTCGGCCTCGCGGGCACGCCACGCCTGATATCGGCGGGCCCTGCTGCGTGGCGGGCCGGCACGGCAGGTCGGACT
>NZ_JAKSYP010000242.1:0-556 GCF_022829625.1 Methylobacterium sp. E-046 | reverse complement strand
CGATCGGGCCCAGCACCTTCTCGGCGAGCACCAGCGGCGAGGGCTCGGGCTCCTGCACCCGCACGAGCTGCGCCTTGGGGGTGTCGTCGCCCGGCGCGGTCGCCGCGACGGTGCCGGCGGCGTCGGCCTTCCGGGTGGCGGAGGTGACGTCGTGACTGAGGCGCTGCAGCAGCCGGTTCGCCTCCCCGAGCCAGCCCTGCTGGAGCCACGCGACCGTCCTCTGCACGGTGGCCTGATATTGCGGCAGGTTGCCGGCCCACCCCGCCGCCTGCGACAGCACGGTCTAGGGCTCATCAGTCTCGCGGCCCGCGTCGGTGCCGCAAATGTAGACAACCTGCGAGCCGGCGACGTTCTCCGGTGCGGCCAGAGACGGGTCAGCGTCCCCGCAGCCTTGGTCGTTCGCGTCGCCGTCCAGGCTGTCGAGCACGGCGATGATGCGGTCCGCTGCGTCGACGGCGATCTGGACGGCCTCCTCCAAGCTAGCACGGAGTGCAGCGCGCGCCGGCGGCTCCGGGAGGATCGGAGCGGCCGGTTTCGGACGCTGGGTGAAGGGGAG
>NZ_JAKSYP010000239.1:0-25319 GCF_022829625.1 Methylobacterium sp. E-046 | reverse complement strand
GGCGGTCGAGCCCCCATCGACATTCGAGCTGCTGTCCTTCCCGGTGGCCGCATTCGTCGTCGTGCCGACGTTGCACGGCGCAGCAACAGCCAGGCTCGCTGACAGCGTGAGCATCGTGGCGGCGGTGGCGATCTTCAGGATCTTGGACATGGTTCCTCCAGGTGCTTAAGCCTGAAGGGAAGGGGATCCACTGGTCGTTGTTCCAGCGGCCCCGGTGCGGCAACTGCTCGCGCCTGGTGATCAGCATCATCCCTTTCGCTCTCAAAACTGCAGCGCAGCCTCGAGAGCGCGCTAGACACTTACCAGCACAAATGCCACGCCGATGGCCGGCGCACGGCCTCTGATCGCCTTCATCCGCTCGCCTGGGCCGCGGCCTCACAAAGTGGCCGGAAGCCGAGCCATTCCGGCGCAGCAAGACGCGATCCGAAGAAGGACCGCGACGGGGTCGCCAGCGAGCAGCACGTCGTTGCTGCCGGGTGCCGGTCGCTGGACGGTGCAGGTTACGGCTGATCCTTCGTGCGGTAACCGGCGAAGAAGAGCGAAAGACCCTGGAGATCGACGCTTTCCAGCGGCTCGACCTGAGATGTCGGCTCGGGCGCGGCCGCTTTCCTGTCCAGCTCCTGAAGCACCTGCGCCAGAAGCGGCGGCCACTCCACGCCGTGATCCTGCAGAAGGCGCAAGACCTTCGCCAGCGCGATCCTCTGTGCCGCTGGCAAGGGCCGTCCGGAGATCTTTGCGTCGAGGGCCCGGTATGCGAGCGCGGTGCACAGGCGCAGAACCTCGGAGAGTTGTTCCGTGGAAGCGCCGACCATCAAGCCTGATCCTCCCGATGCAGCTTCAAGCCTGGTTCGCTGCCGTACTGTTCCGGCCCCATCAAGGCTCCCGATGCATCCGTGAGCGTCGCAGAGCACACGGATTCCGTCGGCAATCCGTCGCGATAGAACCAAGCCTGCTCGGTGGCCTCGTCTGCCGACCCGGCCGCAACAATCACACTCCGCCGGATCGTGGCGGCATGCGACCCGGTCGAGCGGAGGAGGAAAGCCGGGCTGTAGGCCAGTACCGCCATCGCGAGCCCTTCCTCTCCCGGAACCGGGTCTCGACCGTGCTGCCGTTCTGGGGAATGAACTCCGGGCCAGCGGTCACAAACGGCCCTTCTCGGACCAGAGCTGAGAGAGGAAGCTTGTCAGTCCTTGCTGGTCGATATCCTGCAGCGGCTCATCTCCCGCATCCGGCTCTGGAGCCGCCTCTTCAACGTCACGACCCAAGCCATGCAGTGCCTGGGCGAGCATCGGCCACCACGGCACATTGCACGCCCGTAGGAAGAAGGCGGCTTTGATCAGTGCCGTACTCTGCTCCTGCGGAACTGGCCGACCTACAAGCTGCGCTTCGAGCACCTGATCGATCAGAGCTGCCGTGAGACGGCGGACCTCAGCCAAGCGATCGGGCGGTGCGGTTGCTGGGCTCACTGTGGTCCTTCCGGCTCCGCCTGACGCGCGTCGTGTTGTCCTCCTACTCAACCGAAGCCCAGCCGCGCACCCGGCTTCACAGGGACGTAGGAGGCTACAGTCCCACCGATCAGAACAACTGTGACGCGAGATAGATCGGATCATCCCCGCTGATGGCGTTCGCCGGCCGTACTCCGGTAGCGGTTTGCGGCGAACGGTGTTCCCCGCTCAATCTCCATAACGGCTGGGTGAATTGCTGCGCCTAGGGTGGAGACCCTGCACACCGTCTAGGACACGGATGGGCTCGAGGATCGCGTCGGATGCAGACGATTCGCGTTTCAGGAAACGTAGAAGTTGCCTACTCGTGAGCCGAGCGGCGTCGGCGACCTCGAGGCCACGCCGCTCGGCCTCAGCGGTAACGTCCCGCGCGCCCTGAGCCTCACAAAGTGCGAGGGCCGCGCATAGCATGAGCAAATCTTTCCGCTCGTCGGGTGTCCAGTCGGGGAAAGAGAAATCGAGATTGTCCGTGATGTTTGACTCCACGGCATCGGCCCAAACATCTTCGAGGAGTCTATAGGCCGATTCTATATACTCAGGCATTGTCTTCATCAGAATATATCCCTTAAATGCCTGTTTCGGATACATATTATGAGTAATATTCAATAATCAACGGCGCAGAGATGTCAATGAGTGTCGGGGGTAATTGTAATTGATGCCGACCTACTCAGGGTCGGAAGTGTCGGAACCAAAGTGGCGAGGCGCATCCTAGCTGCTCGCCGAGAAGTTGTGCGCCTTGATCGTCGCGATGATGCCGGTCCGCTTCGTCAGGCTGTTGTCTTTTACCTCGGGTTCGAAGCCGACCGCTCTGGAGATCCTTGCGCCACGGATCGGGGCCGCGCTCCGCGCTAGCCTCGAGGTGGTGGCCGGGACGGCTCTCGACGCGGCGGACCGCATCATAGCGGTTTTGGACCCCACGGACGGCGAGCTAGCCCTGGCAGCTTTCGAGAGCGGCACCGGCTCGTGAGTCGTCTCGACGTGCGGGGACGACCGGGACCGCCAGACCGGGGTGGCAGAGCCCGTGCTGCCGGAGGTGGCGGCCGAGCCGCAGCCGGTGGTCACCATCCCGCTCCGGCGGGGACGCGGCCACGTCATCGCGGCGGCCGGCACATTGCTCCTCGCCCTGCTGAAGCGTGCGTGATGCGAGGGCTTCAGCTTCTGAAGCGTATGCCAGCGCGGTCACGCGCATCATCGTCCGCGGCCGGTATGCCGATCAGGACGCGTGAAGGATTGGTGTGCACGATCCGAACATTCTTCGGCGTCCAACCACAGCCGACGCAAACAGCGTAGGTCCAGCGTCCCCACAGATCCGAGTTATGCTGGTCAACGGCCTTCTGCCGTTCCCTGGCTCTTTCAAGGGCTTGCTTCGTCTCTCTGGCTTTCGCATCGCTGTTGATGTCAGTTCTTGCCTGGACTGGATCTCGCCCGGATTGCGAATGCTCGGCTAAAGCTGGGGTCATCAGACCAGAAAACGTCATGAAAATCAGTATCAAACGTCGCATAAGAGGCTCCAAATGCGGTAAAATCGCACGCATACTGGAGTCGTGACGCATCGAGTGGCCGATAAGTTTCAGTCTCGACGGAAATGGCTGAGATTGGGCTGGCTTGTAACTGACTTGTAAGCTGATGCGCCTGCTCGCCCGGTGCTGGCCGGTACGCCACGAGGCGATCGGCGCCCTGCC
The DNA here is from genome assembly GCF_022829625.1 of Methylobacterium sp. E-046. Classification (NCBI taxonomy): domain Bacteria; kingdom Pseudomonadati; phylum Pseudomonadota; class Alphaproteobacteria; order Hyphomicrobiales; family Methylobacteriaceae; genus Methylobacterium; species Methylobacterium sp. E-046. Next base: position 22,135 of record NZ_JAKSYP010000239.1, on the reverse strand, counting down.
GGCGGGGACGCCTGAACCGGGTTGCGTCGCCCGGGTACGGGCGACGCTGCTGCATCGAGGAGACTTCGACGTGACATACTTTTCTACATGGGAGGAGTGAGCCCGTCCTTGCCGACTGCGACGCGGCGCGCCGTGAGCTTGTCGTCGTCCCCGCGGGCAGCGACTACGAACGCCTTGGCACCAGCGGACAGCGCGGACGCATTGGCCGGCTCGAAGGTCACCACTGGCGCCTGGGCTGGCACCAGGATCCGAATGGACTGGCCCTTGCCGTAATCCACCGTCAGCATGCGCTCCGACCCGCCGCCGCTCGCCTTCACGGTCCCATTGGTCATGGCACTCTTCACCCGAGGCGCCTCCGGCACTGTCGAGGACGTTGCGGCCTTAACCGTTCCGTTGGTCATGGCACTTTTCACCTGCCCTCCACCGACGGTCGTGTCCGGTATCATATCCCAGTCGTAGTGGCCCTCGCCGGTGCCGCGCATCGCTTCAGGGAACAGCACCACTTCCAAAGCCACCGGAGGCTCGCCCTTCGTGGCGGTCCCGATGAACACGCCGTCCGTGATCTGATCGAGCTTCGCTGGCACCACCCAGGAGACTTTCGCCTCGGGATCGAGCGCGAACCTCTCGGTCTTGCCGTCGAGGGTCTTCAGCGTGAAGCCGCCGCCCGCGACCGCCTCGATCGTGCCGCGGAGGCGCTCGACCTTGGGTGCTGCTTGCGCGCTTGTGACAGCAGCCAGCAGGCCCGTCAGAGCGAGCGTTAGGAGTTTTGACATCATGGAGTCCTTCAGCCACCGGGGGTGACCCGGCGAGCAGGACTTGGGGTAGACGCCGTCCTCGTCAACGATGGCGCCCGGCGCCCCTTTCCCGCATGTGCCTGCCGAAGAACATATTTCCTCTGCTCCGCCGGGCACTTGGCCGTACATTGTCCGTCTCAGATACTCGGTGTCACTCCCGGACCGGCTTCGGCTCCGGCTTGGCGGCCCGCACAAGGCTCTGGATCGCCCGTGGCGGCCGACCGGCCTTCTGAGCGATCTCAGCCTCCTGCTGCTCAATGAGCTGTCGGGCGGGATCGTCGCCGTCCAAACCGCCTAGGATCTCCATCGGCACGCGCCGGTTCGAGGCACGACTGCCATCCTCGAAGATGGCGTCGAACAGGACGAAGCCTCGGTCCTGAGGCAGTTGTTTCACGCGTTTGGCCATGCGGGCTGATACGCCGGTAAGCTCGGCAGTTCCAGATCGCGGGAAGCGGTTGACGATTTGACCGCATGGGAGGAGGCTCAGGCCGGGGGCGGCTACGGAGTTGGCCACCATGAGCGACTTCAGTCACATTTTGAACTGGAAGCTTCTCCGGGGTTCGCACAAGTTCCCCGGTCCTGACGGCGGCACCTGCATCAACGAAGCGGCCGTCTTGGCATGCGGCTTCCCCTATCAGCGTGTCGGTTCTGTCAAAGCGATGCCGGCCTGCTTCTCGCGCCCAATCTGCGGGCTCGCGATGCATTTAAACGACAATGCGACGGATGCGCAGCGTCAGCGCCTGATGCCGTTCGTGACGCGCCTGGCTTGTGCGGACACACCCGAAGTCGAGCGCGAGCGGGAGCGCTACATCGATGCCTACCTCAACAGCGACAACTTGTTCTCACCCGCACCGGGTCAGTTCGACTTCCAGCGCGGTCTGGCGGCTCTGGAAGGCGCGCTCGCCATCGGGCGGCAAGTCGATCCGCTCGGCCTGGAGGAGGCGGCAGGCCGGCTGGATACTGTCCGCGCTTCAGCTAAACCGGCGACGAAGCGCCCTGGCGGCCTTTTGCCTGCGAAGCTGAAGGGTTGGCTCGGCTTGTCGCAGGCGCTCGAAAGCGCCGAGTGAAAGCTTGGCAGCAGGCGACGTCGGAGGTGCGCGGCGCGGGGATCGATAGGCCCGCTGGCGCTGCGCTGCCTCGGCCTGAGGTTTGACGTCGCCTCGATTGAGCTGGGCGGGCATGCCCTCGCGGGATTTGATGCTGACGTGCCGCTTGGCCGCGACGCGGACCCCCTCGCCCGTGCGTGGGTCCCGTCCAATATGCGGCTCGATCGCGCGTCCCGAGAACGCGCCGACCTCGCGCAACTCGACCCGATCGCCATCCGCCAGAGCCTCAGCGATGCGGTCGAGAACCGCCCGGACCACCGCGTCGACTTCCAGCGCGGAGTGGTGCGGGTTCTGCGCGGCGATGCGAACTTCAGGCTTGGCGCGGATCGTGCGCGAGCGATGCCGCGTCATTCCCTGAACCGCAGCCGTGCCGTGGCGAGCTGAGATTTCGATACCCGTCCGGCGTGAGAAGTTCCTCTGTCGTGCCGAAGCCATTCGGGACGTCTCCTCGACGCCTCAACCCCCGGGTCTGGGGACGGGAAGCACCGCCCGATACGGCGGGATTGGGTCGCTCGCGGACCATCCGCGTTTCCGGCTGACCATCTCCGAAGCGAACCCACGGCTTCCAACCAGACTACGCCATGCCGTATCGCCAACCGGCGTGAAACCGGCCATTCGACTCCGTCTCGATCCAGCCCGCTGCGCGCGCAGCAATGGTCTCGGCGCGGACATCGATCGGACATTCGTTTTTCTGTGTGCGAGCTGGTCGGCGAGCCCGGCGCCGGTGTCCTATGTCACATATTGGCCGCGCACTTCCTGCGGCAGTCAATGGGTTGCCGAATGACCGCGACGGGAGATGTCGTCATCGTCGGGTCTGAAGACCTTCGAGAGATCGGATTGGCTTCAAATAGAGTATCTGTCTGCCAGTACTTAAGGCAGCTGAGCGTGCCGGGCGAGTACTAATTGCATCCCACGCTGCCACAGAGCGAATTGGCGGCGTTGAGTGAAGGCAAGGTGCTCCCGGCCCCGCGCAGGAGATTGAGGGCGTTCCTGGCTTCCTCATTGTCAGGCTTCAGACGAAGGGCCTCTTCGTAATCTCGAACGGCAGCCTGCGTGTTTCCGAGGGTGATGTTAGCTTTCGCCCTGTTGATGAGCGTATTCGAAAAGGTCGGCCGCATCGCCAGCGCACGGTTGTAGTCGGCGATCGCGGCGGTCGGGTTCTGCAGGCCGGCATAGGCGATCCCGCGATTGTGGAAGGCGTAGGGGTACTGATCGTCCGCCCGGATGGCGCTGTTGCAATCGGCCAGAGCCTCCGCGAACGCACCACGGTCGATGTTCGCCCAGCAACGCCCATCGAGGGCGATCGCGCGCTGCCTCGGTGTCCGGGCCTCGGCCAAAAGGCGACCGCATCCGCCGACGCGCGTCTCCGGGCTCCCGGTCCGGCAATCCTGGGCGGCATCGGCCCGAGCGGAGGAGCTTGCAAACACCATCGCCGCCATCAGTCCGGCGTGCACACAGGCGGCGAGGGCGAGTCGTGGTGCGCGCATGACCGACCAGTCCTGCTTCCGGTTTCTAGGGCGGCTCATCGTGCTCAGCTGCAGCGGTCGTTGAAGATATCTCGGCTCGGCAGCTGCATGGAGTTCATCATGCGCAGCAGTTCAGCACGGTACAGGTCGCTGAACTCGGCCGGGAAGCGCCCCCCGATATTCGTGATCGTGCTGCGGTCGTCGCGGCGGATCGTGGCGAAGTCGTAGTAGCTTCTGTCGTCGAAGCTACCTTGCGCGATCGCCGTCCCGCGGCCTTCGAGCACGAACCCGGCGCGAACCGGCGACGTGTTGACCTCCTGCGCGCGGCCGATCTGGCTGCGTCGCGGCCGGATCTGCTCCGTGATGAACTGTTGCGCGCTGCCGCAGCGCTCGTTCGGGCTGACCTGCACGTACATCACCACCTGCGCGCCGTGCTGGCGCGAGTGCCAGATCGTCGTGTAGGTCTGCTTCTGCGGATCGTACTGGTCGTTGGCCAGCGGCGAGATCTCAAGCAGGCTGGTCGAGTAGTTCAGCGTCCAGCCGGAGGCGCTCCCGACCGTGGTGCGCTGCTGCAGCTCCCGCTGGCGCCGCTCCTCCTCCGCGCGGCGCTGCTCGTCCTGCTCCCGCTGACGTCGGGCGTCCGCCCATTGCCGATCCATCTCCTCCTGCCGTCTGCGCCTGTCCTCCTCCTGACGCCGGGCCTCGTCCGCCTGCTGGCGCCGGGCCTCGTCCTGGCGATCCCGCCCGCGGCTGCATTCAACAGCGAAGGTGTCGACAAGGGTGCGGAAGCGTCCCGCCGGATAGGACGTGCTGTAGCTCGCGGTGGCCGTGGGATCGTCGCAGGATGCGATCGCCCGCTGATACGCCCGCTGCTCCCGCCCCGCTTGCAGCCGGTCCTCGAAGGGACGGGCGTAGGGATAGGTCCCCGTCATCGCCTCGCAGCCGCGGATCGCGGGATCGAGGTTCGCTCCGCGTAGCGCGGCCGGCTCGGCATTCGGGTCGATCTTGTTGCACTCGGTCCGCAGGCCCGCGAAGAACCCCTGCGGAATGAAGGCGAACGCCGTGGTGAGCGCACCGCTCGCTCGGGGCTCCAGATCACTGCCCGATAGGCCCCGCTTCAGTGTTTCGTGCGACTGCAGGAACGTTTCGCCCTCCTGCGCCATTGCGGCGAGCATGGGATCGCGCAGCGAGGCCCGGCCCGCGAGCGGTCCTCCCGAGGCATTGCGGCGGCCGGCACGTTCTCCGCCGATGAGGCTCGCGCCGGAGCTTCCCGCCGCGGCATCGAAGTCGCAGCGCCCACCGGCCGCAGATTGGCACTCGTCGATCACGACGACGAGTTCGCGGGTCCGACGTCTGGCGATGCGGCGCAGCACGTCGCTCAGCCGCACGCCTTCGCTGTCGAGCAGGCTCGGGCGCTGTCCGGCATCGGACGGAGTGTCCTGCGGCATGAGATAGATATCGTCGGCGCCACCGATGCTCGGCCCGAGGGCGAAGACCGCCACCTGGGCGTCTTCCGGCAGGCGGCCGACCGCCTCGCGCAATCCGCGATCCAGCTGCGGGCGGTCGGCGGGCCCGACCGTCCAGACCTCGAAGCCGATGTCGCGCAGGCGCTTGCGATACGCCTCCTCGTCGGCGTGGGCCGTCGCCGCCCGGCCGCCGGATGCCGAGGCTTGCGGCACGATCAGCAGCGCGATCCGCTGCCCGGTGACGGCGCTGCTGCGCGCGGCGGCGGCCTGGATCGTGAGGCCAGGCGAGGCCGCGTGCCCGGCGGTGGCGGCGGCGAGACCGAGTGCGGTCGCGACGGCTAGGCAGCTCCAGCGGCGGCCGGTACGGGCGGGCTGGGCCATGACAGGGATCCTCGGCATCGGAGGGTTGAAACTCGCAAGCGGACGGTTATCGTGGAGCGCGTCGGGGCGGTCAGGGACGACAGATCGCCCGGAGGCGGTCGCCGGTGGAATTGCCCTCGCACAGCGCCCGGAGCGCCTCGGTGTGGCGGGGGGAGCGGTTGCGCCACAGGGCGTAGTAGTAGGCGGCTCGCACGATGTCGGGTCGCGCCGCCTCGCGGTGCGCGACGTCGGCGTTGCCGGGGTCGTAGAAGCGCGCGAGCTGCCAGGCCGCATCCGCGTTCGTGACCGGATCGGCCTCTTCGAACGCGCGGAAGGCCGTGCTCCCTTGCCGGGAGGCGAGTGCCGTCTCGCCGAGCGCCAGGAAGGCGCCGGCCGGCGCGCGCTCGTCGATGAGACGGGCATAGCGATGCCGCAACTCGGCGGCCGTCAGCCGGGGGGGGTCGGGCTGGGGAGGAGCGGGCGGCGGGCTCGGCTCCTGAGGCGGCGCATCCTGGCGGGCCAGGATGTCGGGCAACCGGTCGCGGTACAGATAGCCGCTGCCCGCGACCAGCGCGAGGAGCATCAGCGCGGCCATCGGCCAGATCAGCCGGCTCTTCCGTGCGGGCGGCTCGTGCGCCAGCGGAGCCCCAGGCGCGGCGTCCTGCGGCGAAGCCGGCTCCAGGAGCGGCACGGTCTCGACGGTCGCCACGGCCGGACCGCAGGTCCCGTCTCGGGGCAGTGCCGGGACTGCGGCCGGGAGGCCGGCGAGGATGCCCCTGCCGGACGGCGCGGGCGGTATGAACGGCCACGCGACTACGCCGAATGAGGTGCCGTCCTGCGCGACGATCTCGATCGGGATCAGCTCCTCGATGCGGTCCACCACGTTGGGGCCGAAGCGCGCGAAGGCCCGGCCGTCCCGCTCCGTCACCGCGAGCGGCGTGAGCCACGCGACCTCCGGCTGCCAGCCTTCGGCGCCGAGATGCCGGGGCTCGGTATCCTGCCGGCGGAACGAGAGTAGCGGCGATTGCAGCGGGCCACCGAGATCGATGAAGGCGTAGCCGCCGGGCTCGTCCTCGTCCTCGGTAATGCGGATTGTCATGGCGAAGGCTTCATGGGCAGGACGGAGCAAGCGGGTGGGGCGGTCAGGCGGCGCGCGCCTGAAGTCCGGCGAGGATCGCCCCGATCCGGGCGTTCTGCGCGAGGTCGATCGTGACGCCGGACGCGCTCTTGGCGTTGTCCTCGACGATCCGGTAGAAGCCGTGGAACCAGTCGGTGGCGTAGGTATGAGCGAAGGTCGCAGGGGCCTGCCCGACGCTGCGGGCATCGTAGCTGACCGGGCGCTGGGCGAACGCGACTCGATCACCCGCCTCGTCCTGGATCGAGGGACGCTCGCCGACCGGCGGAATGAGATTGAACCCGAGGCTGCCGGTCAGCCGGTTGAGGCGGGTCGCAGCGATCAGGGCGAGCTTGACCGTCGACTGCTCGGAACGTTCGATGGTCGCCAAGTTCCGAAGGTCCGCCGCGATGCCACCCTCGATGTCGGCGCGGCGGGCCAGGATGATCAGTTCGCTGACCACGATCTCCATGGCGGTCAGCGGGACAGCGAAGCGGCGCGCGAAGCCCTCGGTCTCGATCGTGCGGCGCAGGCTCCCGATCCAGGCGGCGACCACGGCCCGCGCCATCGCGCGCTCCCGGTCACCACCCGGGTTCGAGGGCTCGACTCGGGGCACCGGCGCCGCGCCGGGTCGCGGGATCGCGCCGGGACGGGCAATGCGCGGTGCCGCGACGGGAAGCGCGGCCTCTAGGGACACTCCCTCCGCCCCGTGCAGGGCGTGCGTGAGCATTGCGGGATCCACCATGAGCGTCCGCAGGAGCGAACCGAACTGGCCGGCCGCCACGACCGCATCGAGCGCGTCGAAGACTTGGCCGGCCGCCTCGCGCCGTTCGCCCAGCCGCGTCTCGATGTCGAGGGCGACGTGGAAGCGGGCGAGCCGCTCCCGCATCTCGGCGCGCAGGGCCTCCAGCCGGGAAGCGATCTGCTGCGCCTTCAGCGCCGGTCGGCAGACCCGCGACAGGTTCTCGACAAGGTAGCTCACGCCGCCGTCGTTGAGGCGAAGGGCCTCATCGAAGGCGCGGCCCGGATCCGCAAAATGCGCTGTCGCCTCCGGCAGGCCGGCGAAGCCGGCGCGCAGCTCCGCGAGCCGATCCTGCTTCTCGGGCAGGAACGCCACCTCGCGCCGCCCGTCGTAGCGGATCACCGACTCCGCCGGGTAGTTCGGATTCCGGAACCAGTAGGTGTTGCGGAACGGCGCGCCGGGCGTCCATTGCCGCGGCCACGTGTGCGCCTTCCCGAAGAAGCCCAGCAGCGAGGCCTCGATCCGGTTGCGGAAGCGCAGGCCCGCATCCTGGCCGACGTCCCCGGCCTTGTCGACGAAGTGGCTGTCGAACCACGTGAGCACGAGGAACAGCAGGTTCGGCAGCTGCGCCCGCGCCTCCGGGCTCGACCCGTGCGTGAGCGTGATCCATCGCTCCACGAGGTCGGGCAGCGTCACCACCTCTTGGTTGGAGGGGCGGACGCACAGCATCATCGCGGTCAGTTCCTGCTCGGCGACGTAGCGGTCGAACAGGTAGGCGACCTTGCCGCGCAGGAAGGTCTCCTTCAGCGCGTCCGGGTGCGCGGTCAGGAAATGGGCGAGATCGACCTTCTGCCGGCTGCGAGCGCCGGGGAAGTCGAGCAGGTCCGCCTCCTGCAGGAAGGCGCGCGGCGCGTCGGCGATCTCGATGCGCAGCTCCGCCGTGATCGCCGCCACCGTGGCACGGGCGAGCGTGACGGTCCTGCCGCCGACTCCGTGTACGGTCAGGGTGTCGTCCGAACGTGCCGCCCCGAGACCCGCCAGGGTCGCCACATCGAGGATGCTGCCCTCGCGCGGCACCAGCGCGGCGAGCGGCGCGAAGATCTCTTCCGGATGATCGAGGCGTTCCAGCGCCTCCGCGAGCTGACGGTAGAGGCCCGTCAAGGCCGCGTGCCCGCCCCAGAGCGGCGCGAACAGACGGGCGCGCCCGTCGAGATCGAGGCCCCCGGCCAAAATGCGGACCTCATCCCAGTAGCGGGCGAGATCATCGAGAGGCCGCGTGCCCCGCGCTTGGTCGCGCACGTAGTCTTGCAGATCGTCGATATCGACGTCGCCGAAGCGCGACGTGCCGGGGCGCGCCTGCGCCTTCAGGTCCGCCAGCAGCGCGGCGAGGGCCTCGGGGCCCGGCGGTGTCTCCTTGGTGGCGTCGCCATCGTGCAGGAAGGTGTTGCACAGGACCTTGACGAGATCGACCTCGCTGAGGACCCGCAGGCGGACCGGTGCACCGGCCGGCGTCCGCCCGGCCGCGGTCCCCGCACCGGCACCCGCCGTGAAGCGGGTGACCAGCCCCGTCGCTTCCTTCTCACCGATCGGGTTGATCTCCGCCAGGAAGTCCACCGGGTCGTGCCCGTCGAAGCGGGCCCGAAGGGCACCGTCCTCGGGACGCGCCAGGACCTCGACCAGGTAGGATTTGCCCGCCTGGCTCGGCCCGAACACGCCCGCGCACATCGGCCGTGCCGCCGCGCGTGCCAGCCGCTCGGCCCGGTTGGCCGCCTTCCGGACATAGCGGATGAGATCCGCACGCTCGCGTCCGACCGCGCCGGCATTGGCCTCGTCGCCGAGCCATTGCTCGGCGTCCTCGGCCAGACGACCCGTATTCCTGCAATCCTGCGCCAGGTGTTCGGTCAACATGCGTGATCTCAATCCAGGGCGAGGATGCCGGTGTCGAGCCAGTATCCCTGCTCCGAGGCCAGGGTATCGAGCACGAGTTCGATCTTGCGTCTGACGTCGAGGCCGTCCGCGTCGTAGGCGTCGGTGATCTCGAACTCTTCCTTCATCGACTCGGAGCGCAGCAGTGCATCCGGTCCCTCATCGTCGGGCCGGCCGTCGCCGCTGCGCTCCAAGGTGATCTCGAGGGGCAGCCGCAGCTGCGTCGCCTCCTGGCCGGCGCGCATCCGCAACCGATACAGCGGTGTCGCGATCCAGCGCTCCACCGGCAATTGCCGGTATCCCAGGCGCATCGGCGCGTAGTACCGGAGCTTCGCGCTCATCGCCGGCCCCTGGCGCCGGGCCGAGGCCGGCGCATCAAGGTCGACCTCGCGGAAGACCAAGCCTGCGTCGCGGAGCTGGCCGCTCAGCTCCAGCTCGCCGATGTAGCGGGCCGTGGAGCGCAGCGCGAGGCGGCGGGTGAACAGGGTGAAGTTGGTGAGCTGGCCCTCGGCGAGCGCGCAGAGCATGCCGCCCACCGCCGTAGTGGTCTTGGGGTCGCCGATGCGGCGGTTGTCCCGCTCCCGGAACGGGTACCACGTGCCGGCCTGATACTGGTGGAGCGGCACGATCCGGTCCGGCGAGACCGCCAGCTTGTCGACGAGGCAGTCGACGAAGGCCTGGAGCCGAGAAGGGCGGCCCGAGAGCAGGACCACGTCGACATCGAGGGCGTGCACGGCCTCGCACAGGTTGTCGAGGACGAGGTCGAGCGTCGCGACCACGCAGGCCCCGACCACGTCGGCGCGGCTCTCGAAGACGCAGTCGGTCAGGGCGAAATCCGCAGCACCGCCGGCGCGGGCCGGGATCTCAAGGAAGTCGAGCAAACGCTGCTGTGGCAGCGCGCGGCGCAGGATCCGACCGCCGCGTTCCGGGAAGAACTCGGCGAAGGGGCGCGCGGTGATCTCGGCGCCCGCCTCCACGTCGCCGAGGATGCGCAGGCCGATGGGCTCCAGCACCCGCGACACGAATTGCCGCCGCAGATGCTTCTCCTGCTCGGCCATGTTGGCGCGATCGCCGCCGAAGCGCTCCAGCAGCAGGGCGTGCGGATCCGGATGCCCGGCCGAACGCAGGGCCGCCTCGATCGTGGGCAGGACGAGGCGCTCGATCACCCGCTTGAGGATGTCGTCGCCGGCGATCCGGAACCCCTCGCGGAAGTTCTGCACCGGTTTGATCGCCCGGTTGCCCTCCGCGTAGTAGGTCGTGATCATCAGGTCGGTGGTTCCGCCACCGACATCGATGCTGGCGATCCGCACCGACGGCTCCGGACGTATCTCGGGGCCGGGCACGGTGTCGGGCTCGGCGAACGGCCGGGGGCGGCCGACGAGGTGCAGGAAGCCGTCCACCGCGCCGCCGAGCTTCTGAGTGATCTCCCCGTACAGGTAGACGAACTGGACGCAGCTCGCCTCGTCCCACGCGACGTGGACCTCGGGCTGGGTCAGGCCCGGAGGCGGATTATCGGCCCAGCCCATGAGCTGCCAGATGAGCTTGACCGCTCCCTCGGCGCGGGATCGGAGCAGCCGCTGCTCCTGCACCGGCATGGCGGGCGGCAGGGTGAGGATGATCCGGCGCAGCTTGCGCGGTGCGTCCTTCGTGCGCCGCCGCTCCCGCACACCAGCATTGTTGATGGTCGACAGGGCGTGGCAGACCACCTCGGCGACCATGAAGGTGAAGTAGGATGAGCGCGAGAAGGTCAGGCGCGAGGCGCCCACACGGTCGTCCGGCAGGACCCGGATTCCGTAGCGCTTCCTGTCGGCGTCGAGCTGCGCGATGACGTCACCGCGGCTGTTGACGAACTGCCGGATCGTGCGGTCGATCAGCGGGCTCGTGCCGTCGGCCCCGTAGTCGCGGTCGGGGAAGCGCCATTCCTGGTTCACCGGTCGGACGTCGCACAGGTAGCGTTTCGGGCTCGACAGGCCGCCCACCGCCTCGGTGCCCTGCGCGAGTTCGCGGAACCGGCTGGCCTCGGGCCCGACGCGGACGGGGCTCGGCCAGAAGAACGCCCGCGGGCGCGACGAAAGGCGCGAGAGGTGATCGCGCCCGAACCGGGCGTGCGACAGCTCGACATGGCTCTCGAACGGCTCGGTGTAGACCTGTTCGGGCTCGGACAGGTCGCGCAGTTGCAGCACGAACGAGTTGTTGAGGTCGACTCGATCCTCGTTCGGGTGAGACTCGATCAGGATCCCGCAGGTGCGGCTGTTGCCGATATCGAGGATCAGGTCGACCGTGACCGGCCGGATCGCCGGCTCTGCCGTCACCGTATCGGTCAGCCGCAGGGTCCGGGGCCGGACCGCCATCTGCAAGTATTCGAGGAATACGAGATACCGGGCGTAGTGCTCGAGCGCGTTCGGGAAATCCGTATCGCGCAGGGGGCGGTCCGGCCGCTGCGCTGCCTTGAACTCGCGGAACTGCTCCAGCAGCCAGGCGGGGACCCATTCCTGGAAGCCGGTCAGTCGGCGGGTTTCCTCGTCCTCGCCGGCCGCGCCCAGGAACCAGCCGATGTCGCGGAAGCGATGGGCGAAGCGGAACTCGTGCTCGTTGGCGGCATCCTCCAGGCAGGGCGCCGTGTAGGGCCGGTTGGGGCGCCGCTCCAGCAGTTCGGTATCGAAGGCGAAGATCGCGCGATGGCTGATCGGGCTGTCCGGCGCGCGGTCGGCGACCTCGACGATCCGCACACGCGCCCAATTGGTCGGTCCGAGGTCGAGTTCTTCGCCGCCCTCGACGCCCGCCTTGACCCGCAGCATCGGGATTGGGGTCCATTTCTCCAGGAAGACCTCAAGGGCGCCGCGCTCGCCGACCGCGTATTCCCGGTCGTCACCGCGGGCGGTCTCGACCGCCTCGGCGCCGGGGTCGTCCTCGTTCCAGGTCGGGAGCAGACGGTAGGTCTGCCGCCCGTCTCCCTGGGACGTGCCCGTGACCGCGCGCTCGACGAAGCGGCGGGACAGGCGCCCGACCGTGTCGATGTGAAATGCGTACTCCACGAACTGAACGCCGCTGTGCGGGACCAGCCGGATCGTGGGGCCGAAGGAGACGGGATCGACGAACATCGCGGGAGACGGATCTCGTGTGACGCGTGGCGGCGGGTCGGGGGGCAAATCTCGGCGGTGGAGCGGTCAGGGCACGGCGGCGTTCCCGCTCGGGGCCTGGGGGCCGCTCTGTGATGGGGGCGCTATCGGCAGATCGAAAGACAGCACGGCCTGCCCGACGCGCTCCGCCGAGATCCGGCCCGCGCGCTGCTCGACGACCTCGCCGTGGCGGGACAGGATGACCTGGAATGGGATTTCCGGCCGGGCCTCACCGTGACGCGCGAAGAGCCCGACCTCGACGCCGTAGCGGCCCTCGGGGGCGGGGGCATTGTCCCAGATCACGTGCTCCACCGGTCGGCTGGCGCTGCTCCCGCCCTTCTCGTTCTGGTCGGCCACGAGGCGGGCGCCGCAAGAGGCCCGGTGCTCGAAGCTGATCCGTGTGCGGTCCGGACAGACGACCTGGAGGTCGAGGTCGGACGCGCCTTCCCAGGCGAGCGTCAGTTCGAGACCCTGTCCGCGCTCGATGCCGGTGAGACGCCGCGCGAGGTCCGGCGGGATCACCTGCGGAGCCTCGAGCGCGGCCCGGCGCGGTGGCGGCACCGGGCAACTCGCGTCGCAGGTGAGCGCCCGGCGCGTGAGGGCGAGTTCGGCGGCCCGCACGGCGTCATCCGTGGTCTGAATCGTCGCGAGGACCGCGCTGCCGTCGGGATCGAGGGCCATCGACGGCGCCGGGCAATGATCGGGAAGGACTGTTTGCATCCACGCCGGCCAGTCGCCATCACCGATGGCGCAGGCGCGCAGCAGCCGGTCTGCCAGAACGCCGCAGAGCAGCACGAAGACGAGCCAGAGGATCGGTGCGAGCCAAGGCCGCCGCGCGGGCGGGAGCCTGGGTCCGGGTCGCGACGCGGCTGCTCCGGCCGTGTCGGGAAGCGGCACCGACGGCTCACTCCAGGGACTGGCCGGAGATTCCACCGCTGCGGCGCTCGCCGTGATCGCGGCGCCGCGCGCGATGGCCGGGCCGTCCGAGCCGGCGCGCCGGTAGCCCCAGGCCACGTAGACCGGCTGACCGTCGACCGACCACAGATGGTCGGTGTCCGGGACCACGAGCGCGTCCCGCAGCAGCCGGGCGAGGTCACGCGAGGCCTCGCCCTCGCGCTCCAGGCTTGCTGCGAAGGCGGTGATCTCGGAGACCAGACGGGCCGCGCTCTCGCGAAGCGTCCCGGCGGCGGCGGGATCGAGTGCCGTCACGGGTCGGGCGTCGCCGTCGACCGCGGCGAACCACGCGAAGCCGGGACGTCCGGTTCCGGCGACCGCGATGGGGGCCGGTTCGGCGAACAGGTGTGCGTGCGCCGGGGTCAGACGGCGCGCTAACAGGTCGACGAGCTGCTCGTATTGCTGCGCGAGCTTCGGATTGACCGGGTCGAGGCCGAGGCGCGCCGTCTCGGTGAGCTTCGTGGTCGCGGACATAACGGCGGCCCCTCAACGAGCCGGCGGCCGGGCGTCGCGCCCTGGCCTCGGGGCGGTTCGCGCGTCAGGCCGCGGAGCCGTCTGGCCCGCCGGCGCGGCCGGGGCCTGGGTCGGCATCGTCGCGGTCGCCTCGGCCGGCTCCGCTGCCGCGGCCGCCGCGGGGCGGGGCGTCGCCTGGAGATCACAGGGGCGGTCGTCGAGAGCTGCGGTCACGCCGGCGCCCGCTAGGAACGCCGCGAGACCGTCGGCGCCCAGGGCATAGCGCGCGGTGACCGGCATGCGGTCGTCGGTGCGGCCGAAGGCATTCACACCGACGACGCGGCCGCAGTAGTCGACGAGCGGGCCGCCGCTGTTGCCCGGCGCGATCTCGGCCCCGTGCAGCACCAGCGTCACCGCGGCCTCGTCGTAGCGCTGCAGGTGGTTGACCACGCCGGTCTGGACCACCGGGACCAAGTCGCGGCTCGCCGCGGCGTCGCCGTCCCGAAGGCGCGCAAAGGTCGGGTCGGTGCCGAGATAGAGCCCGGGGAACCCGGCCGCGACCACCGGCGTCAGCGGCCGGCCCGGCTTCGCGAGGGCGAGGGGGCGCCCCCCCGAGCGCGGCGGGACGCGCAGCAGGGCGAAGTCGGTGAGTGTACCCGGGGCGCCGACCTGCACCAGTCGCGCCGGAACGACGCCCGCGTGCCGCCCGGCGATCATCAGCGTCGAGGCGCCCTCGACCACGTGGCGATTGGTGACGACGAGATCGTCCGCGACGAAGAACCCCGAGCCGGTGGCGTCGCCGGCCAGGACAAGGACCGTGCTGCGCTCCAGCCGCTCAACGAGCCCGTCGGTGGCCGCCATGCCGGGTCGAACAGATTCCGCCGACGACAACGACGGCTCGACGGCGGCGCGGGCCGCGGGCGGGGCGGCCGGATCCGCGGGCAGGCGCACGCCTGCGGGGCTCTGCGGAACCAGCGCGGGGAGTTCCGTCCGCAGACGTGGGCAGGCGAAGCCTTCCGCCGCGGCGAGGGCATCGCGCCGGCGGCGCAGGCCGTCGAGCCAGGCCGTCTGGAAGGCCCTGGACTCGGCCGAGACCGTCCGGGGCAGCGGCGGGAAGACCAGAACACCCGGCACGTAGGAGAGCGTGACCAAAGCCGCCGCGGTCGCGGCGGCGACGACCGGCGCGGACCCACCGCGCCGGGCCAGCAGCGCGGCAACACCGAGGTGCGGTCGCGGTTCGGGCAGCCTGTCCCGGCCGACCGAGGCGGCCGGCTTGAAGCGGGCGGCCCAGTCCTGACGGTCGACCGGCGGATAGGGCAGGTGCTCGGGGGCGAGCCCACCGAGCGTCGTTGCGTGATGGCGCACCCGCCCGCGCTCGTCCGCGGTCAATCCCTGAGGGAGCAAGCCCCAGTCGACGAGGAGCGGGGCGTGCCCGACCGCCAGAACGGCGGAAGGCCCGGCGAGATTCAGGCACATCGCCGTGAACGCCCCCGCCTCGCGGTCCCGCAGCACCGGCTCCAGCGCCGCCAGCGCGGCGCCGAGGCGGTGCCTGAGCTGGGCCGCATTCTCCGGATCGAGATCGGCCAGCGGCCGTATCGCGCCATCGAGATTCGTGTACCAGTCCACGCGCGCCGGGGCCGCACCGTTGCTGCGCGAGATGACCGGCTCGGCGAAGAGTTCGACAGCGGCGTCACCGCCGTGCTGGCGCAGGATCCGGCGCAGCCGGTCATAGGCCTCTATGACCGGCCGGTCATCGGAGCGTACGGCATCCAGTCCGGCCAGCGTCCGGCTGGCGACGAAGCGCGTGGCGCCGGTCATGACCGCACCGCCCGCGCTGCCCGCGGTCGCCGGCTAATCACAGCGCAGCCCCGTGCCGGTGCCGTCGAGTTCGAGACGCACGAGAGCATCGCGCGCCTTCGTGGTGCCGCGCTCGGTGGCCTTCACGTACCAAGTCCTAGCCGCCGCCGCGTCCGGAGAACCGCCGATCCCGTTGTCGAGGGCGACCGCGTAGCAGTACATCCCCTCCGGGATGCCCATCTCGGCGGCGTCACGGAACCAAGCGCGCGCCTTCGCCTCGCTCTTCTCGAACCTTTGCCCCTGCTGGTAGAGGATACCGATGTTGACCTTGGCCGCACCGCTGCCCAATTCGGCCGCGCGCCGATAGGCCTCGAAGGCATCCTGGTTGGCGCCCCGCCGGTCGTAGGCGCGGCCGAGCTGGAAATGGAGCCGGCGCAGACGCGGGGCCTCGGCGACCGCCGCCCGGCACGCCGCGACGGCCGCGGTGGGGCGCAGTTCCCGGAAGTTGATGGTCCGCTGCGCGTCGGGCGCATCAGGATCCCACGGCGCGCTCGCCAGATGGTCGCAGGACTCGATGGTCCCCATATCTATATCGCCGTCCCGGGCAGAGGACGACCCGCAGCACATCGCACCGCTCAGCACGGTAAATGCAAGATCTACCGCAAATATAGGCCTGTTAGCGACAGGTATACTCGGGGACAGCACCAGATTACCCCTCAACACGGCTGCTGTTCTATCTACGTGTTTGCGGGTTAATGCATCTACAATCTGAAGTGGTTAAAGCACCCGCATGACAGCTTGTGCGCAGCACCTCAGGATGATGGCCGCATGCCGTGGCAAGGCCGCCACACGCGCGCTCGGTTTACCCGAGCGCGGAGCAGCGCCGCGAAAGCCTCCGCCGGCCGGAACACAGCCGCGTTCCGGGCGGCGGAGGCTCAATGACAGGTGATCTGGACCGTGAAGTCGCGGGCCTTCTCGGCGATTGCGGCCCCGTCCATCGGATCCGTCATGCGCACGTTGATGGGCGCGTCGACGCCGTTGGCCTCCAGGAAGTTGAGGGCAATCGTCGACTTGATGGCGAAGTTGACGTTCTGCGGCACGTCGCCGGAGGCGAACGCGACCTGCTTGGACTGTACCACCCCGATCACGTTGCCGAACTGATCAAGGGCCGGGCCGCCGCTGTTGCCCTGTTGGACCGGTGCCGAGATCTGGATCTTGCGGGTGTCGTCGCCAGAGCCCGCGGTCGCCGTCACGCTGCCGATGGTGAAATTCCCCGTCGAAGCCAGGACGTTGCTCTGCGGATACCCGTAGACGTAGACGTTTTCGCCGAGCCGCGCCCGGATCGAGAGCGGCGGCACCACCTTCTGCGGAAAATCGGTGGTCAGCACCGCGAGGTCGTTGGCGGCGTCCCGGGCCACGAGACGGGCCCGCAGGGCGGTGTGGCCGGGCTGCTGCACGGAGAAGTCCGAGCACGCCTCCACCACATGGTTGTTGGTGAGCAGGTGCCCGCGTTCCGACACGTAGAAGCCGGTTCCGGTGCTGGTCATGCCGGTTTCGAGCTTGCGCGGATTATTCGGCTCGGGTTCCGCCTTCGCGGCGGCCGTCGTCACGTTCTTCTGGCAGCCGATGACAGCGTCGAAAGCCTCGGTGGATCCGACAAGGGATAGGACGGCGATCTGCCGCCCCTGGAAGATCACGTTGATGCTGCCGGACTCGGACAGGTCGGCGACGAAACGTTCCTTCAGCCCCGCCTGATACAAACCGTGCGCGTCCCCGCGCTCGAAGCCCATGAACGTCCCGTGCCACTTCTGGCGGCCCGCGATCATGTAGAGTTCGTACTGCCCGCCGACCTCCAGCGAACGCCACTTGGCGTTGGTGAGGGCCAGGTACGACGCACCGCGGGCGCCGTTGAAGCCGAACCACAGCGTCGTCCCGTCGCCGTAGCTCGCCGCGGCCAGGCAGCCGCCGAGGCTCTCACTGTAGCCGATGGACCAGCCCGCGACCTTGCCGAAGCTCTTGTCGACCGTCAGCTTCGGGGGCGCGGGCGAGGCCGCGGCGGGTTGAGCCACGCCGACGACCGCCAGAATAGCGGGGACAATCTTCATTCGGGACATGCGCGTCGATCCGCGTGCGACTTGGAACTGGGTCTCAGCGCGTTTGGTTGACCGAGGTCGTAACATTGCCGCGCGGCGAGGCGAAGGGGTCTGCCGACGCGTTCACCACCTGCGCTCCCGTGGGGCCGGCGGCCGGCTGCATGGGCTGACGGTTCGCACGAACAACCTTCCGCCGCGGAGCCGGCACACGCCGCACCTCATGGATGACGCGGACGGTACGGCGCGGCGCGGCGTAGACGACGACGGGGCGCTCACGCGCCGCCTGCGCGGCAATCGAGCCGGCGATGACGCCGCCGAGGACGCCGCCGGCCAAGCCGCCGAATACGGCGCCCGCGCTTTGCGCGTGAGAGGGCGTAGGAGCCAAACTCAGTACGATGATCGCGCCAGCCGCGCCGGCCGACAACAAGAAACGCCCTTGCATCAACTCACCCTCTACAGACCAAGCTCAGAAGTGAGCGCGGCCTGATCGAAGCTTAGCCATATGAGCGACGCTGTGAAGGGGCATCGACCGCGTTTTGCCCATTTTAGGTTGCCTCTCGCGGGAGAAGGGCAACGGAAAGTTACGTAGACCGGGCGCACGACTGTGGCTCAATTTCTAGGGCTGGCCCAGATCTGTATGGTACTGAACTGTTCCAGTGCAGCGCGGCCTCAAATCAGGCGACCGAGCGATTCAGTCGGTTGCTCGGTCTTGGTCAGACGGGATACCTTCTGGCTCTCACATTTCAGTTGCGCTTTTTGGCTTTTCCACCGGCACCCTGTTGCGCTGGGCTTACGGCGCCGACGTTCTCTGCTCGCTGACGCTCGGCATGGGAGACGGGCGTTTCGGGCGGCCGCCTGATGCCCGCGTCGCCAGAGCGTTCACGCGAAGACGTGCGCGGGCTGGAGACGCCGCTGCGCCGGCCGCACGGCGATGCGGCGGATCTCCCGGACTGACCAGCGGATCAGTGAGCGCGCAGCATCGGCCGGGCTCGGTTTCTTGGGGGCGGCGCGTTGGCGTGAGGGCGGATTGCCGCCGGCAGGGCGGAGGTCATCATCACCACGCTGACGTGTCGATGCCAGCCGTGCCGGGAGCGGGTCTCGTTGCGAGCGGGCCCGACTTCGGTCTTAGCGGTCTCGAATGCGTCCTCGATCGTTAAGCGCTGGACCTCGACCGCCACCTGGGTCGCGATCGGAGTGCTGGCGAGGTATTAGGTCGTGAAGGAGGCACGCTCCCCGTCTGCCAGGCTGCGGCGGGTCAGGAGCCCCCGCGTCCACGGGCCGGCTTAATCGGAATCGGCGCCAGCGAAGTCGCCCAACGCGCAGCAGGCTTGATCGTACAGCCGCGCGCCTTCGTGCCCTCGCCCGCCTGCGGTCGTACCCGGCCTGGGGCATGCCGCGGGTAAGGAAGCTTCATCATCGTCAGGGCCCGGTCCGGCCGCGCCTCCCTGATTGTAGCCGATAATGGCACGGGAGCTGTGTGCTGGGGGCTGCAATCTCCGATCCAACCTCCCAGGCCGTGGTTCTCGGGGCGGCCAAGCCCGTCCTCCTCCAGCTTACATCAGGGTGCCTCGGTCCATGCGACCCGGCTCACGCACAGCGGGGCAGGGTGGAGCACATCGGATGCGCCAACCGGTTGCTCTGCCGGCTTTCACGCATGCGCTTCCCGCCCCCGTCACCAGTGAACTTGCAACCCGGCGGAGACGACCTGCACGTTGGCGCCGGGCCGGACGTCGCCGGTGTAGCTCAGCGATAGCATCACGCCCTCCGCTACGGGGCCGGCTAGGTTCACCCCCAGGACCGCCCCGTCTCGGCCGGGCGCGCTCGTCCGGCTCGCGAGCGGCACACCGAACAGGCTCGAGCGCACCGCCGCGAAAGTATCGCCCAGTTCGTGCGCCCAGTAGGCTCGGCCCTCCAGCCGCAGGCCCGCCGTGCCCTCGACCTCCAGGCTCGCCAGACGCATGCCCACCAGGGCGCGCGCCCCGTCGAGGCCGGCAGTGGTGAAGCTTTGGCTCGTCAAGCCGCCGCGCTCCGCCATCAGCGCCCGGGTCAGACGGTCGAAGCTGAAGCCCACCTCCGGCACGAACTCCACCGCTAGGCCCGTACGCAGCGCGTGGCCGGCAAAGCCCGAGACCCCGGCGCCCCAGCCCGACACCAAGCCGCTCGCCCGCGACACGCTCGAGCCCAGCGCCACCGTCCGGTCGATCCGCCCATCCGCCCAGGACAGACCCGCCGTGCCGCGTAGGATCAGCGCACCGAGACGAATGCTGGTGTAGAGCGTGCCGCCGTAGCTGTCCGCGGTGGTCCGTCCCAGCCCGAAACCCTGGCCCTTCGCAGTGCCGGTCTCGCGCAGGTAGCTGAACGCGCCGCCCACCAGCGTGGCGGCCCCGTTGCCGGATCCGACCTGCTGGTCGACGCCCAGCAGCAGCCCGCCCGCGTCGAGAACCGCCCCCGCGGCCGCCCGGTCGCCGGCGCGGGATCCGAACCCGTAGAGCGCATCCGACCAAACCCGGCCCTCGCCCGAAGCGAGGGGCTGGTCGGGAGCCGCCGCGGCCCCGCGCAGCTGCAGGGCGGAGCGGTTCGGGCCGAGCCCCGGATCGCCCGCGCTGAACGCGGCCGCGCCGCCACCCTGTCCGCGCAGATGCCGGTCGATCGTGTCGCTCACCAGTCGGCGCTCGGCGAGATCCGCCATCACGGCGTCGCCGTAGGCCTGACCCGACAGGCTCGCGAGGCTTGCCGGCAGCGTGGCCGGCCCGGCCGCGTAGAGCGCGTCGAACACCCGCGCCTGCGCCGCGTCCGGCCGCCTGCCGGCAACCGGGCGGGCGACGTCCAGGCTCGCGCCGACTGCCTGGGCGTTGCCGGTCTGACGGAGGCCGAGCCCGGCGAGCGTGCCGTAGGCGCCCGGCGTGACCACGAGGTCGAGGCCGGTGGCGCGGTAGAGTGCGTCGAAGCGAGTGCCCGCCGGCAGTCCCGACCCCGGCTGGGCGAGCCCTGCGAACGAGCCGGTTAGCCCCGCTTGGGCGGTCAGCACGCCGAAGCGCTGGCCGATGGCCGGGGTGAAGCTGTTGCTGGCGTTGCCGGTGATGCCGCGCAGCACCGGCGCCAGGGTTCCGCTGGCCGCCACCGTGCCGGTCGGGCCGAGCGCCAGCAGGCGGGCGTAACTGCCCGCGCCGGTACCGGTACCCGCCCCGTCGATGTCGAGGCCGAACCGGCTGCCGGACGTGAACGCGACAGGGCCGAGCACGGTGAGCGTGCCGGGGGAGTTGACCGGCCGCAGCGCGCCTGCCACCGCGACCGGGGCCGCGATCGTGCCGATGCCGCGCAGCGTCCCGGCGGCGGCCACCGTCACGGGGGAGGCCCAGAAGCCGTCGAGCGAGAGAGTGCCGCCCTGGATCGTGGTCGGGCCGGAAAAGCGGCCGGTGCCGGTGAGCCTGAGGGTGCCGGACCCGATCTTGGTCACGCTGGTTGGGCTGGTACTCTCCAGGACGGCGCCGGCATAGGTGGTGCTGTCCGACCCCGTGACGGTGGGTGAGCCGTTGCCGATCACGCCCGAGGCCGTGCCGGCGAGGCTTGCGACCGTGAAGGTGGTGCCGCCGAGATCGAGCGGACCGGCATTTGTCAGGCTCGTCAGTCCGGCGAGCGGGCCGGTCAACATGAGGGATCCGGTGTTGGTCACCGCACCGTTGAGCTGGCCGGACAGGCGGGCGGTGCCGGTGTTGGCGAGGTCGGTGGTGAGGGTGCCATCGCTAGCCAGCAGGCCGGCGTTGCCGAGGCCCGCCGGCGCCGTCAGGCTGGCGGTCTGCGCGACCGTGACGGCGCCGGCATTGGCGAGCGGCCCGGCGAGGCTGTAGGCGCCGGTGACCGTGAGGGTCGCGCCGAGGGCGTTGGCGAAGGTGCCGTCGCTGGCTACAGCACCTGAGACCGTGAAGAGCCCGGCGTCGTTGCGGATGGCGCCGTCGATGCGGCCGGCGCTGGCCGTGACGATGCCGGTGTTGGTCAGCCCGCCCGCGACGGTGCCGCTGGTGACCAGCGTGCCGCTGTTCGACACGCCGCCCGCGATGGCGCCGTTGTTGGACAGGCTGCCGGTGTTGCCCGCTCCGCCCGTGACAGTGCCGCTGTTGGCTGCCTGACCAGCATTGGCGAGGCTGCCGACTAAGATTCCACTGGTCGTGAGCGTGCCGGTGTTCGCGACCGCGCCGGTGATCGTCCCGCAATTCGTGAAGCCGCCGAGATTGACGACACCGCCGCTGATCAGGCCGCCGTTGAGCGCGGTGCCGGCATTGGTGAGGCCGCCGGCCAGAGTTCCGGCGTTGACCAGGGTGGTGTGGGGCCGGGTGGACATCGGGGCGACGAGGCTGGCGGTGGCGGTGAGGCTGAGGCCGCCAACCGCCAGGGTGGCCGGCCCGGCGAAGCCGTGGGCAGCCGTCAGCGTCAGGGTGCCGGTGCCGAGCTTGGTCACGTCACCGGTCCCGGAGATGGTACCGGCGTAGGTGAGATCATCGGCGCGGTTGAAGGCCAGAGTGCCGGCATTGGCGATATCGCTCACGAGGCTGCCACTGGTGCCGCCATCGCCGAGTTGCAGAGTGCCGCTGGCGATGGTGGTGCCGCCGGTGAAGGTGCTGGCGCGGGTGAGGGTGAGGGTTCCGGGTCCTGCTTTGGTCAGGCCTCCGGTACCGTCGAGGGTTCCGTCGAAGGTGGTTGAGGTTCCGTCGCCGCCGGCGGTGAGGCGGGCGGCGCCCAGCGCGACG
>NZ_JAKSYP010000234.1:0-9355 GCF_022829625.1 Methylobacterium sp. E-046 | reverse complement strand
GGCGGTCGAGCCCCCATCGACATTCGAGCTGCTGTCCTTCCCGGTGGCCGCATTCGTCGTCGTGCCGACGTTGCACGGCGCAGCAACAGCCAGGCTCGCTGACAGCGTGAGCATCGTGGCGGCGGTGGCGATCTTCAGGATTTTGGACATGGTTCCTCCAGGTGCTTAAGCCTGAAGGGAAGGGGATCCACTGGTCGTTGTTCCAGCGGCCCCGGTGTAGCAACTCCTCGCGCCAAGGCACGCAGCATCACCCCCTCCGGTCCCGGAACCGGATCCCGGACCCGCCGCTGTTCCCCGGAAGGAACGCCGGGCTGGCGATCAGCGTGCGGAGCCCGCTGCCGCTACGTCGGCGGGGGCTGTGACAGCCGCATTTGCCCAGCCGTCAACGGGGTACTCCCGCGCCGCAGCCTGACGAGCGCCCGATGGCTGCGAGCACGATAGGTGTGTCGCTTGCGGGCGCTCACCCCTTGATCGCGCGCAGCCGGCATTCCGGGGCCTGGGAGCCCGGAGGCCGAGCCAAGCCAGCGCGGCGAGACGGGAGCGCGAGGTGTGGCTCTGATCGACGAACGGAGTAGGTCGGCGGGGGGAGCCGCCTCGAGCCAGTCGATCTGCCATCAGGTCCGATGAGGAAGGCCCGCCCCTTGTGTTCCAGGTGCGAGCTTGTTGCGACGGCGCCGACGGGGCCGCACCTGAAGACGGCGCCGCTGCTCCTCCGACGCTGGGCCTCCAGCCCGTCGCGGTCCGCCACTCCGGCCGCGATGGTTGGCGGATCCTCGGGACCCGCCGGGGTCTCAGCCGTACCGCGCGCGGCGTCGCCACGTCCGATCACGAGCGATGGGTAACAGCGTGACGTCCCACGCGGCCTTATCGTCTCTCGTCCCCTAACGGGTGGCTCTGTCTGCCCCCACATGCTGTTCATGATCACCTTCAAGCCGAACCCCCACACGCTGCGCGTGACGCCCTCCGCGAAGGAGCCGGGGCGGTTCGACTGGTCGATTACACGAGACGCTGTGGTCGTGCGCCAATCGGCTCGATCCTTCGGATCTGAAGGGGCTTCGGAGGCGAACGGCGATGCGGCGTTCCGGGAGCTGACATCGCTCTGGCAGAATGCGCGGTAGATGACCCTATGGGCGGCGGAGGGCGATCTGCGGCTGGCAAAGGCTCCTGCGTAGCCTGGGAGAGGCACATCTCGATCAGCGTCACGTCAGCGCCTTTCTGGACCGTATCCCTGACGAGCTGCATGCCGCTCGCGGGATCTTCGGCGAGGACCGCGTAGAACAGAGTGAGGCGGCACTCCCCTGCGTCCTCGTCCGGGCACGCGGCCTTGACGATGAAGGCCGTCTCATCTGGCTGTCTGAGTGGCAGAGTCTGTGTTTCCGATTCGCTGCAACTAAGGCGCGACCAATTTGGTGGCTGACAAGCGCTTCGTATTCGCAGCGACGTGCTCGCGGTAGCGAGCGATGACGGTTTCGGGCGAGCCGCCGAGCATCAGCGTCGTCATGGCTTCACCGGCGGCGTGAACCTTCTCGGTCACCATCGACTGGGCCTCGGCCAGTCCCTCTTTGCCGCCCCAGGCCAGACGAACTAACCGCAGCTCAACGACACGTTGTGCCTCAACGGCCAGCATCATCGACGAGAAGAAGGGATTGTACACGGCACGCTCCGAGCCCCGGCAGGTGCCGCCAAGGTCAAACTCGGCCGCCACCGGGAATGATCCTTCGCACGCGTGCATGTCTCATTTGCGTTTAAGCACCGCCGATCCACGGATTGGGGTCGGGTGGACGCGTTCGTTTCACCTCTGCGAAGCTTGTCCGCCGCCGCCTTCGGCGCCGGGCAACGGCAGTCGGTTTTTCACGAGGTACTTTATCCCGTGATCGAATGAGAGATCATTGTCGCCGCGAATATCGACGCTGTAGGCCTGCTCAGGCGAATTATCTTTCAAATTCTTCACATATACGTTGATGTTGAGGATCAGGTTCGAGACTTTCTGGATCTCCCCCGTGATCGCCACGTCCGCACCAAGCCGGCGTGCGAAATCATCCGCGCAGCCACCGCATTTGCGCAGCTCTGCGCCCTTGGCGACATCCGCTTTGACGGGGGCTGTCGATACGATCACGTAGCGGCCTGTATCTTTGAGTTGAGCACGCAGCAGATCGCTTAACGGGCCGAGGCGAGCCAAGTCCGCGTCGGTAGGTCCCTGAGCACCGAGATTGGCGAGTTGGAAGTCGAAAACCGCGGCTTTTGACGGTTCGGCGTGGGCGGCCGTGGTGGCTAACAGCAGCGCCACGGTGGTAAACATCCTGTGCGTTCGAACTTTCATAAGCGTTCCCTCAATGATCTGTCGCTGCTCGGGGAACGCGTGAGCGGAACGATCAGTGCGAACCGGTGCCTATCTATTTCGCTTTCGGAACGGGATCCCAGCCACGTCTTCGTCCTCGGGGAGGAACTCCGAGCCGGCGGTGATCACAACAATTCCACTCGGCCCTGGACGGCCAAGACTGAAATCGGCCCAGGATGCCTGGCAGCACGGGTCGCTTCGCCCGCTCGCCGATTGACTCGGCGGCTCCTCGTCGGTCTCAACTGTGCTGACCGCGATTCATGCGCCGCGGTCCTGATCGGGCTGGACGCTCGGCTACGCGTCTTCCGGTGGCATGGCCGGCCGCATCGCTGGATCATCATCCCGGGGCAAGCGATCAGCGTCGCGCGCGGCGGGCGCACTACCCTCCCGCGAGGCTGACGTGGCGGGCAGGCACGACCGCCCTACACTTACAATCTGAGGATGCCCCTTCAGCCCGCTACAGCAAGCAATGATGCGCGACCCGCCTCCGTTTACGTTCGGTATCGCCTTGGTGCCGCGGGCACGCGCCCGCAATTGGGCTCTCGTCGAAACACTGCTGAACCTCACGCTCGCGTCGGTGCTGGCGCAGACCGATGCGGATTTCCGCGTCCTCGTCGTCGGCCACGATCGACCGCGAACCGACATGGACGGCGACGCACGCCTGAGCTTCCTGCCCGCCGATTGGCCCGTGCAGGCGACCGGCCCCAACAACGACGACAGCGGCCGGAAGAAGCACGCCCTCAACGACTACGTCTTGGCGCAGGGTGGTGGCCTGTTCATGCTCGTCGATGCCGATGACTGGGTCGATCGCGACACTGTTGCTGCAGCACGCGCCTGCATCGGACCTGGGCACGTAGGTGGCTTGATCCAGGCTGGGGCGATACTGGACTTTCAGAGCCAGCGGATGGCGGCCCTGCCACATCCCGGCATCTTTCCCGGCGAGTTCCATCGGCTCTGCGGCACGAGCACCGTGGCGTCGCTGCGTCCCGATGCGGCGGACCCAGTCCGCCGCGACCCGTTCAGCATCTTGCGCTCTCACCATCGATGGCTCGAAGTCGCGCAGGAGCATGGCGTGCAGCTCGCCAGCCTCCCGATCTCCGCGAGCTACCTCATCAACACATCCGAGAACCATTCGGACCTGTATGGACCCCACCTCGCCTGGCGCCGCACCTTGACGGCGGCAGTCAACGAGCAGGGTCAGGCGCTGGATGATGCGCTCGCGGCGCCCTTCGGGCTCGGCGCGGCGTCCGTTCGTGCCGCGGCCGCGCGCTTCTTTCACGCCGATCCGGATGCACGCGTCATCGCCTAAGCACGTTCTGCAGCTGCGCAGCGTAGCGCGCACCCGAGCGTCGCAGGCGCCCGCCTTCATCAAGGTCGTACGCCGCGTCAGCCGCCATTGCGGCGGCCCCGAGCTGAAATGCGAGATAGCACGGCGTCAGGAAGGCGAGCAGCTCGCGATCCACCGGACGCCCCGCTTCCTGTGCCACTATCGCCATGAGGCGAGCTTGCCCGGCACTGGATAGCGGCAACTCCACGCAGGCGCCGACGATGTCCCAGGCGATGTCCTGACAGCCGACGAGATCGTGGGCGGCATGGTGGTCGAGGGCGTCGCACTTGAGAAGACGCCCGTCCGGCTTCAGCAGGAACTCCCAAGGTTGCATCCGGCCATCGATCTCCGTGGGATGCGACCGCTCTGCGAGCACCGCGAGGCGATCGGCGGTCCAGCTATCGAGCCTGCCCGCCCAGTCGGAGCCGAGGGCTTCACCCACGTTGTGGCGAGCCATCGCGAGGAGATCGCCGAGGCTTGCACCACGATCTGGCCCGCATGCGAAGCAGCGCGCTCGGAATCCAAGATAGCGTCCGATCTGATCGATGTAGGTATCCGGCGCGACCCGGCAGAGATCGAGCGGTCGAACGTCTTCCATCCAGCGCTCGATGATGAAACCGTGGCGGTAGCCGGAGACGGGCGGCGAAAACCCCTGGGCGTTCAGAGCCCGCGCCCGGTCCAGCTTCGTGCGGCCCGGCAGCCCGAGCCCGGCGAACTTGATGAGCCAAGCGCTGCCACCGGCTCTCAGGAGGAACTTGCGCTTCTCCTGCTGCGCGTTGACCGGCGGCCACGCATCCGTGTCTCGGCCCTGCAGCGTTCGCCAGCTTCCGCCCGAGATCTCCACGAGTGGCGACTCGACCGGACCGACGAGATCCGCAACCCAGCTCGTGAGCCCGCCGCGGGCCAGAACCACATCCTCGAACCGCGCCACGTGGCACCTCATACGGGGCCACCGCGCCCGGTGCCTTTCTTCCGCGTGCGCGCCTGGGGCGCCAGGATGGCTCGGGAACAGTGCGATCCGATCTTCCGCGACGCCGCACGCGCACAACCTGTCGATGACCGCGCCGAAGGAGCTCCCGGACAGACCTGGTCCCTCGTCCACAATCGCGAAACCATCCTGATGGGGACCGGGACGGCCTTGGAGGTCCGTGAGATCGTTCGACACTCTGCGCCGGAATGGGTGCCCGGACGGACGCACGGTGAGCAGGCGCTCCGATCCCAATCCGGATGCCACCATCGCTCCGAGCGGAACGCCGATGCTCCGGATTCCGATCACGTTCGTTCCTGGTCCCAAGCCGGAGCGCGCAGCAGCGATCGCGTAACTTTCTGGGTAGAGCGCGTAGAAAGCGAAGCCTTCAGCCCAGCGCGTCGTGATCCGATCCGGCAGCTTCAGCGCGGCGAGCGGCGTCATGTCGGGCGCGTCGAGTGCGCGTTCGAAGCCCGTCCGCCACGAGGCCCAAACCATTCGCGCCAGCCTCATCAAGAAAAGGCTTGAGGCATCCTGCGCGCTTGAGGTTGCGTCGTGACCGTGTTCGCTGAACGCCGCGTCCGCAATTCCTTGGACGAACTCTCCGGCTACGATGAAGGCCGTGACGAGCGTGCCATGACGGGCGAGGCCCGGCGGCTCATCCGCCATCTCTCGCAGCAGCGCTACGACGGTATCGAGCTTGTGGTTCGGATCACCTGTCCAATTGGACTTGCCGTAGACGAGCATACCTGCCGCTTCACCGAGTCAGATTTACGCCGGAGCACCAGAGCATGGGCAACGCGTGTCTGTCGTCACTCCAGGTGATCGAGTGCTGCGGTGAGGCAGAGGATCCGAAGCGGCCCGGCCGCTTCCGGCCAACTCCGGTGGGCCGCCTTGCGCCCATCCCGGCCGTTCCGCTGGGTCCGTGCGCGGCGCCAAACCCAGCGTGAGACGAGACCAGGAGGCGTAGCAGCCTTATCCCGACGAACGGCGACCAAACGCCCGAGGTCGGCGACTAGGTTCTCAACGGCTCCGGGTGCCTCTCGTCCGGAAGGGTCTTGCGGACATGGTACCGGACGATCTCGGCGCTGAACGGCTTGCCGATGAACGTCGCTCCCGCCGGCAGGTCGCCGGGCTCCGGTTCCGCTTGCCCGGAGGCGACCACGACCGCGATGTGTGGCCAACGCGCGGCGGTCTGTCGCGCCAGATCGAAGCCGTCCGCCTCCCCCGGCATATGCACGTCGGTGAAGAGCAGGTGAACCGCCTCGTGATGCCGGTCGAGTATTCCCAGGGCCTGGACGACGTTCATCGCCTCCAGCACCTGGAAACCCGCATCCTCAAGGATGGCGGTGGCCTCCATCAGGATCAGGGCGTCGTCATCGACGACGAGGGCATGGGGCGCGTCGCCCTGAGCGTCATGGGTCACGAAGTCCAAAGTCTGCTTGGACGGGAAGGTTGCCTGTCAACCGGGTCGCGGTCTCAACAAACCGCTCGGCCCAGAAGGCCCTGCAGAGCCAGATACATGCTAGGCTGGAGCGCGATCGCTTGCGCGCCCCCCGCGGCCGCGACCACCGCCGGACCGCATATCGCTATCGCCATCCGGTCGGTCTCGGACCACACCGGCTGATGACGCAGCCTCGGGAGAGCCGAGATGGTCACGCCGCGCTACGCTGAGCAGCGCTCCGCCCGCGCCAAGGCCATCGGATTGGGCAAGCCGGGCGCAATGGCAGAGGGCGCAGTCAGACGCCGCAATGCCGGTTCATGATGAGGTGATGGGCTATGGAGGCTCTTCCTCAAGACGGTGAGTCAAGTGCATCAGTGGATTCTGCCAAGCTGAGACATCGCCATGAGCTTTCCCGGGACGGGTGTGTTCCATCTTCGAGGCGTGGTCGATTGCGGTGCATGAGCGGTCTTGCGAGCGGCAGCGGGCAAATCATTCGTCATGCCCAATCGCATGCCATCCGCAGAGCTACCAGTCGGCCGTCTCGCCGCTTGGAATTCCGCTGGAAATCAGCGCCTTGGAAGGATGGCGGTGGCCGCCTCATCCAGACTTTGAGGTGAACGCAAATGTCTTGCGCTTCCGGGGGAAGCTGATCGCGCGTCGACGACAGAGTGTTGCCCCGACAGCCGGAGCATGACGGCAGCACCCACGGCAGGAGACCGTCCGCTCTTCCGGCGGACCTTCTCCGAAGCGGCGCTTCCGCGTTTAGCCCGCGTCGGCCACCACATGTAGCTTGCGTGGGTGCCTCAGGGGTGTGGATTTCTGCCGGTCCGCTCTCGGGCGGCAACGCCATCGAAGCGGACATTGCCGTCCCGCCCGCTTACGACCCAACCCAGTGGTGCGGGTCACCAACGGCGCAACCTGAAAACAGTCCTTCGACGCCGACTTCTCGGCGCACGACGCCGTGTGGCCCGTCTGCCGGAACCCGGAGCAGCCGGTGACTTCGGCCGGGGCGGCCCGCCGGCAACCGATATAATCTCTGGCGATCGTCAAGGCACGATTTCTCCGAAACCTTGCAGCTTGACCATTGCGAAAGCTACGCTCCGGCCCGGCGCCGTCGAAGTACGTGCGCTGCGCAACGGGATCTGCAGGCCGACGCACCGACCAACGGCGCGCGGCGGCGCCCCGAGGGAGGTTGGACCATGGCCGATTTGTCGCGTCGTACGTGGCTCGGGCTCGCTGGCGCCATGGCGGCCGTGGGGCCGGCCGCCGCCGTGCCCGACCGCTTCGACCTGCTGATCAAGGGTGGGGAGGTCATCGACCCGAGCCAGTCGCTGCGGGCCAAGCGTGACGTCGGCATCCGCTTCGGCGTGGTGGCCGCCCTCGAGCCGGACATCCCCGCCGAGCGCGCCAAGCAGACGATCGACGCCTCCGGCAAGCTCGTGCTGCCGGGGCTCGTCGATCTCCACGCCCACACCTATCCCTACGGCTCGGCGATCGGCATCCCGGCCGACGAGACCGTCCCGTTCTCGGGGGTGACCACCGTCGTCTCGGCGGGCGACGCGGGAGCCAACAACATCGCGGCGCTCCGGCGCCACATCGCAGCCCAGACGCGGACGCGGATGTTCGCGTTCATCCACATCGCCAACAACGGCCTCTCCGCCTTCCCGGTGGCCGAACTGTACAACCTCGACAACGCGCAGGTGGAGGCCTGCGCCCTGGCGATCGCCGAGAACCCGGATTTCGCCATCGGGGCCAAGGTCCGGATGTCCGAGAACGTCATCTTCAAGCATGGGGCCGAGCCGCTGAAGCGGGCCATCCAGGCCTGCGAGATGTCGGGGCGGCCGGCGAAGGTGATGGTCCATATCGGCGGCGTCGAGACGCCGGCGCTGATGAGCCAGATTCTCGATCTGCTGCGGCCGGGCGATATCCTCACGCATTGCTACTCGGGAGCGCCCAACAGCGCCGGTCAGTTCACGAACATCGTTCAGGACGGCAAGCTGCTGCCGGCCGCC
The DNA here is from genome assembly GCF_022829625.1 of Methylobacterium sp. E-046. Taxonomy (NCBI): domain Bacteria; kingdom Pseudomonadati; phylum Pseudomonadota; class Alphaproteobacteria; order Hyphomicrobiales; family Methylobacteriaceae; genus Methylobacterium; species Methylobacterium sp. E-046. Next base: position 1,267 of record NZ_JAKSYP010000234.1, on the reverse strand, counting down.
CTGGAGGCCAAGCGGCGGGGCGTCGTGTTCGACATCGGCCATGGCGGCGGCTCGTTCGACTTCACCGTCGCCGAGGCTGCGATCGCGCAGGGCGCGCCGCCGGACACGATCTCGTCGGACCTGCACGTGTTCTCCGGCAACACCCCCGGCATGCCGTTCCTTCCGGTGGTGATGAGCAAGTTCCTGCCACTGGGCTTCAGCCTGGAGCAGGTGATCGCGATGGCGACCCACAAGCCGGCCGGAATCATCGACCGCGTCCCGAAGCTCGGAACCCTGCAAGTCGGCGCGCCCGGCGATGTCTCGGTGATGGAATGGATCGAGCGCCCGCTCTCGATGGTGGACACCCGCAACAACCGACGCGACGGCAAGGGCTTTCTGACGCCGGTGCAGACGGTCAACAACGGCGTGCCGTTCGGCCGTCCCTACCAGTCGCCCTTCTCCGTCCGCTGATCCGCGGAGCGATGAGGGCGACACGCCGTCTCCCGGCGCGCCGCCCCAAGTCTCCGAAAGTCTCGAAAAATCAGGTCCGCGTCGCGTGCCGGGGCCGGCGTTCGGCCCCCACGGTCACGTCGCCGATCATCGGGCCCATCGGCCCGAGGCGGACCAGCCCCGTCTCGTTCAGTCAGTCTGCTGACGGGCGGAAGGGTATTGACGCGTACGTTGCTGCCCCGGCTTCCCATGACCCGGTGCGGAGGTTCGCGCATACAAGCCTACGCCAAAGCCGAAACTCGGCAGCGTTTAAGGCCCTGCCGGATCAGGATGCCAGCACGAAGTCTGCGCCTGCAAAGCCCAATCCGACCATGAACAGGCTCCCGCCCATCACCTCAAGGATGGCGCGGTAGCGCGGGGACCATAGGGACCCGGCAGCCATGCTGACGCCTGCCACGACACAAAACACGCCCAGCGACATCATGATGGCCTCCGCATCGATCAGCGACAGGAGGGCTACGGCTGCGACGCTGCGCAGTTCCTGCGCGTTGAGGCTGTCGACAGATCAATCTGCCGCCGGAGGGCCACGCCCCTCCCTCGACGGGAGGCAGAGCCTCTACCGAGTGGCCGCTGTCAGATCACCGCCAGCTTGGCGAGTTCGGGGACCTGCAGGCCCGGGTCGAACAGCGGGGCATGACCCACGTAGTACAGGGCCAGGAAGGCCGCCAGGGCGGCCCCGTACCAGGCGGGTGCCAGCAGCGCCTGCCGGGCCCGCACCGGGACCCGGGCATCGTCGGCGGCGATCCCGAGCAGCACCACGATGATGCCGGAATGCCCG
>NZ_JAKSYP010000232.1:0-2197 GCF_022829625.1 Methylobacterium sp. E-046 | reverse complement strand
CCTACAACCCGACCACCGACGCCGACGGCGCGGTGCTCAAGGTGGTGAAGTTCGCCTCCGACATCACCGCGCAGGTGCACGAGCGCCAGCGCCGGGCTGAGGCGCAGCGGACCATCGGCGTCGACCTCGACGCGATCGGTGCCGCGGTCGAGGCTGTCACCCGGCAGACGGCCGAGGCGGCTGGTACGGTGGGTCACGTTTCCAACGACATCCAGTGCGTGGCCTCGGGTGCGGCGGAGCTGTCAGCCTCGGTCCGTCAGATCAGCCCGCCGCGCCGCCACGGGCAGGCCCGGCACCTGACGCCGGCGGATCGGGGCTACAGCCTCCGGCGTACCCGCGTGCGTCGCGCTGATCTGCCGGCGGATCTGATCCGTCGCCTTCGCGGTCTGCTCGGCCAGGGCCTTCACCCCGGAGGCAACGGCCGCAAAGCCCTTGCCGGCTGCACCCGCGCGGGCCGCCTCGATGGTGGCGTTGAGCGCCAGCAGGTTGGTCTGCGCGGCGATCCCCTGGATCATGCTCACGACCTCGCCGATCTGCGTCGCCTGCCCGCTCAGGCCCGCGACGATGACCCCGGTGTGCCGCGCCTGCTCGACGGCCTCGCCGGCCATGCGTGCGGCGTGGCTGACCTGCTGGCTGATCTCACCGACCGAGGCTGACAACTCCTCCGCACCCGAGGCCACGCACTGGATGTCGTTCGAAACGTGACCCACCGTACCAGCCGCCTCGGCCGTCTGCCGGGTGACAGCCTCGACCGCGGCACCGATCGCGTCGAGGTCGACGCCGATGGTCCGCTGCGCCTCAGCCCGGCGCTGGCGTTCGTGCACCTGCGCGGTGATGTCGGAGGCGAACTTCACCACCTTGAGCACCGCGCCGTCGGCGTCGGTGATCGGGTTGTAGGTCCCCTGGATCCAGACCTCGCGACCACCGCGGGCGATGCGCCGGAACTCGCCTGCCGCAAACGCGCCGCGCCCGAGCCGGCCCCAGAACCCCCGATAGTCGGCGCCAGCCTGCTCAGCCGCATCCACGAACAGGCTGTGATGCCGGCCGACGATCTCGTCGAGGCGGTAGCCGACGGTGTCGAGGAAGTTCTGGTTGGCGTCCAGGATCGTGCCGGTGGGATCGAAGGCGATCACCGCCTGCGAGCGGTGAAGGGCCGCGAGCTGACCGTCGCTGTCCAGCGCACGCAACTTCTGCGCGGTGATGTCGGCGGCGAACTTGACGACCTTCACGACCCGTCCGGTGCGATCGAGAACCGGGTTGTAGCTCGCCTGGATCCAGACAATCCGCCCAGCCTTGGCGACGCGCTTGAACTCGGCAGACTGGAAGATACCCCGCCGCAGGCCATCCCAGAACGCACGGTACTCGGCACTGCCGCGGTAGGCCCCTTCGACGAACATCGCGTGGTGCTGCCCCTGTACCTCGGGCAGGGTGTAGCCCATCGTGGTCAGGAAGTTGGCGTTGGCCGTGAGGATGGTGCCGTCCGGGGTGAACTCGATAACGGCCTGCGAGCGATCCAATGCGTCGAGTCTGGCGGCCTGATCCACGTGCGTGCGCGTTCCACCGAACATGATCGTGCCTTCCCGAATCTCTGGGCTGCTGCGCGGCAGAGCGGGAGGCCAGCGGATGAGTCCGCCGATGCATCATCCAGATCTATGTCAGCTCCAAACAACACTGGGCAGAACGTGTTACTTATTCCTTAAATTGATCGCTCATCGCTCCATATTACCCAATAACTGACATAGATTATCTCGCAAACTTAGTACTCTCGCTTCTGTGACCAGCATAGAACAACTTACGCGTGCTTGAAAATGGCGAGTTCGCGCCAGGCGCCGGTTAACGGATCGTTGCTTGTCGCGACAGGTTCATAGCGGCCGGCCGCGCTGACGGCGGGGCGTCCGATACGCCGGACCACCTCGCGCTCGAACGAGACGAAGATCTCGATGCGGCCGACGATGGCGCGCAACGGCCTGCAATTGATCTCGGCGCGGTACTTGGAGCCGGCCGCGTGGTAGTTGGTCAGGTACCCGTGGAAGCCCTCGCCGGAAGCCAGCGCGAGGTGAAAGGCATCCAGCGTCTCCCGAAGCGTCTCTTTGACCTGCATGAAGCGTGGGGTCTGCCCGACGATGTCGAACAGATCTCGCCCAACAAGCTGACCGAACGCGGCGTTGGCGTACAGGATGGTCGGCCCGGGCTGATC
>NZ_JAKSYP010000231.1:0-280 GCF_022829625.1 Methylobacterium sp. E-046 | reverse complement strand
CTGAGCCGCCTGGACCTCAAGACGCTGCGCCTGTTCGCGGCGATCTGCGAGGAGGGCACACTCAACGGCGCGGCGAGACGGGCCGCGATCGCCCCCTCGGCGGTGAGCAAGCGGCTCGCCGAGCTGGAGCACGCGCTGGGCGCCCCGTACTTGGCGGCGTTGGTGGTGAGTTCGTGAATCGCCATCCCGATCGGCACCGCGACCTCGGAAGGCAGGTCGATCGCCGGCCCGTCGAGGCTGATGCGGCCCTCGGCGGCGCCGTCCGGCGCCACCTCCGCGT
>NZ_JAKSYP010000228.1:0-9790 GCF_022829625.1 Methylobacterium sp. E-046 | reverse complement strand
AACGCTGATACGTGGTTCTGGGCCTGCACGGGGTGTCAGCACAGTGAGGCTGATCGGAAGCCGCTCGATGGTGAGGTGCAAACCAAGGACGAGGCAATTGCGGCCTTGTCGGAGGTATGGGCCGGAGCCAAGGCATAGGGGGCCCGCCCGGGGCTGCGTCGCACGATGGTGATGACCGCCGTGATTATGGGCTTTCCGGTCCAGGGATGAGCGGCGAGCCCGAAGCTGCGCACGAGCGCGCCGCAATCCGCACATGATGCGCCGCGTCGACGAGTTCGCCCGTGGCTTTGGCCTGGACGAGGCAGCCATCCGGCAGATCGTCTAGACGGCTGCCATCGACATGCTGATGCGGACGGACGAGGAGCGCTGCATCGAGGCACGCACGCGCCTGATCGAGGCGTCAGCGTAGCGGCATAACCGTTGTCGGTGACGTTCTGTCCGAAGCCGTTCAAGCTCTTCGCGCGTCCGGCTACGCAGTCGAGCCCTCCAGTGATGCCTCGGCAGTCTGGCGGGCCGGAGAAGCCGGAATTGAGCGTGGAGCAGCCCGTCGCCCCAACCGTGCACCTCGACTTGTGGGCCTAGGACGAGGGCAGGAGACTCGTTTGGGCATCACTCCGAGCCTGACCTCAGTGCACCGGTGTTGTCATCTCCGCGAGGCCGTTTGGTCCAAACCTCTCAAGACGCGGTCCTGGCTTGTCGGTCTCACCTTCCAGTCGGCCCAGGCGCGCGTTGATCGCCTCGATCCATTCCGCATTGGTGCAGGTACTCAGGAGCGGCTGGAGCGTCTCGGCGAGGTCGCGGGCGAGCGCCTCACGGCTGAGGCCGTTCAGCACGCCGCCGTGCTCCTCGAACACACTGGCGACCACCTCCCCCATCATCAGCGCCTGCCCAGCTCCGGTCGGGTCCGCTGTCTCACCATCTTCTTGAGATCGCTTCGTCAGCATTGGCTCAGGCATCCGGCGGGCTGCAGATATTCCTCAAGGGATCCATGAACGGTCTGAACGGCTAAACCGTTGCGGGAGCAGCCACGTTGGAGGGTGGCCTGATGCTCGCAGGACTAACAGGAGTTCGTGTGACTATTAGCCGACCACCTCCAATCCGTGCCCGCATCCTCAACGCTCTCACCGACGAGCCCATGAGCACGCTGCAGCTTGCCGAGCGCGCTGGGATCACGGCGCGGCGGCGAGGTGAGGTCGTGGGACTGGCGTGCGACGTCCTTGAGGATGAAGGTCTGATCGAGCGAGTGGATGGCGGACGTCATCCGAAGTGGCGCAGGCCGATCCGTTTGATAGCCGAAATGTGCATGACCACGGCCTTCCCGCCGGCGTCGGGCGGGAGGGCACCGGCCCTCGACGAGCGCTTAGCACGCGAACTGGTCCAGGGCGTCGTACAGTCGGCCACCGCCCGAGATGTCGACCCGGCCGCACGCCTTCGAGAGTTTCGCACGTTGCAACAGGCCGCAATCGCGATGTCGCGAGATCCCGCAGTGATCCACGCTGCCGAGCAGCTCGTCCGTGCGATTGACCTCACGCTGCAGGAACTGACCCCGGTGAAGACCTAGCCAACTGGATGGGCGGTGTGGACGCGAGCCAGCCAACCGCATGTCGGCCTATCCCTTCACTGGCCTACACCCTTCGTGGCGAACTTCCAGATCAGCACTCCGTCCCGCTAACTCTGCTTGCCTCGGTAGCCTGCCGTCCGCATGAAGACTACACGTGCGAACTCGACCCCGTGCGCTTTCTCGCCGTGCACCATCAACGCGCCGCACTACTCGGCCCGAAGCGTACCGTGCTTGGGATGGAAGCCGAACAACTGCGAGGCCGTCCAGCCTAAGCGGTGTGCCTCCGCACCGAACCAGTCGATGAAGTCGAGAGCGCTTTCCCGGATTGCGGTCCAGCGGACCAACGAAAGGTGATGGCACGGCGAGGCATGCGGCGAGAGACGCTCAATGTTGGCGCCCCACTCGGCGACGGCGGGCAGAAGATCGACGGGTTGGGATCTAGGGCAGCGGTTCGTCAACTTGTCTGCAACCGACGCGCGGCATTGATGCCGGGAATGGCCAGCATCGCCAGCAGGGCGCCTGCGACGAACAGCAGTCCGGTACCGAGCAAGCGGTAGAGAACAACACCGACGGCGCCACCGGCTAGAAACGCTAGGACAGTCACAACGTGAAGTCGCAGTTTCGCGCGGTCTAGTAACGGATGACGCTCCAGCATGTTGGCGAGACCGATGCCGATGTCGGTGACCATGCCGGTGATGTGGGTCGTGCGTACCCGGGCGTTGGTGATCTGCGTGACGGTTGCGTTCTGGAGGCCGAGCAAGAAGCTGAGACCAAGGGCGAGCATGGCGCCTCGGCTCTCGTCGGGTAGCCATGGCGAAGCGCAGCCGAGGCCGATCAGCAGTCCCGCCTCGGTGAGCACGCTGTAGACGTAGATCCCGCGTAGTCGCCGCTCACGCCCGGCACTGATGAGTAAGGTGGCGACCATAGCGCCGATCACGAAGGCAGCGACGATTGCCAGCGCCTGCAGGGCGAAGCGCAACTCGCCGAGGCCAAGGTGATCCGCCAGCGCCGAGACGTTGCCGGTCATGTTCGAGGAGTAGGACCCGAAGGCGTAGAAGCCGGCCGTGTTGAGCGCGCCCGCGATAGCGGCGAAGGTCCAGGCGAGGCGTTCGTCGATCGAGTGGGTACGCGCTTCGCCTTCATGAACGAGCATCGGAAGAGTCTTTGGCCTTGGGCGGTATGAGTACGGGGAGGCGACGGCTCCTACCGCTCCTACGCTCGTCATTGGGCGGATTTGAGGACAGGCCGCATACGGCAGATGCAGCCGGCCGGCGAGACCTGACATCGTACAGAACCATGGACGTCAGATGGCGAAGGCGGAGTAGCCTTCAGGCGCCCAGATCTGTCACCGGCGCGGGCTTACCCTCGCGGCAGGTGCTGGTACGGTTCTGACAGACGTTCGTCCAACGCAGCGAACGTCCCTACCTTCAGCCCGCCCGGCTTACCGCGGTGGGCTTTTTCTTGCGCGGCTTCGACCCTACTCAACCCAAAAGGCAGTTCTAAGTAGGCGCTACGGACAGCCTACGGTGCGACGATGGACACGCGCCTGCCTCCCAACGTGCAACCGATTGCTGAGGGCGCGCATGCGCGAGCTATCGGCTTGCCAAAGGACAGCTGCCCATACCCGGCCAACTCTCCCGAGCGGAAGGCTTGGCTCGAAGGCTACGACGGCACACCCTCAGAGGACGGCCCGGACTCACCGATGGCGGATGCATGATCTCGCGAGAGCATAGCGCATCCCGGCAGGACAGCCGCCGGGGCGCGGGTGTCGAAGACACCGACTGCTACAACGAAGGCGCTCCAACGATGGGGCATGCGTGACAGAGTGGGATCTGCGACGCTGCTACCCTCAAATTGTGATTGGGCGTTCTGGCCTCGTTCCTATATGACCTGAGGCACGGAGGTTGGCCCATGCCCGCGCCCTATCAGGCGAATGACATTGCGGCTTGGTTTCTCGGTAACATCGACCGAGAGGCTGGCGACGCAGTTACACATCTCAAGCTGCAGAAACTGGTCTATTACGCTCAGGCGTGGTCGCTCGCGCTGCGGGACACCCCGCTGTTTGACGAGGACATGCAAGCTTGGGCGCATGGTCCAGTGGCCGACTCTGTATATCAGGTCTATCGGGATGCGGGGTGGAGTGCTCTACCGGTTCCGGAACAGATGCCCCGTATTGCCCCTGACGATGTAGAGCACCTGTCCACGATCCTTGAAACTTACGGCGATTTCTCTGCCAAGCACCTAGAGCGCATGACGCATGCGGAAGCTCCGTGGATAGAAGCAAGGAATGGTCTGCCGGACGAAGCTTGGTGCAGAGAGCCGATCCGGAAAGAAACTATGGCTCGTTTCTATCGCGAACTTTATGAGCAAACGAGTGATGTCGAACCGAAATAGGCTTAAGAAAATAGTTCAGAAGCAGGCCGAAAATACAAACGATAAAACAGTAAGTCTAAAGATTAGAGAAGCTGCGCTGCTTAGTCTGTCTGACGGAACAAACAACGATACTGCTTTCGTTAATCTGAAATATTATCGTCACGAACACCAATGTTTATCGTCCTGGACGCAAGACGAACTTAGAGCCTTTAGCTCATTTTGTCGTAAAGTCACACAGACATCTTGGACTAGCATATATAAAACATCTGGGGCGCCCGGCGACAAGCAGGGACTCGGATATACAATTCATGGCAATAAAAACGTACTTCCTAGAAGTCCAGATCTTGAGAAATTCAGCCCTGATTTGACTTGGTTTGAACTGCGCGTAACTGGAGAAGCGCGAGTTCACGGTTTTAGATGCAAAAGCGCCTTTTTTCTGGTTTATCTAGACCGGCAGCACGAAATTTACCCTGGGTAGGTGCTGAGTTATAAAAATCCTTTGCATAAGCATTTATGGCTTGATGATTTCGGCAGGACTCGAACCTGCAACCAGACCGTTATGAGCGGTCGGCTCTAACCACTGAGCTACAGGCCCAGGGCTCGGTGTAGCATCTCTGGCCCCTCGTCACTCTCTTCGGTGATGATGACGGTCAGCAGCGCTCGGATCAGGCTGCAGCGCCTTGCGCGAGCATCTCGGCTGCGTATCTGGCCCGCGCCGCACCACCACTCTGTCCGCCGTTCCGTGCGCACCATGCCGCGAAGGCGTTCGGCTCGATCGGCACACGCACGACCTCGACGCCGCTGTGCTGTACCTCCTGCTCCATCTGCTCGGTAGCGATCCGCCATGTGTCGTACAGGGGCGGCAGCTTCGCACCATCGTCGAGGCTTGTGCGCAGTGCCGGATAGTTCTCCAGGGTGTACCAAGGCAGGCCAACACGACGGGGGCGGCTCATCCTATGCCTCTGCAAGCGTGGGTGACAAACTGGTTCATTGTTCGCCAACAGTTGAAGACGAGCTGCGGTTCGGATGAGGACCCCTGCCTGATGGTATAATCGTTGCCAGCCTGAGCTGATTGCCTCCGAAGGAGGGTGCCGTTGTGCCCGCCAGCACGATCCGAGACCCGGCCGAGTACAGCACGCTCGCGGAGCGTTGCACGGTAGCGATCGCCGATGCGCACTGGTTCCGCAACATGGCCACACGTGCCCTGCGGGACGGGAAACCTAGAGCCAAAATTCGAGCCGCCAATGCACGAACCGCCGCTCGCATCATCCTGATGCGGGCAAAGGAGGACGCCGCCATGCATCGCCTGATCGTCGAGGCAGCAGCCGCTGGGCGGCAGGCCACCTAACGCGCCTCGCCTTCAGCGCCTCTCCCACGAGGTGGGGGACGGGGTCAGCTGAATATCGCCACTATGGCAGCGGCTATCAAACCCGCCACCAGCACCACAAACTGCGGATGTTGATAGCCTAGCCCGTTGAGAACGTTCACGGCTCCCGCTGCCACAACCAAAACAGCTATCCTCATCCTGAGCGGCGTCATCCTCACTTCAGACGACCCTTCGCCCTCAAGCCATTCTAGACCGCGCCCCCGCCCGCCGCCGTTCTCCTCTATGAGGATGATGCCGGCAAACCAGTCAGCTCGAACCCCTTAGCTTTCCTAGCCACTTGATCGCTTCATCGCACGAAGGGTGCGCGTCAGGTTCGCCACGACATCGTCACCCCTGGTTCCGCCGTCGGCACTCGCAGGCGAAGGTCTGGCCTCCTCAACTCGCTTAGCGACTTCCATGATGACGTAATCCACCGACGGTGGCCAAGGCTTACCATTGTCCAGAAGCATTTGCGCGAGCCGAACGAGCATCCTGAACCGCTCAGGCTGAATTCGGCTATTCGCAGCGTGCTGTTCAAGGATGCGGTCGGCAATCACTGTGGCCATATTGGCGACCTCAGCCATCTCGTTGGGCTGATCGCCGGCCTCGCTCATTTCAGGTAGCCCTCCGCCTTCAGGTACTCAGTGAAGATCATCTCAGGAGACGGCCTTCTCCCGCCCTAGTCGCTTCGCTCGCAATTGTACCGTTCGCTCTTCCAACGCCTGCTTCTCGGCGTCGACGTCCTGCTGAACCTGATCCGCGTTCGTCTGGCGCGCCGCCCTTCTGGCCGTCGGCGTCATTAGGTTAACGCGACGATTGGGTAACAGCTCGACCATCGTTGGTCCTCTCGGCTTGTCATGGGAGAAGGCGTTGATCAGCAGTGTCAGGCGTCATAGCTCCCCACGCATCTTCCGCTAGATGAAGGCGGCTCGCTGGTAGGCAATCGCCGAGCCCCAGCATCTGCGTTGCCTAAGACCGCGCTGATGGCTTCGCCATGGGCGACGAGAATGTCGATGATCTCGGTCACAACCGCCGGCCAGGGCACGTTAAGCGCGAGAAGGAGTTCTGCCGCCTTCACGACCACAGCCAAATCATCCACCGAGAACGTGCGCCCCGTGCTGCGCGCCTGAAGCATCCGCTCGGCGAGCTTTGTCGCGAGGCTGAGAATATCGCCCACGCCGAGGGGCTGAGCGTCATCGCTCACTTCAGGAAGCCCTTCGGCTTCAGGTGTCCGGAGGGGAACATCAGTTCGCGCACTCAGGATCTCCGCGGTGCCGCACTTGGCCTTGGCAGGTAAGTCGAGAAATCACACTTTGTCCCAGATCCAAGCAGCCCCCATCATCGCCAGCCCGCCGCAGACACACCCGATCACAAGGTAGCGGTGGAGGCGATCGTAGAGAAAGACGGGCATTATTGATTACCTAGTGGCGCGTGACTATCGATGTACAGACATCGCAACGGACGGCTAGGTCCAAAACTTTACGGTTCGCACATTCAGGCCTTGCGTGGTCGGCAGGCCACAGCGACTGACCGGCGGACCTACGATCGCCTCGCCTTCAGCGCCTCTTCCACGAGGCGGCGGATGGGATCAGGCGTCGTCCCCAGTGAGGTCGTCCTTGAAGCCGTCGAAGCCCTTCAGCGGTACACCAGTCCTGTACAAGTCGTACTTGCGGCCCAGTCGGTCGAGCTGCGAACCAACCCCGACCAGGGCGTAACGGCGATCGTTTTCATCGACGACGCGCAGCAGCCGGGCGCGAAATAGCTCGTCGGACTCGGGATCGCTCATGCGCTGCTACCTATGCGGGCTCGATCTACGTACCTCGATGAGGTGATGAAGAAGTCAGGCCGGGCCCATGAGGATGTGGTCGACGATCGCCACGAACTCGCGGGCGGCTGAAGCGCGCTGCGTGCCACCGTCTGGAGCCGAAACAGCTACGTCCCACGCGGCATCGATCGCCTCTGCGCTTGGCCGCTTGAGTGCCGTCAGCACGGCACGGACGACAGCCTCAGCCGTCATGTCTGGATCCGTCACCGGGGCTCGCTGCAGTGGCACGCGAACCGCCTCGCACAACCGCTTCAAGTCCGGCGTCATAGCGTGCCTCCGGGTCTGAGGCCGGCGCCTTTCAACGGTACGCCTGTCCGGAAGCGACCGTACTTCCGCGCGAGGTCGTCGAGATAGGTGCCGGCAGCCACCAGGGCGAAGTGTCGATCTATTTCGGCCACAACGCGCAGCAGACGCTTGCGAAAGATCTCGTCTGGTTCCGGGTTGCTCATGGTCTCAGCGCCGCGAGTACCCCGCCCGCGAGGAGCCCCGCAGCGAGAACCATGAAGGAAGCACGTTCGAAGCCAGCCTGACTGCCCCGATGCCTATCCCTTCCGCTCGCGGAACCGGATCCCGGCCCCGCCGCCGTTCTCGGGGATGAATTCCAGGCCGGCGGCTTCGAAGGCACGTCGCATGGCGGCGATAGTCGGCCCATGAGCTGAGAGAGCGCCCGGGACTGCCTCAAGCCGCTTGATGGTCGGCAGCGACACACCAGAGGCTTCGGCGAGGTCCTTTTGCTCCCATCGCAGCAGCGCGCGCCCCGCACGGACCATCTCGCTACTGAGCATCCACTGGCCTCAATTTGATACCTCAGAGGTAAAAACGATACCTGGGGCATTGACAAAGCTCTGAGGCTCGTATGATACTCCAGGCATCGAATACGAGCAAGGCTCAGCCGATGTCTCACCGCACTGTCTCTTGGACCCGCATCGACCGCGCCGGCCGCGACGCCCGCCCTATCATTGCTCCCGGCCTTCTCTCGGCCAAGGCCCGCATCGACCTGACTGTGCGCACCACCCGCCGGCCCCTGTTCAGGGCCGGTCAGTTCGACCGCGCCGCCATCATGTCGGCCGCTGCTTCCGCCGCCCGCTCCCATCAGGAGCGGTTCGGCTGCAGCTGGGGAGAGGCCATGTCAGTCTGCCTCACCGCCGCGTGGCGCGCCGCCAAGTTGGCCCGCCACATGGCCGCGCACTGAAAGGCACAGTGATGGCCGCCAGATCAGAACCGGAAGCAGAGCCGACCCGAGCGGCCCGTCCGGATACGCAGGCTCCCCGGCCGCTCGCCTATCGTCCGAAAGATGCTGCCACCGTGCTCGGCGTGAGCAAGTCCATGATCTACCAGATGATCGCCGATGGCGCCTTGCCCGCGCGAAAGCTGGGCGCAAGCACAGTCATCCTCCGCTCGGATTTGGTGGCACTCCTTGAAGCATTGCCGCTGACCGCCTCGGCAGCGAAGGCCCACACCTCCCCTGACTGAACGGTGCCCGCGCCGGCCTGATCGGCGCCCGCACCCCTTCATCTCCCTGACCCACCGCCACGAGCCCCACCAGGAGCGCGAACGATGAAGCACGTCCGTATCCCCGATTTCTCGCAGCCCGTTCCGGTCCGCAGCGACAGCCCCCGCACGGGTCGCCGCCGCCTCACCGCTGACGGCCGGTTCCTGAACCTGCCCAACGAGCCCGTGCCCGGCGAGATCGAGCCCTGGCAGGCCGTGACGCCCGTCCGCCCCGACACCGCGCACAGCCGGTCGCTGCGCTTCCTCGACACGGCCGGTGAGCTGCTGGCTGCGGTCGCCATCATCGGCGGGGGCATGGTGCTGACCGGCCTCGCCTCCCTGCTCTGATCCACCGACGCGGCGGGCAGCCCGTCGCGCCTCCGTCCCCTGATCCCGTGATCCCTGGAGGCTTCCCTATGTCCTCGCTCAATCCATTCCGCCGGCAGCAGCCCGACCGCCCGACCTTGCGCCAGCGCGCCGCCGACCTGACCGCCGGCCTCGCTCGCGTCGTCCGCAAGCCCGCCACCGCGACGCCAGCCGGCGAGCCGGACGAGGCCACCGACGGCATCGAGGAGTTCGCGCAGCTCGACTTCCGCGCCTACGACCTCGACAGCCCACTCCGCACTCCGCAGCAGTGGGCCGCCCGTTTTGCCGCCCATGCCATGTCGATGCACGTCGCCGACCGCACGCTGCGGATGTCGAAGCCCGAGATGATCGCCTTCATCCGCGAGTCCGGCGAACGCGACGGGGATCTGCCCGGGATCATGTTCCAGGCGCTCGACGGCGCGCAGGGCACCTTCGAGGGCTGGGGCAAGCTGCTCAACGTGGCGCGCTCCCGGTACGTCGTCGCCGCCTCGGCTGAGCGGGTCGAGCACGCCGCGCAGAAGCCCAAGGGCGAGGCTCTGATCAAGGATCCCGAAGCGCCTTCCGCCAGTGAGGCTGAGCCCGCCCAGACCTTTGCCGATCAGGTTACGCGTGCTGGCCTCACCGGCGACGTACTAGCTGCCAGCGGCATCGACCATCGCGACGGTACGGTCTCCTACGCCGACGCCACCGGCAAGATCGTGCGCCGACCGATGGCGCACTGGCTGGGCTTCACCACCCAGCAGATGCATGGTCGAATTCAGAGCGAGATGGGCCGCAGGCGCATGGCCGAGGCCAACCACCTTCCGGC